>JACNGQ010000170.1 GCA_014384025.1 Planctomycetota bacterium | reverse complement strand
CCCTTTTTTAATGACTATTTGGGGCGTTCGATGTTCTACTATGTTGATAACGTTTTTTTCTTTTATTCGCAAGCTTCCTGTGTTAGACTGCCTTTGCTTTTGTTAAGGAAAGAATACCACAGAAAGGATGCTATGAATCAGCCGAATGTGCAAACCTACAAAGATCGAATAAAAGTTTCCGGCAAATACGAAGCGACAGTCATTCAGGACAAACTAAGCATAGCGGGCAAGAGATTTCACTTCGTCGGTGCCGGCGGCATAGGGATGAGCGGGCTGGCACAGCTTATGATGAAAAACGAGGCGATTGTAACCGGCTCAGATGAAACACTAAGCGAAGTTATAGACGGACTTAGGCAGAGGGGAGCTGAAATAACAATCGGCCACCGGGAAAGGAACCTCAAGGTGGGAACGAATGCGGTTGTTATCTCGGCGGCAATAAAAGAAGATAATCCGGAATTGAAATTAGCACGGCAGCGAGGGTACAAAGTCTATAAATACGCCCAAATGCTGGGGCAGTTAATGGACTGCTATGAGGGCATTGCAGTAAGCGGCACTCACGGCAAAAGCACAACGAGCGGATGGCTTACCTATGTGCTCAAAGAGGCCGGTCTGGAACCAAACTTTATCATTGGGGCTTTAGTCAGCCAGTTAGGCACCTCGTCGGAGGCCGCGGACGGTAAATATTTCGTGGCCGAGGCGTGTGAATATGACAGAAGCTTTCTTAACTTAAAACCGAAAATCGCCTGCATACTGAATATCGAGCAGGACCATCTGGACTATTATAAGAATGAAGACGAGATAGTCAAAACTTTTGGCGAATTCGCCCTTGGCATAAAACCGCAAGGCGTGTTGATTGCCAACGGACAGGATAAAAACGTTGCAAAAATTATCCGGCGAATTGAACGTCAACTCCATTGTAAGACTTTCGGATTGGATGAAAATTGTAATTTTTACCCCGGGAATATCTCATTAGATGACGGCCTTTATACTTTTGATGTTTATCATAATGCTACATTGTTGGGGGCAACCCGGATTTCGGTACCGGGTAAGCATAATATTCTAAACGCATTAGCCGTAACAGCAATGGCAGTCAACGCCGGGCTCGAAGCCGAGCTGGTACTCGAATTGCTGCCGGGCTTTACAGGCATTGACCGCAGGCTGATGCTGAAGGGGCAGTTAGGCCAAATTACGGTTCTTGACGACTATGCTCATCATCCAACAGAAATAAGGGCATCGCTGCAGGCAATAAGGCAGAGATATCAACCGAAACGAATCTGGTGTGTTTTTCAGCCGCACCAATACAGCAGAACAAGATTTTTGCTTGATGATTTCGCGGAAAGCTTTAAGCTTGCCGATATAACAATTGTGCCGGAGATTTATTTCGTCCGGGATTCACTGTCGGCCAAAAAAGAAATTAACGCCCAAATACTTGCCGAAAGGATACAGGCCAACGGAAATGAGGCGTTATTTATCGATGGCTTTGGGGCCATTTGTGATTACTTACAGACCAATGCCGCCGACGGCGATGTTGTAGTAACTATGGGTGCAGGTGATATTTGGAAAGTAGCAGATGAATATATTCAACGGGTTGGAAGAAATAGTTGAGACCGATTATCCGTTAGCGAAACGGACATGGTACGGACTCGGGGGAGCGGCGGATTATTTTATCGCCCCGAAAACAGTCAGACAGCTAAAAGAAGTTGTCCGGCGATGCACTAACAACAATATCCGGATTTACGTTATGGGATTCGGCTCTAATCTGTTGATCAGTGACGAAGGGCTGCGAGGAGCAGTGATAAAGCTGGAGGCCGAGCAGTTCTCACAGATAGAATTCGACGGTGAAGAGGTTACCGCCTGGGCGGGAGCGGAACTAAGCAAGCTGGTTTTGACGTGTGTGGAAAAAGGACTGTCGGGCATCGAGGCCCTGACAGGAATACCCGGCTCCGTCGGCGGGGCCGTGAAAATGAATGCTGGCGGCAACTTCGGAGATTTTGGCTCTGTAGTGGAAACCGTTACACTAATGGACAACGACGGTAACGTTTTCGAAAAGAGCAAACCGGAGCTTGTATTCGACTACCGCCGAACAAATATCACGGCAAAATTCATTCTAAGCGCCCGGCTGAAACTTAATGAGTCCGACTCAGAGCAAATCATGCGGACGGTCAAAGAAATATGGATTTACAAAAAGAATAATCAGCCGCTAAACACGAAAAATTCCGGCTGCATTTTCAGGAACCCGCAAGGTGGTTCCGCGGGCGCTATAATAGACAGGGCAGGCCTCAAAGGACTTCGGATCGGAGGGGCCGTAGTCAGTGAGAAGCATGCAAATTTCATAATCGCCGAAAAAGGATGTACAAGCCACGACGTCATGAGCCTTATAGAGACCATCAGAGAAAAGGTCAAAGAACAGTTCGACGTCGAACTGGAGCTTGAAGTCGAGATATGGGATTAAGGAACTACAAAGAACGTGAACGGTAAATTAAAAATAGCTGTCCTTACCGGTGGAATCGGGTCAGAACGGGATATAAGCCTTCAAAGCGGTCATTGTATTTCGCAGGCCTTAATAGCCGGCGGCTTTGATGTGGTTACAGCAGATATTCAACCGGATAATCTTGATATATTGGAAGATAACAGCATCGATGTGTTCTTTCCTGCACTGCACGGCAAATTCGGCGAAGACGGCCGGCTACAGCAAATACTACAGGACAAGTCTCTTGTCTATACCGGAAGCGGACCGGCCGAAAGCAAACTGGCATTTGATAAAATGGCAAGCAAAGAACTCTTTGCCCAAGCGGGAGTGGCTACACCAGCGGCGATTGAGTTTAACGCAGACTCTGATATTAACCGGCTTGAGATACAATTGAAGTACCTTGCAGATGGATACGTTGTTAAACCCATAAGAGAAGGCAGCAGTGTGGGTGTCAGAATTGTTACCGACGTGCAGGAAGTTATCATCGCCGCTGAGCAAACCCTAAAAGAGTTCGGCGATTGTATGATTGAACAATTCATCCCCGGCAAAGAAATAACTGTCGGAATATTAGAAAAGCAGACGCTTCCAATTATCGAGATTCGAAGCAAAACCGGCTTTTATGATTATCAGGCAAAATATATTGACGAGCAAACAGAGTATTTGTTCGATACGATAACCCAACCGGCCCTGATAGCTCAAATCGAACAGGATGCGATGGATTGTTTCGGTGCGCTTGGCTGTCGGCAATTCGCAAGGGTTGATTTTATCCTGAGTGATGAGCCAATCGCCTACGCTCTGGAGGTTAATACTATTCCGGGTTTTACAACACATTCACTTTTGCCCAAGGCGGCGGCGAAGGCGGGATTAACGATGAGCGATTTTTGCTCTAAAATCATCGAAGCCGCGTATTCCCCGCTCCTCAGGCATTAAGCGTGATTCGATATTATGGCGGCCAGAAGGAAAAAAACAAAAAGCAAGTCTCAACGAATATCATTGAAGTCCGGCACCTCAAAAGGGAAGAAGACAAAACAACGCATCCGGCTCTTCGCGAGTTTGATAAGCTCTTTTAAGATTTCATTAATGGTATGTGTTTTGGGCGGGACAGCCATCGGTCTGCTATATTTAGATAGATATAGAAAAGAAACCACCCCCCCCATGGAAGGTGAGGTTGAGCTGGAATTAGTGGATGTCCCGGCCTGGGTGAACGACGAACTAAAGCAAAAGGCCCTGACAGCGGCCATAAGTGATTTAGAGGATTTAAGAATCGATGAAAATGCCGCAGCCCTGGTGCAGCAGAATATTGACAGGCGGTTTGCGTGGCTGGATAACGTAAAAGTGCGGACCACGCACAATGCGCTGCTCATTGAAGGGCGCTGGCGAAGACCCATGGGACTGATTAAGTCGGGCAAGCGCAGCTTTTACGTGGATGCCGAACAGGTGACGCTCGATTTTGTGGAAATGCCGAATCTGTCGATAGTTGAGATAACGGGATTGTCGGCGGGGAGAAATATCCCGCAGTTGGGCGAGGTCTGGGAAGGCGATGACCTCGCGGCGGCTATTACTCTGTTAGACCGGCTCGAACGACGCGACAGAATTGAAACAACTCAAAAACCATTACTCAGCGAAATCAACAGGCTCGACATGAGTAATTTTGACGGCCGAAAAAACCGCAAGCTTCCACATATCATTCTTTATTCAAAGGATAATACCAAAATTATGTGGGGAGCTAAGATAGGCGAGTGGCAGCGCTATCTGGAATCAACCGACGAGCAGAAAATAGCGAAGCTATACAGCTATTACAAAGAGTACGGTACACTCTCAGGTGGCGTAAAATACATCAATCTATGTGACCCGCAGGACGACATCCCGCAGCCGATTGACAAGTATTAGCCGTCCACAAAGGCGTTTAATGCAAAGGCAAGGTCGTTGTAACGATAGGGAATTTGGAACTCTTCACAGAGGGATTTAAGTTTTTTTAGAACTGTCTCGCTCAATTCGCTCTGGAAATTCGCATCGGCGCTGCAACAAAAGATTCTACAGGCGGCGAAACGGTATTCATAGACTGTGCATTTGCCTTCGATGTTGTAAGGGCATCGGCTTGTCGTCATCGGCATTACATTTTCGTCGCCGAGATTTGCAGTCAGGTACATCAATTCCGGCCCCGTAATAAAAAGGCGGTGGTCGAAGCCGTCGAAATCACAACATTTACCACAAGCCCTGCATTGGCCTGTTAGCTTATTATGTTCGCGGATTTGCCCAGCCAGCCAGCCGTATATTTCAGCTACTTTTTTATCGAGCCCTTTGTTTGCCCCGTATCCTGCCACCATTTTTTGTTCCTTTTGATTTTTTCTATTTCTTCGCAGGTATAAATTTTGCCTCTGTTAATACCGGGACATTTTTCCGCCGCTTTATTCCAGGCGTCAGGTCTGGATATATTGTCAGACCAAAAAGGCCACGTCCTGCACTGGCTCGGGCGGACGGGGTAAATAATACATCTTCTTTCGCCTTCTATGTTTTGCAGAAAAATACAATCCTTGGTTGTACGATGTTCGATAATCGTTGTTCGCAGGCTCACACGCCTGAGATACTTTCGGCGCAGCTCGCCTTTTGTCATTTTCAGAAATTCCGCTATGAACTCAATCTCCGGCTTCGTAACCCAGATATAACCTTCCACCGGCCCGGAGCAGCAACGCCCGCATTGTATGCATTCAAAATGCAATCCTGCAACATACCACGGCATACTATTACCATCAATCATCCGACAAAGCTGATTTCAGCCACTCTGCAACTTCGTCTACAAATCCTCGGGCACTTTCCAACGTATGGCGGGCATTGTCTTCTGATATTGAAAAGTTAGACTCATAGTCACCTAATTGTCTCTCGTCAAAAACAATATTCAGGTCTCTACCCAGCCGTTTTTCAAAAATCCCTGTTTTCACAAAATACCGACCAAAAGCAGAAATGACAGCTTTGTGTGAAGTAAAAGTCATTTTCTTTTTAAGCAGCGCCGCCTCTGCCGAATAAAACATCGCATAATATGACCGCGAAACAGCAGAGTCATAATCACCATCCTGAATCAATAACTCCGCACTTCTCAAATATCTGCGGGCTTTTTCGATAAGCGCTTCAATCTGGCTCATACGGTTATACCTTCCTTACGGACATTGATAAGAAAGGGACTTTCGATTTTATCGAAATTACTCTCGGAGACCGGATATACCGCTATCAGAACATTATGCTCGAGATTCAAATCTGTAAATATATCGGCCATTCGGTCGATCTCTTTGCAGGGATCAACCGCCCCTGCCAGCACAACGGCCAGATCGATGTCCGAATGTTCATCATTGGCCTGACCTCTTGCATAAGAGCCATAGAGCACGACTTTTTTAAGCCGCTGCCCATAAAGCTCGGATATCTGCCGTTTGAAATCTTTAAGTATCAGTTCTATTTCCATAATGTAGTCCTGAGCATTCTGTCTGATTACTTTAATTATACACAAATCCGCTTGTTATAGCAACCGCCCTACTATGAACATTCAAAATGCAGACCAGCTCTACAATATAGTACCTTGCTATTAACCACTGACATCCTGGACGCTTGAATAAACTTTCTTATTTGGAAATGTAGCCTTGGCAAGATAACCAAGTTTTTTGTCGCCGGCTAGCAAACCATCGGATTTCGCCAAAAATGTGAGATATTCAATATCCATTAAGTCACGTTCAGCATTCTCGTCTTTCGGACAGTAACCCGTTATCCCCAAATAAGAATATTCTAAAGCGAAAGTATACATTAACCTCATATTGTGCCAACTTAACCAATCCGTTGATAAACAAAACCTTTTTGGGGCCGCTACATGCTTACGGAAACTTTTAGTCGCTAAATCATGAATGTCATTCTGGTCAGCAATTTCAATCCATTTGCGAAATCGCTCTTTTCTGTTCATTTGTAAACGGCGCATTTCCCTCAAGCAATCAGGATCATCAGATTCTAATTTCTGAAATATTGTTGAAGCAAGCTTCTTGATGGATATTGCCATTTTTGACCGGTCTTTCTTCTTTTCATCAATTTCTGCTTTACCAACAGTTTTTTCTTCTATAAAACCTCTCGTACGAAGGTTGTCTGTTTCGGAATAGTCAATGATACAGGAACATGGAGACAAATTTTCTCCCTCATCTCGAATAATTTGCATTAGCTGATAGGTAACGTAAGCACCACCCTTAAGCAATTGATAAAGTCGCTTAAAAAACTTTTTATCAGAAAGTTCATTGCTGGTATAACACTCGTAAAAAAGCGTTTCCGGAAGAATAACAGTATTTGATCCGACAAATTTACAAAGTTCTTGTTGGTTAGTACCAATAAAAACATTTTTATCAAGTACAAAACTCATAGTAGTCATTTCTTGTCTTTCCAGCTTGCAAAACCTACATTCTCTTCTCCATATTTTCTCTACCATTTCAAGACCGCGCCGGTGTCGGCGCTGGTAGCCATTGAGGCGTATTTTGCAGGCAGCCTTTGGTTATCCGCTGAGCGGGCGGCGTCCAGGCCTTTTTACGTTCGGCGGTTTCTATTCACCCCGGCGCCAAGTGCTCATAGTCTTATCACGCATTATAACCAGCAGACCCGGCCATTGCTCAGGAGAAAACGTTTTTATGGCCTTGATGACACGTTCGTTGATTTTGAGACGATTTGGCCTGCGCAGAGCCACAATCAGCAGGCCGTGATGCTTCATGTCACGATAATGCGCGAAACCCCTGTCCGTTGTAATCAGCAATCGTTTTTCCTGACGGGCCGTACTCCAAAGAAACTCATCCGGCATACCTTCGTCAGACGTACCCCGGATATCAAGCACATTGTGGCCCATCTGCTGTAGCTGCTCAACACTCGCCAGAGGAATATTCTCATCTACAAGTATATCCATTTCTTATTCTTTATCCGCCTATAGGTGTAACCTGCTCCTCAGCCAGAGAGGCGGCGTAATCCAGACAGGCTAAAATGTCATCACGTGTAAGAGAGGGATATTCTTTCAGAAGCTCTTCGATTGTGTCCCCATTTGCCAGCATATGGATAATCTGATGAACAGGTATGCGCGTACCTTTCACGCAGGCTTGTCCATGACAGATGTTCGCATCGATTATAATTCGTTCATTCATCGTATTTAATCTCGAGAGTAATCATCTATACTATTATACAAACTTGTGCGAACAATGCCAGTAGAATTTCACTCCTGACTAAGTCTAAATCTTCCACTTCAGGACGGCGCCGGTGTCGGCGCTGGTGGCCATTGAGGCGTATTTTGCAAGGCAGCCTTTGGTTATCTTTGGAGCGGGCGGCGTCCAGGCCTTTTTACGTTCGGCCAATTCGTCATCGGAGAGCTTTACGTTCAACCGGTTACCGGGAATGTCGATTTCAATTATGTCACCGTCTTTCAGTAATCCGATAGGCCCGCCTACGGCCGCTTCCGGGCTGATATGGCCGATACAGGCGCCTCTTGTTCCGCCGCTGAAACGGCCGTCCGTAATAAGGGCAACGGATTCACCCAAACCCGCCCCCATAATATAGCTTGTGGGGCTCAGCATTTCCTGCATACCCGGGCCGCCCTTCGGGCCCTCGCAGCGAATTACCACGACATCGCCTTCCTTTACCTTACCGGCAAGGATACCGTCGCAGGCCTCCTCCTGGCTTTCGAAGATAACCGCAGGACCTGTATGTGTCAGCATGTCAGGTGCAACGCCGGCGGCCTTGACAACGCAGCCTCTGGGGGCAAGATTGCCTTTTAGAATAGCCAGCCCGCCCGTCTTTGAGTATGCGTTATCGAGCGAACGGATAACCTCGGCATCTTTAATCTCAGCATCCGCTATATTCTCTCCAAGCGTGGAGGTAGTTGCCGTCATGCAATCCGTATTAAGTAGATTCGGAAGCTTACTGATTTCTTTTAGTATCGCACTTATACCACCGGCGGCGTCAACATCCTCTATGTGATATTTGCTCGACGGAGATACCTTACAGATATTGGGGCATTTGGCGGAGATTGCGTTAATGCGCTCCAGGTCGTACTTTATGCCCGCTTCATTGGCAAGTGCCAGTGCGTGCAGGACGGTATTGGTCGAGCCGCCCATCGCCATATCCAGAACAAAGGCGTTGTCTAATGATTTTTCGGTGATTATATCCAGCGGTTTTATGTCATTTTCTATAAGGGTAACAATCTGCTTGCCCGCTGCTTTATAAAGCTGTTCGCGTTTGGGATCAACGGCCAGAATTGTTCCATTGCCGGGCAGCGCCATTCCTATACCCTCACAAAGACAATTCATCGAGTTGGCGGTAAACATTCCCGAGCAGCTTCCCTCACCCGGACAGGCGGTTTCTTCAAGCTCTTTGAGCCGGCTTTCATCAATTTTGCCGGCGTTGAACTCGGCAACGCCCTCGAATATGCTGATAAGGTCAATCGTCTCTCCATCTTTTGTTTTGCCGGCAGCCATAGGCCCCCCGGAGACAAAAATCGTCGGAATGTTCAGTCTTACAGCGGCCATCAACATTCCGGGTATGATTTTGTCGCAGTTGGGGATACATACAAGGCCGTCAAAACAGTGTGCCCGTGCCATAGTCTCGACGGAATCAGCGATGATTTCACGTGAGGCTAAAGAATATTTCATGCCGGTATGACCCATAGCAATGCCGTCGCAGACCGCTATCGTATTAAATTCGAAAGGGGCACCGCCCGCCTCGCGAACAGCATCCTTAACAATTTTTGCCACCTTGTTGAGGTGAACGTGGCCCGGAACTATTTCGCAGAAGCTGTTGGCGACGCCGATGAACGGCTTGTCGATATCGCGGTCTTTAAGGCCGCAGGCGTGAAGCAGGCCTCGGTGAGGGGCCCTCTGGAAACCCTTTTTGACTGTATCACTTTTCATAATCCGGTTTCTCCAAAAACAATTGACAAAGTAATTCAAAAAAACAAAAGTTGAATTCTAACATCTACTTGACGGTAAATAAAGAAAAATCGTTGTCTTTGAATAGAGCAAATGTATAATAGGCTCTTGAAATTGCCACACAATCAGTTATTTACTGGGAGAAGTCGTAATGAGACAAGTCACAACCTGTGGTTTTGCCGCATTAGCTATAATCTGTGTAATACTTATGGCGGCAGGATGCACCGACCATGCCGAAGACACTATCCAGACCGAAGTTAAGCCGCAGGAAGCAGCTCGCAAACAGAAAGAGATGGCCCGACAACAGGCAGAAATCGAGAGGCTGCGCGATCAACAGTTGAACTTGGAACAGAATTGGACTAAGCTTCATGTGGGACTAACACCGTCGGAAGTGGAGAAGTTGATCGGCCCTTTTGGCAAAGACGATTTTCAGTGGGATATGGTCCAGCAGGCTGCACTCTTCACAGCCGTATTATCAACACGCCCGCAAGATTCGGGCGAAAGTATGGCAGTCTACCGCGGCCAAAGATTCAAGCTCGTGTTTATCAACGGAAAGCTGAAGTCTTGGGATTCAGAGTTTTATGTCAAGAGTCCTACTGTACAACCGGCGTTGAAGCTGGCCCCGGAAGACCGGATAACTTATAAAGTTACAACAGACAGAGAAAGGGGCGTTCTGTGGGAAGGCCCTTTGAAAAACAAACCAAAGAGTTTCGTAGGAGGTCACAGCGGTAACAAAATCGAATTGACCTTCACCCGGCAAACACAAAGTGTTGACGACGAAGGCAGCACCGTTGTAAAAATTACTATCAATGCTCTGAAATACTTAGCCAAAGTCAAAGACAATATCGTTCTGGATTTCGACAGCTCCCGGGAAAAAGACCGGGATAACCCTTTAAACAAATTAATCGGGCAAAGCTATACCATAGAACTAACCGCCTCCGGTGAGGTCTCAAACGTTATTGATGTAAACGACGCAAGGGCCGCAGTAGCAGGCAGCACAAGGAATAATGCAAGGGCGACACAGTTGCTTTCCATACAGGCAATAACCGAACAACACAGCATTCCGGCACTGCCGGCTGTCAAGAATGAGCAATTAATCCCGGGAAAGACCTGGAGTGATATAAAGACCTTTTCTTTTGGTCCGATGGGCTCGAAATCATTCGAGCGAATTTATGAAATAAAGCAAATCAGCGAGACAGACGGCCGCCAAATCGCCGTCGCTCAGATGAACGCTGTTCCTTCTGCGGCAAAAGCGAAAGAGTTGTACAAAGAACAATCGACAGGTGTATTTTCGTCGCTGTTCGATAACACTGAGACATATACAGGCGAGCTAAGACTGGATTTGGCATCGGGGCAAATCGAAAAATATACCGAAGAATTCAGGTCCGACTGGATTGCCGTGGATCCCCTGGCAACAAAACAAGAAAAAGAACCTGATATGCTGCGAATGAGCGCGACTCGCATTCACCGCATTGAAAGAATTGATTAGAACCCTTAAAGACCACTCCATGAAATGTTTGAAAACAATAAACCTGTAGAAAAGGATTGAGGTTGAAAACAGCACTGATAATACCAACGATTGTTATTATGGTTATATGTGGAGGTTGCGGGCCGGGTTCAGGGATACGAAATCTATTAACCAAAAACAAAGCACTCCTTACAGTGGATTGGCAGGATGGCCGGCCCCTGGAATATAAATTCGTCTCCACAAGAGAGATAACCATCGATTGGGATCCGACGGGAAGACTAACCAAATCGGATAATAAGCCCCCCGATAAGTCCGCCGAGTCACTGGAAATGGTCGTAACATATACACCAATCGAAATAAATCCCTACGGCCTTACAACTATTGAGGCAGCGTGCAAATCAGTTAAAGTAACGCGAAGCAAAGGATCGCACAAAGACGCCGCCGAGCATCTTGCCGGAAGGACTTATAAATTCGCAGTCGAGCCTACCGGCAAAATTGAAGACTATTCGCAATTGGACAAGCTGCTAAAAGAAGCCGGCAAAAAAGCGTTTATAACAAACACCGACGGCGGCAGAATCAAACAGGCCGATATGATTGGCGACTTTATCGCATCGCAGTGGTTCCTGTGGGATTCGGTTTCCAGTCTGGAAAATCCGCCCAAAGGAGTAGCGGCCGGACAAACCTGGAAATCTACATTATCAATACCGTCTCCTATGGTCATGCGAAAGGCAAGAGAGGTTACTTATAAACTTGAAGAAATCCGCCCTAATGAAAAAGGCCGACAGGCCGTGATAAGCAGCTCTTATAAGTTAGCCGATTCGGTCCCTATGAGCTGGCCGATACCCTATTCCGGCAGCTTCCAGATGAAAGGGACGTTCGGCTTCCTAAGCGGCTATAAGCTTCTCGGTTTACAAGGCGAAGGACAAGAGCTTTTCAACATCGACACCGGACAAACAGAGCAATACAATCAGCAGTACCAAATGGAGATGGAATCATCTATACCAATGGGCATCGACGTAAAACCGAAGATAACAATAAAACAAAATTTAACAATGAAAATTCTTGAATAGAACGCACTTACGACTTTTTAGTGGAGGTAAGCAAATTGGAACGTGAAAATTTGTGGGCGCCCTGGCGAATCAATTACGTGCAGGGACTTGACAAAAAATGTGATTGCTTTATCTGCCATTACCTGGAAAACTCACAGGATGACGACAAAAACCTGGTTCTCTGGCGAACAGAAAAAAGTATCGTAATACTGAATCTATATCCTTATAACAACGGCCATATACTTATAGCACCGGCCCGGCACATTGGCGAGCTTGAGAAGGCGGACGATGATGAGCTGCTGGACATGTTCAAACTGATTAGAGCATCACAAAAAGCCCTCTCGCTGGCGATAAAACCTCACGGCTTTAATGTCGGTATGAATTTCGGCAGATGCAGCGGAGCCGGACTGCCCGAGCATTTTCACACCCACGTCGTCCCGCGATGGGACGGAGATACGAATTTTATGAGCGTCTGCAGTAATACCGATATTATCAGCCAGAGCCTGACCGAGCTTCTTGAATTATTAAAACAGGTAAGCAAAGAACATAATTTGCCCGGCCTGTAATGTTCTAATTTGTTATAAAATATTTGAATGCTACTTTTTCGTTCTGTCGGCTTTCTTGTTAGATAAGGACTTTCCGGTTTTTGCCTCTTCACTAACCTTAGAACCGGTACTTCTTTTTTTAGCCCTCATATATAAGCTTGCATGAAGCTGTGTAGGTGGTCGATACCTCATTGCTATAGTTCTCCTTATAAGCCATACTTCCTTGTTTGCCTAAAGGATTCTTTACCATATCGAATCCCTTCAACCATAATCCCTAACAATAATTTTATCAAACGGTCAAGCTCAGTTCCACTCTTATAATCCGCTCGAGCAATAAAATCCACTCTTTCGGCTTTCAATAACTCCTTGCATATCTGCTTACCCTGAGAGCTGTAAGGCTTATAAACGGCTATAGCAGACCCACCATTTTTTCTAATCACCGTCATACACGGAACATCTGTCAGACCATCGCCTATATACAGGATGTTTTGAAAAGGTATGGGCCGCAGATGCATAGGCATATGCAGATTAATGTTTTCATTCAGGCTCTCTTTACCTTTATTAATTCTGAAAATGAACTGAGTTTTTACCGTGTCGTTCACTACTACATTTGGGAAAGTCGCCGCTCCGTACTCGTTGTAATAATATTCCGAAGCAAATACTTTATAAAAATACTTTGCAATACTCGTTCCTGAGATTATCTCCTTCAAGCCCGCTGAAATTACGTAATGCCTGACTTCTACGCCCCGGCCAAATTGCTTTTTAATATAGTCATTTATTCGCTTAAAATAAGTTTGAACACCCGGGAAATAATTGATATTTTTCGCCAATGCTCTCAGCTTCGCAGCAGTGACTGGAAAATCTCTGGATTTGGATTCTTTAAGCATCAAACGCATATAGGTTACGATTGCCTCCCCATTCGTCCGCGCAGCCTCCTGGTTTACCTGTTCCCAGAACTTCTTCCCATCCTTGATACCGATTTCCGGCAAAACCGTATATTCCTGCATCGGCTGGGGAGTCAGCGTGCCGTCAAAATCATAAACAATTGCGATAACATTATGCTTAAATTCTTTGCTCACACTGACCTCATCAAATTCCTCTTGTAGATTCATATGAAATGAATAATAGCCACTTTGCGGCTGATTTGTCAAACGCCATTTTCCATTAAAAGCCGCTTCTTTTCAGTAATGACTGTCATAAAGCTGTGCTGCTGTTGAGTTTCTCAGACCAAAGGAAGATTAAGCTTCGGACGAAGAATTAGAGATGTGATCTTTCTTTCGAACTTCTGACCACCTTTTAAGAAAATTCACGTAGAAGACTATTTCTATACAAAGAACTACAAAAAAGGCATAAATAGTAAAGACAACGGCTGCACATAAACCCCAAGTAAGTTTTATTTCTGTGAACAGCAAGCACAAGCCAAGAATGGATGAGATATAGCCCATTGTAGACATCATAAAAACGGCCGCTATTTGCCCGAGGTCACTATGCTTATCCTTACCTCGATTGCACAACCAGGTTTCCCACGTTAGAACATCCTCTTTAAGAAGGGAATTGACGCGTTTTTCTATTTTTTCTCTAATGTGAATAGCAGATCTAACAATACGCCAGTACTCTCCGAGCCATCTATATAACGCAGCTTTTGATAGTTGTTGTGGGATCAGAATCAGGAGGGCAATTCTAAGCCCATCTGGCAGTTGCTTGGTGGTGAGAAGACCAGTCACTATTACTGTTAAACCTACGAAACCCAGGCTGATGATTTGCAGGCGATGCCCTAAGGCTGCGATGTTCTCATGACGTAGTGATGAATATTCTGCGAGGTATGCCTGTAAGCTGCCCTCCATTTTAAATCTTCTCGTATTATTTGGTTCTTCTGCCATATTGATACTACCGGTATTTACTCAATATCACTCTCACCCTACCCGAATTGGCACTTATCTATAAATTTTTTAAGAATCTCGTTATGATCAAAACCCAGTTTCATTTTTGAAGCTTCTTTTAAATCAAACCATTCATATTTCCGCACATATTCCGGTGTTGGATCTGGTTCTCCTTCAATATTTCCATGAAAAAACAATGTAAGCGTACGTTTTCCATCAAAAACTTTATAATTAAATCGAAAAAAAGTAGGATTGAATTTGCATTTCAAATCAACTTTCACCTCTCCTTTGACCGCTTCAAAAGGATCACCCACTCTTCCAAATGCTCCACATCCACCTACAAAAGACCAATAATTTTCGTAGGGTTCTCTCGCTCTTTGAATTAGTAAAATTTTATCTTTATCCGTGATTATCGCAGCGGTAACAAGTAATGGCTGTTTTATCATATCATCTGCTTTCCGGAACCTTTCGAGTTCTTTTGTTATCTTTTCCACAGGTAAATCAACAACTTCTTTTCTTGTCATCCATTTGACATCTTCAACTTCTTTTTTATTTAATTTATATTTGAGTCTGTTCATATCAACCTCACATGTATAAATCCTGTAGTACTTACGATATCGTTTTCCATTAACGGCCGTATTGTTTACATGAAATTTCATAAAAAATTGAAGGAATTTTCTATCGAGCAAAATCTCAAGCTCCTCCTCAAGCTCTCGAACTGCTGCTTTTTGAAAAACATCATCAATATCAGTAACTCCTTCAGCATCACGCAATTCAACATGACCTCCCGCCGACATATCCAATAGACCAGGTTGGCTTGGTTTTTTGAAACTTCGTAGCTGAAGTAAGAAGCTGTCCTCGCTGGTTAAAAAAACATAAGATATTCCATAGCTATGACCTTCAGATTTGGCTGTTTCTCGGCATACAGTATTGCGTATTAATTCACCGTCAAAACTTAACTCAATATAATTATCCATTTTAACTCATCATTTAATCTGATATGGAAGTGGATTTAATTCTATTTTTCTAAGATTTTAGTTAAATCTTCAAGATTTTTGCATTCATATATTTTCTCTGACCTTCTATGATCTAAAACTGAATTGCCCAGTTTGTCAGACCAACCACCATAACCGCTCATCGTTATTATTTGTTTATTATGTATCCAGGCTAAACATACTTCGGATAAAGTGCCTGCTGCACCTCCAATCGCAATTACAATATCCGCAGATAAAATAGTTAAAACATTTCTAGCATGACCTATACCTGTTGGTATAACGACCTTACACCATTTATTCGCATCTTTTAATTCTACAGAAGGTATTATGCCTATTGTTAAGCCTCCATTCTCAAACGCTCCTTGCGAAGCATATTCCATTACACCCGATCTACCTCCGGTTATTAAAGTATATCCTAACTCTGCAATAATTTTGCCAATGCGATATGAAATATCACACGTTTCTTTTGGCGCATCAGAATCACCAATTACTGTAATTTGTTTTAATCGATAATTATTTTTCATTTTTAAGCTCTTTGTATTTTATCATTTATCAATCTGGTATACGTCAAACAGCCAAGGAAATTTTTTCAGTATGCTGTCAATACAGGACGTTTCATAAACAGAAAATACATTTTCCAAATTCTTTTTTGCTTGTTTGGATATAAAAAGTGTAGCAACATTTATTTTGCCTTTAATTTTTAATTTTCCTAAGTATTCCAAACCTTTTTTTAAAGTCGAGCCTGTTTCAACTACAAAAAATAGAATTAATATTTTTCTATTTTCTAATTTGTCGGTATGTATGGTCACTAAAGAACCAACATCATATGTTTTTGTTTCAACATCATAGTCAGTTTTTATACGTTTTACTTTATCTATTACTAAAACTTGAACATCCTTATAGTGACCTGACAGCATACCGGCAGCAATGCTACCTGACCTGTTAAATGAAATTATCAAATCCTGTTGACCATACTCATCATGGATTTTCTTTAATCCCATTCTTATCTTTCGCATACTTAGTAGCCGATTCAATAATACTAAAATTATAATACCAATCAAAAACAAAAAAAATGGCAATATGATAAGTCCTTGATACGTTAAACAAAAAGTTACGATAGCAATTATCCCACATATGATTGTTAGAATGATTATTATTTGATCTGCCACTGTATTTTTCATTTTTCACTCCTGTCCACATGGTTTCTTTGTAATAACCTACAACTGCTTAACTATCGACACAACACCGTTCAAAACAGCTTTATCTTCAACCACAAACCCAGGATGTCTCGCTCGCTCGCTAATCTAAAGAATAATTACACTATTATTGTACCATTTTCAAGAAATATTTCTTCTTCTGAGAGTATATCCCTGAAAACCACTTCCTTTGCTTACAACAGGGAATCAACCTGAGTATCGAGACAAACTTACCTTAATAGTCTTTGACTAATTTCCGTCTTTTCGTTACCCTTTTCGTCTTATGAAAAGGATGCTTACATCGTGTTTTGGTCTTGGCCGGCTGCCGGTTGCCCCGGGCACCTGGGGCTCGCTGCCTGTGGCGATTATTTTCGGCCTGATGTGCCGGTTTCACTTGCCCGACCTCTCGATATCAATTGTCATGGCGGCTCTGGCCATAGCCGGCTCTGTTGTTTGCGTGAAATTTGCCCCTGCCGCAATTGCAGCGACGGGCAAAAACGACCCCGGTGAAGTCGTTGCCGACGAATTAGCCGGACAGGCGGTCACCTTTTTGGCCGTCATGTTTTTAAGCCTGGACACATTATCTACCGGGCAAATCTATATCACGGCGGTGCTTGGCTTTTTGCTCTTCAGATTATTCGATATCGCCAAGCCCTGGCCGATACATAAACTCGAGAAGCTCCCCAAAGGCTGGGGAATTCTCGCAGACGATCTGCTCGCAGGCGTCTATGCCGGCATCGTATTATTTTTCTGCCACGAAATCGGCCTGATTAATTACATAAGCGTAATTTTTCATCCCGAGGATTCCTCTCTCAATGCTCCGAACGCCGTTGTTTTAGGTGTCGTTCAGGGCATAACCGAATTTCTGCCGATATCAGAATCCGGTTTTGTATTGGCGGCTAAGTTGCCTTTTTTGACGGGTTAGAAAACAACAATGGCAGTAGATTACAACGTTGATATATGTAAGAAGCTTGAAGCTGAATTTTACACGGCTCAGTTGCATCGTCCGATGCGCATCGGACGCTACGATGCGGGCACCGAGCTTACTTACCAGGTCAGCGGTTTCGCCGGGACACAGCAGGCGAAGGTACATCTGGTTATTGACAAGTTCGTCGGAGGTGGCTTCGCAGGGCAAGTGTACCTTGTAAAAATTGCCGGCATAGATGGCTCGATACCGGGCCTCCAGGCCGGCCAATCCTATGCGATGAAGATTCTCATTCCACCCTCCGGTTTCTCCCGCCTGTTTCGTAATATCCTGTATTGGATTGGCTTCCAGGGCCCGTTCCAGCTTCAGGTCAATCCAGCCGCATCAAAGGCCGGAGCGCTCTGGCAGAAATTTATCCGCCGCGGTGCAAAGATTCGATTCGGCGACGAAACTGCCGTCAGAGATATTTACGCAACCTTCGTCGATGACAAGCTCGGTAGTTGCGGACAACTGAGCGAATGGATTGAAGGACGAACGTGGCGGCTGGAGGTCGATGATCGAATAGATTTATTGACAAAGTGGCGTCATAACAAGCTGCTCGATGAATCCGCCATCAGCGAACTCGGCTCTCCGGAATACCGGGCAAAGTGCAGGTTTATGGGCGAATTTGTCGAGCTTCTGCACGACATGGGAGGTCACGAGTTTGCCCGTCAATACGAATGGTCAACATGTAAAAGCCAGCCGAACGTCCTCAAACGCCATGGAACTCATGACAATCCGTCAGCAGGCCTGGTGGCGGTTGATTTCCGGGCCGGCCTTGCCCTGCTGCCGTTCCTTCCGATGAGCCCGGGCGATTTCAAGCTGATTGGCAGAGGATTTATGCGCGGCTCTCTGGTGCAGTTTGACCGGGGAGATATCAGCAGGCTGGAGGCTTTTATTAAAGCACACTACGGCGAATTTACGGATATGCACCAAATGCTGGAGGACCTGAAAACCGCCGAGCAGATTTATCGAAACTCTATTCCGGATATTACACACAATCATATCCGCCTGCTCTACAGCGGCAGGCTCTGGGCAACGATTTTTTCCAGCGCCGCAACCGGATGGACCGTACACAACATGGTTGACGACCGGCACGAGCACAAGCTGCGCAGCAGCAGGATTTTGACGTTGCTCTTCTTTGTCATTGGAGCGATACCTTTTGTGGGCAAGTTAATTCGCCGAATCTGGGGACGGGCCGACTGGCGCAGGCACTACGGGCAAATACTCACGAGCTGGAAATATTTTCAGCGGGCCCTCAGAGGCAGAATTGCCGAAAAAGTTATCTTTTGGCACAGGGCCGGACGCCTCGACGATGAGGCAGCACTTAAGGTGGCAGCGACACCCTGGCGGTTTTATTGCCACTTGCCGCTGTCGATTTTGCCGGCCGGCCTGCACAGGTTTCTAACCGACAGCAAATTTAGAAAGGACAAACTGGCCTATATATTCCTCAGGCCGTTCAGATTGTATTTCAACTCCCAGCTTCGCGAGCAGTGGCTTCGTGAAATGGTAACCAGCGGACAGCAAAAACATATTCTCAGCGATGAGGATGCCCGGACTATCATTTCACAGATCGACGAACCTTTTATCCAGAAGTATCTAAAGAGCCTGGCGGTACATGTCTGTACTTTGCCGGTAACACAGATTGTCTCTGTACTGATAGCAGCTATTTTTGTCTGGACTCATCCAGAAATGCCAAGAGTACAATCGTGGGGTATAGGCTTAAGTATTATTGCATTCTTCCAGGTGGTGCCGATTTCGCCCGGCTCATTGGCTCGGGGGCTGTATGTATTATATCTTGTAATACGCGAGAGGAATTTCAAGGACTACAATATCGCAGTTTTTCTGGGTTTTTTCAAATATGTAGGTTACCTTGCTTTTCCGATTCAAATGACGCATCATTATCCGGCCCTGGCAAGATTTATGGCGGCCCACTGGGCCACCGAAGCCGCGCATATTGTCCCTGTATTCGGCGAACGAGGTGCACTGCTGGAGCATTGGGTATTTGGCTTGTTCTATAACCGGCCTTTGACAATACGGCGTCGGATGCAAAAGCGGGCACAGGTACGGGCACAGATGAAGCCGAGATATTGGCACGTAAGTTTGTGTGCAATCGGCGTTGTGGCATTATTAACTTTTGCCGAGCTTCTTTACATAGAGAATGTCGGAGTACCGCCGGGTTTTAATAAACTGTGGTGGCTTGCTGTAATTGTGCCGCAGCTTTTAATTTGTGGTGCGATTGTAACTTTAGGTTGCGGCGGGGCGGCATTAACCAAACGGCTTGCAGCGGCCGCTGTCTGCGGGGTATTGATTGGCGTACTTTCAACAGCGGTTTCAGCGATACTGAGCTATAACGGCGGATTTGTGGCAATCTGCGTATGGCGGGTATTTATTTTTGCAATTATGTCAAACATCGGGGCAATAATCACCGAGCTTAAACTGCACGACCCGGATATGAAGTAATGTCGCCCCTACTCGATGCCGTTTAGGTCAAATATCGAATCAAACTTAAATAAGATTTTCGCAGGCTTTCTAACATCAGATTGCCATTGATTAAAGTAAGCACCCTTGTTAAGAACTATAGCTATAGTGTTTAATTTTAAAATATCTGGAAAAATGAATATTTAGGCGTATAATAGTTGCTCGTTTGATTATATGATATAGAGCCTGGACTTTTTTATGGTTATCCGGGTGTATTCCCGTAGCCTTTTGTGGAGTTTTTTTGTGATGACACCGAATAGTTATAGTTCGCTTTGTGATGATTTTTACCTCGATATGTATATCAATACCGAGTTGGAGCTGCCTACAGAGCGCGATACGATTCTCTCCTTTTTCGAACGGATACACAAACAGTACCCGTCTATGGGCCGTTTCTATCGGCGAGAGAGTAACGAGTATTACCTTGAGGAAGAACGCAACACAGGGCAATATCGCTGGGTCAGTCTCGAAATAGACCGTATCGGCTCCGGAATGGTCAATCCCTTTGATTTTGACCCGGCTTACAACCAGGACAGATTAGTGCTCGAGCTTGTTCCTTATATGCTTGGAGTAAATCATCTCGATATCGATTCTTTGGATGTTACTTTCGCTATGGATTTTGATTATGCTGGCAACCATGATGAGGTTATCGCTGAAGCACTGCTCTCACAGAGCGCTTTTAGCTGTCTTCTGGATTTGCCCGGGGCAAGACCCATTGGCTTTTCACCGTCGCTGATAGTAGCATTGTCGGAGGATGACCGTACTCAGGGACGAATCAGCATAGACTCAAAAACAAGCGTCTATGAGCCAAAGAAAAAAGGACGATGTACCGAAGAGGCCATAAGCTTGTCTTTTACCGTCCGCAGGTATCCGGCAACGGACGAAAAATTCGATGCATTAAAATCCTTTGCCCTTCAATGCCGATTGGCTGAAGAGATGATGGCCGAACAAATAGTGCCGAACTTTGTTCAGCCTTTGACCGAGGTAATAGCACAAAAGCGTTTAACATAGATTCCTTAAAGGACCTCCGATGGCCATCGAGGCGCCGATAAGTAAATTTAAAAAAACAAATTACAAAATCTTTTTGGGTATTTGCATTGCAATTGCAATTATTTTTGCCTACGACGGCTATCTGAGCAAATACAAATGGTCGGGACGTTATAGCTTCTATAAAGAGCAGGTTATTAATAATGACGGTAAACCTACCCCGACAATGAATTTTAATAGAAAATCGCCGCCGTTTTTTCTTGCCGGTGCGGTCTTCTTCGTAGTGGCACTGTATGTCGTAAAGGATAAGAAGCTCATCGCTGATGAAAACGAGCTTGTGATTAGCGATAGAAAAAGAATTTCTTATGACTCCATACAACAAATAGATAAAACATATTTTGAGAAAAAAGGCTTTTTTGTTATTACATATAAAAACAAAGGGGGCGGTGAAGTCAGGCTCAGGCTCAGTGACAGAAAGTATGATAATTTGTCGGCTGTTCTCGAGTATATGGTGGCAAAAATCAGTTGACGACAAGAATACACAATTTTGTGCCTTGTGTATTTATCTATAAGCAGCAATTTAAAAGGAACGAATACGAATGAATCATTGTGTTGTGGGATTACAGTGGGGTGACGAAGGCAAAGGCAAAGTTGTTGACATCCTTGCCGAACAGTGCGATATCGTTGTCAGATACAGCGGCGGTGCCAACGCGGGCCATACGGTTGTCGTCGGCGACAGTAAATTTGCCTTGCATTTGCTGCCCAGCGGTTCAATCAGACCTAATACCATTTGTGTAATCGCAAACGGCGTAGTTGTTGACCCGGAGGTACTGGTAAGCGAAATTGAGCAGCTTGCAGAAAAAAATCTCTCCCTGGATAACCGGCTTTTGATCAGTGAAAATGTTCACGTTGTGCTGGATTATCACAAAAAAGAGGACCAGTTGCGCGAAGAATCTCTCGGCAAAAGCAAACTCGGCACAACAATTCGAGGGATTGGCCCGTGTTATGCCGATAAGGCCGGCAGAAGCTATGCGGTTCGTATGGCCGACTTGAGAGACCTTAAAAAGCTTAAAGCAAGGCTTCAAAATATTGTGGAATATAAAAACAAAGTTTTTGGGGCGGTTTACGGAGCCGAGCCGATGAAGGCCGACGAAATTTTTGAAAAGTGTAAATCTTACGCCGACAAGCTGCTGCCCTTTATTGCAGATACGACCGAATATCTGCACACAGCAATTACCAGCGGAAAATCCATTCTTTTCGAAGGGGCTCAGGGTTCACTGCTGGATTTGGACCACGGTACTTTTCCATTTGTGACCAGCTCGAACTCAAGCTCACTCGGTATGCCTGCCGGCTGCGGCGTGCCGGCCAGACTTGTTGATAAATTTATCGGCGTTGTCAAAGCATACTCGACAAGGGTCGGTGCCGGCCCCTTCCCCACAGAACAGGATAACGAGACCGGTCAGTATATCCGTGACAAAGGTCACGAATACGGCACGACAACTGGGCGCCCCCGTCGATGCGGGTGGTTCGATGCCGTAGCTGTATCATACGCGGCGACCATCGGCGCTATAGATTCGATAGCAATGATGCACCTCGATACGCTGGCAGGGCTGAAAGAATTGAAGATTTGCAGGGCATACGAAATCGACGGCCGGGAAAAGACTTTCTTCCCCGCGAATACGGAAAAGCTCTTAAAGGCAAATCCCGTCTATGAAACCGCCCCGGGCTGGGATGAGGATTTGTCCAAAGCAAATGATTTTCACGATTTGCCCACGAACGCCCAAAACTATGTCTGCCGAATCGAAGAGCTGATAAGAACACCAATTACAGTTATTGGCGTCGGACCTAAACGAAGCCAGACAATATTCAGGTAACAGAAACAAAAAAATAACACAAAGTTCAGTAATCCTGAATCCTTACTCGTAGTCTTAAATAATGAAAAGCTTTGAAGAGAAACGCAAAGAAACCGCAGAGCGACTTGGTGTGAAACCCGAGCAGATGCCCCGGCATATTGCCATCATTATGGACGGCAACGGCCGATGGGCACAGCAACAGGGTCTTCCCAGGGTTGAGGGACATAACGAAGGAGGCAAAACAGTCGAGACAATCGCTCTGCGATGTGTCGATTTTGGTATCGAAACGCTGACGTTATATTCCTTCAGCATAGAGAACTGGAAAAGACCACAATACGAAATCAATGCCCTTATGCACCTCTACACTCAATACCTTATCGGGATTCGCGATATGCTAAAGAGGAATAACGTAAAACTTGTTCACCTCGGACGAAGGGACGGAGTACCCGATTCGATTTTAGAAGAGATTGATACCACAATGGAGCTGACCAGCGCTCATACCGGCATGATACTTGCCCTCGCCCTGAACTACGGGGGCAGAGCGGAAATCGTCGATGCTACCCGGAAAATCGCCACGAAATATAAAAGCGGCGACCTGAGTTTGGATGATATCGACGAGCAATGTATAAACAAACATCTTTATACAGCGGGACTTGCCGAACCGGACCTGCTGATACGTACTGCAAATGAAATGAGAATCAGCAACTTTCTGCTCTGGCAAATTTCATATAGTGAATTCTACGTTACAAAAACCTTTTGGCCGGATTTCAAAAAAACATCTTTGGAAGAAGCAATCCTGGCCTATACTCAACGAAACCGGCGTTTCGGAACTATCAAATAAGCCGATGAGCAGTCGTCAGAGCGAATTTAACCTTAGGGCATCGACACACAGGCAGGAAATAAGAATATATGCTCAAACACAGGTTGTTTTTTGGAATTTTAATGTCAGTCCTTTTTATAGCCGTCGTCATTTTCGATGGCTGGATGGATGGCTCTATAACGGATTTGGCCGACGACGATAAACCAATACAGGGAACAGTTTTTTGCCTCCTCATCGCCCTGCTTGCAATTCCCGCCCAGCTTGAATTGTCAAAACTTGCAGCGGCCAAAAATCTGAAGGTTTTTGTTCCCGTTTCAATCATTTCCTCGATTTTGTTTGCAACCAACGGATATTTGCTCCAGTTTATTGAAATTAGGCCTGAAACTTATCTGATCTTCCTCTCGGCATTTGTGCTGTTTGCATTGCTTTTACATCAGTATATGTTCCATAGCATCTCGGGAGTGCTGGCTAACTGCGGAGCAAGTTATTTTTCGATTTTGTATTTAGGCCTTTTAAGCGGTTTTTGTGTTAATATCCGGCTCGAATTCGGAACCTGGCCTTTACTGATGTTCATTTTTGTCGTAAAATCCGCCGATATAGGGGCTTACACGATTGGGAGCATATTCGGCAGGCACAAATTTTCCCCTAAAATAAGCCCGGGAAAAACCTGGGAAGGAATGGGCGGCGCCGTTGCATTTGCAATTATTGTTGCTATTGGTTTTGCCCTGAGTTGTGATATAATGTCCTGGTGGTTTGCGATAATCTTTGGTGCTTGCCTTGCATTTATAGGGCAGATTGGAGATTTGGTTGAATCTATGATTAAGCGGGACGCTGAGCAAAAAGATTCCGCAAACAAAGTGCCGGGATTCGGTGGAATTTTGGATATTATCGATTCCCCTCTCGTGGCGGCGCCGTTTGGCTATTTGTTCTTTATATTGGGCTTTTGATTGAGGAGAGCTTTGGAAGTTAAGATACAATTAGATTCAACCGATAAGCAGCTTGAATTGTTCGGTCCTGCCGACAGTTACCTTCGGCTTCTGAGGGATTCGCTTGGCGTGCACATTACCGCACGGCAGGGCAATTTAATTATAACGGGCAAAGAGAAAGATGTAAATAAGACCGTTGAGGTCATCGACAATATGCAAAAGCAGCTTCTCAAAAGCCACTCACTTTCAACCGCAAACGTAACTACTTTTATACGACAAAGCGAATCACCTGCAATTCCCCAAAACAGCGAAGCGATAACCGTCTATGCTCATAAAAAGATTATTAAACCGTCCACAAAAGGACAGGCGAAGTACATCAAAACAATGCTGACAAACGACCTTACTTTTTGCACCGGACCGGCCGGGACGGGAAAGACATACCTCGCTGTCGCCATTGCCGTATCAATGCTGAAGAAAAAGCAAATCAGAAGGATTGTACTGGCACGCCCGGCCGTCGAAGCAGGCGAGAAACTCGGTTTTCTACCCGGGGATATACAGGCAAAAGTCAATCCGTATCTCCGCCCTTTGTTTGACGCTCTCGAAGATATGATGGATTTCACCCAGATGAAAAAATTTATTGAGCTTGATATAATCGAGATAATTCCCCTCGCTTTTATGCGAGGCCGAACCTTAAACGAATCCGCTATTATCTGCGACGAGGCACAAAACACCTCGGCGCTCCAAATGCTAATGGTCTTGACAAGACTTGGACATGGCTCCAAAATGATTATAACCGGTGATATAACACAGATTGACCTCGTACGGGGCCAGATAAGTGGAATGATCGAAGCGATTGAAATATTGAGACGAATCAAGGGAATAGGCTGTGTGGAGCTAAACCAGAGAGATATAGTCAGACATCGACTGGTACAGAATATTGTGCAGGCTTACAAAAAAAAGGCAAAAGCTGATTAGTTATTACTTCGTATTGTATGGGATAAACAGATGCCGTTTTGGAAGAAAATAAGTCCTCGTCGAATTCAGGTCCGCAAAAATATTTCTGACGACCGTTTTACACGAATAAGCAGCCTCCTTAACACCGATTCTTTAATCTCGATTCTGCTGTGGCTGCTTTTCGTCCTGCTCTGTGTTCCAATTTTAACTTTTGACCTGATTAAGCAGATACCTTTCAATTATCTTAACCTTATTTTTACAACCATAATTGTATTGCTAATCTGTCTTGCCATCGCTTTCTATATTCACCACTACCAAAAGCGAATAATAATAAACCACGCCAGAGCGCTGGCGCTTGTTGGTTTATATACTTTGCTCCTGGTAACAACCAAAGTTACCTCTCTGCTGTTCAATCATACCTCCGGTGCCACCGGAAGCGCTGTTACCGCCGCCATTATACTGACAATCGCTTATAACCAGCGCTTTGCTATAGGTATGATTATGTTTTACTGCCTGCTCGGATGTTTCGCCACAGGAACAATTAACGAATATCAACTCACGGATATCAACCTCTTTTTGACGATGATTGCCGGTGCCGTTACGTGCTGTTTCTCTTTAAGAGAAATCCGTACAAGAATGAAGCTCCTCCAGGTCAGCGCTCTGTCGGCCGCGATTGTATTTATAACAGCAGGCTCTCTGGCCAGCCTGGACTTTTTGGCCGATAAAGTATCGCTGCCGGATGTCTTCAGCAATGCAGGATATCACGCCGGTGCTACTTTCCTTGTCGGCCTGCTAATACAGAGCTTGCTTCCGCTAATCGAAAAAATCTTCCACATAGCGACAAGCATGACCCTTTTGGACTATAGCGATGCGAACCAGCCCTTGTTAAAAAAACTTGCCATGGAAGCACCAGGCACCTTCAGTCACAGCCTCCTGATAGGCTCTATCGCCGAGGCCGCCGCCGAGACAATCAATTGCAACGGGCTTTTATGCAGGGTCGGCGCATACTACCATGACATCGGAAAAATCAACAAGGCAACCTATTTTATTGAAAATGAATTCGGCTCTGCGAGTCGTCATAAAGAGCTGGCCCCGACAATGAGCCAGCTCATTATCGTCGGACACGTTAAAGACGGAATTGAAATGGCCAGAGAATACAACCTGCCCAACGTGCTCAGGCAATTTATCGAAACACACCACGGCACTACATTAATCGAACACTTTTACAACGAGGCAAAAAAATTAACGATTAAGAACTCGAAAGGAAAAGCAATCGACGAGAGTGAATTCAGGTATCCCGGACCAAAACCACGCTCCAAAGAAGCGGCTATCGTTATGCTCTCCGATACCGTAGAGGGCGCCGTAAGGAGCCTCCCGGAAGTAACACCCACAAAGGTCGAGGCGGTAGTGCATACGATGTCTATGAGACGCCTGCAGGACGGCCAGTTCGACGAATGCGACCTTTCGCTGCGGGAATTAAGCCAGATAGAGACAAGTATATCAAAAACCCTTGCGGCGCATCATCATGGCCGGATCGCATATCCAAAACCGCCCGATGAGCCGGCAGAGGTGCAGTCCCGTGTCGGGCTGCCCAAATAACAAAGCAATTAACAATCATGGCCTCCCCTAAAAAAGACCAGAAAATAGTTATTCAAATCACTAATAATTTCGTCGGCATAGATTCTCCTCCTTCCAAAGTCAAAAAGTTGGTCGAGGCCGTCTGCAATCGCTTCGGGCTCTCGGAAGCAACGGTTAGTATTGTAATAGTCAACGACGCCGAAATACGAAAATTAAACAGCAGGTTTCTAAATCGTAAATCGAATACCGACTGCCTGAGTTTCGACCTGTCGGACACTCATGGGCCGCAGTCGCCCAAACTGTTCGAGCTGATTGTAAACGGCGAAATGGCTCTCAGGCAGGCGAATCTGCGGGGCCATTCGAGCCAGGCCGAGCTTGCACTCTACATTACACACGCCCTGCTGCACAACCTCGGTTTCGACGACTTCACAGACAGCAAGGCAAAGAAAATGCACGATATGGAAGACAATATTTTACAACAACTTGGGTACGGTTTCGTATATAATAAGATCACAAAATCATAAGGGCACGTTTGTTTTCCCTTTATGATTTGCGAAATGTAATTATTTGAAAGGGACATAAAGAAGTGGGCTACACCGGATGGGTTGTATTATTCATTTGTTTTCTCGCGGGCGGAACACTATTCTTTTCCGCAAATGCCTTCGCGCTGCGCATATTCTCATTCGTCAAATTACAGGATGCGTTCAAAGCCGCTAACAAAAAGAAAAATCCGGAACAGCTCGCCGAACAGTTGGCGGAAAAGTCCGAAGAGCTGATTTTAACCTGTTTTTTCTACCGCCTCATCCTCAACGTATGTATATTACTGCTGTTGGTATCGGTTTTCATTTCTCCGAAACCGCCGGCAGAACTCCCGGCAACCATAACCAGCTATCCGCAACCGTCGGCAGAATTCACCACAACCATAACCGGTTATCTGTTTACATTTGTTATCGCAATGGTAATTTTTTCAGTATTTAGTCTGGCTATTCCCCGCGCATGGGCCAAATACGCCGGCGATAAAATCCTCAGCCGATCCTTCACACTGTTAAAAGTTTTTGCCGCCGCCGCCGCCCCTGTCCTCTATATCTTTAGATTATACGAAGGTTTCATACGGCGTCTGGCCGGAGTACCTGAAACTACCCCCGAAGAGGAACATGAGGAAAAGCAGGAGGAATTTATAACCGGCCTCGAGCAGCACAGGACCGAAGGTGTCCTCGACGAAGAAGAGCAGGAGATGATTGAAAACGTCCTCGAGCTCTCCAGCAGTACCGCCGACGAGATTATGACGCCCCGCACCGATATCGTGGCCGCCGAAGTCAACTCCGGCCTGCAAAAAGTACTGGATACCATCTCCTCAGCCGGCCATACCAGAATCCCGGTATATGAGAAAAATATTGACAATATCATAGGCCTTGTTTATGCCAAGGACCTGCTCGGCGAGATAGGAAAATCCGGCTCAGAATTCAAATTGCGGGATAAAATGAGAGATGCCTATTTTGTCCCAGAAAGCAAGCCGCTGCGGTCGCTGCTCCACGAATTTCAAAATCAGAAGCTGCATATAGCCGTTGTCCTCGACGAATACGGAGGTACTGCCGGCATCGTTACCTTAGAGGACATCCTCGAAGAGCTTGTCGGCGAAATCACCGATGAATACGAAGAGACCCCAACCGAGCCGATAAAGAAAATAGACCACAATACCATTGAAGCCGACGCCAGAACATACATCGACGATATCAACGACCAGTGCGAGCTTAATCTGCCCGAAGATGAAGACTATGAAACCATCGGCGGCTTTGTCTTCTCGCAGCTCGGCTATATACCAAAGACCGGCGAAAGCTTCGACCACGAAAACCTGAAATTCACCATCATCTCAGCCGAAGCCAGAAGCATAAAACGAGTCAGAATCCAGAAGACCAACGAATAATATTGTATTAATTGAAATTAACGAAATTAGAAAGTGAAGTGACAGATTATACTAATTTTAGTGTTTATCGCCGATTACCTCACCTTGTCATTCCTGCGAAAGCAGGAATCCAGGCCTTCTCATTTTTTATGTATAAATCTTTCGGCATTTTAAGTGGAATTAGTATTATTTTTTTGAACTTTAGCTCACTTTAGTCACTTTAGTTCACTTTAGCTTTGCTTCTATTTACTGAATAAAATATATAATACTTATCCGGGACACAGTTGAATAATACGGGATATGCTAACCAAAGATACAGCTATCTGCATACGCGCTATCGATTATTCCGAGACGTCCCAGATACTAACGTTCTTCACCCGTGACACCGGCAAAATCGGCGCTATCGCCAAAGGCTCCAAGCGCCCGAAATCCTCATTCGGCGGCCCCTTCGAAATATTCTCATATGGCAAGATTGTCTTCGCCGAATCCGACAAAGACAAACTCTCCACCCTCACCGAGTTCGAATCCGCCTTGGCAGGCGCCGGCTTCAGCAAGCTCAGCGCCAATCTGTTCACCCTGAACTGCTGTCTCTTCGGCGCCGAGCTATTGAATAAACTCACCCACGATTACGACCCGCACCCGCAGCTTTTCGACGACTTCCTGCAGTTCTTACAGAACGCCGGCGAAGACACTAACAATTCCAATATGCTGACCCTTTTAATATTGTTCCAGCTCTCCCTTCTTAAAGAGACTGGCCTCCAGCCTGTCCTGAGCCACTGCGTCAATTGCAAATCGAGATACGCTTCACGAGATACGGAGCCTGTCCTGAGCGCAGTCGAAGGAACACACGAAGTGTACTTCAGCAGTTCCGTTAACGGCCTGATTTGCAGAGACTGCGAGGCCGCCTTCCCCGATAAAATAAGACTCTCCCCCAACGCCGCAAATTGCCTCAGCAACCTGAAACTACTAACCGATGCCCAGGAAAAAACACTAAAAGAAATCGAAAAACTCCTGACCCACCACCTAACCGAAATCCTCGGCCATAAACCAAAAATGGCTAAATATATCCTGAACCTTTAATTATATCTCTCACCGTCATTGCGTGGGTTGTCACTAATGCTAAGCTGTATTCTGTAGATACTCAACTATCTTATGAACGTGTGTTGATGGATTGCAGTTCCTTAGATCTTCAGCATTATTATGTTGTTCTTTTAAAACCTCTTTTGAATGCTTGATTGCATCACTTGTTTTCGGATAAACTACATTAAATATTGTAGTATCGCTTTCACTATAAGCAGGATGTATTTGCCTTAATGTAGATTTGACATTTCGGCTGCTACTGAACGGTGCACTGGTTTTTCTAAAGTGCAATACATACCAATACTCAAAGCATGGATTGCTCAGAATTACATCCAGCTTATTACCTCTTGCCTTATCGATAGCTCTTGCGAGCGATTCGTGAGGAATTGGTGCTTCAACATCAATGACACAATATACTACTTCATACTCAACTTTTGTTAAGCTCTTTCTTTCCCTAACGAGGAGTTTTCTTTCCTCTATTAACTCAATTGCACGATCCACAACATTGATAGGTGCGGCACCTTCTCCAACAATTTTAACTTCTACCATTGCCAATCGTAAGTTACTTTTTAACAAACTGAAATATATAGGCTCAGTTTTTTTGCCCTCACAAACAATAAGGACACTTTTATAAGGTTCCTTGAATGCCTCTCTACGTTTGTATTCGTCTATCTTTCTTTGTTTTCTACTAACCATCCAGTTCAAATGCCTTTATGATTGGAATAGCCCCATACCTGCCGGCCAAATATCCTTTTTGCATTGCTTCACCTTTTCTTGGCTTTCGTTCTTTATAGTCCGACATTGAATACAATTGTGTAGCCCCTTCCCCATTTTTCTCCGTAAACCATATTTGGTCTCGTCGGAACAACTCAGGATCCAATAGAGTTGTATCATGTGTAGCGAATACTAACTGTGCTCCGCCTTTATTAATATCCAGACTCTGAATAACCTCGATCAATTCTCGGACGAGAAACGGATGTAAACTTGCCTCAAGCTCATCAACTAATAAGGTCATTCCTTCAAGAATAGCTAATAACCAGGGGCCTGCAAGTTCAAAAAAGCGTCTTGTTCCGTCTGATTCTTCGAGAGGTGAAAAATGTATATCTTTACCGGTTGGTTCGGTTCGATGAATAAATTCTATTCTAGTTGCTAAATTTTTCAAAATCTTATTGCGAATTTCTTCCGGCGTATCTGGTGGGAATTCGAATTCTTTTTGAAATTCGAATTCTTTAAGGTCAATCTCTTCTTCTCTAATATTTATCCCGTGTATTCCGAAATCAGCACGTTGCATCATATTATTTATGTAAGCATGAGAGAGCTTTTTCCATTTCTTTTCTTCTTCTGTACTTTTCAACATATCAATTGTTATTATTGGTGTTCGCTCCGAAGGTAGAATAATTCGCAATTTTTCCGAAAACCATTCGTAAACATTAGTTAATTGTTTATTATTCCATTGTGCCCCGGCAGAAAGAAATAGGATGTTATTTATGGTCCTGTCTTTTAACTTCTCTCTCTCACCTTTTAGATAAGATCCAAAATTCCAATCGGTTTTGTTCGTTTTCTTGTTAAACTTCCTTTCAAACCAAGTCTGTGCTATGTCTCTTGACCGACCTTTAGGATATGCATAAAGCCATTCGTCACAAATTCTCTCAGTGGTAGCAGTAAAACCGTATTGGTAACGGACTTTTCCGTGAAAAAAGGTAACCTCAAAAGAACTTGGTTCCTTGCTGTATTTTTCATCCAACTTAAAAGGAGTTACTGGTAGTTTTTCTCCGGGCTTAGCTGGTTCCTCAATGATTTGCTGCATTGTAAACAAGGCCTTGATTAGATTGCTTTTGCCGGATGCATTTGGGCCGTAGATACCAGCCGCTCTTAGTAGGCGCAGTTTACCCTGATCTATACAATTTTTGTCCAGTTCTGTATCTTTGCTTGCGACAAGGCTAAGCGTCTGTTCTTCTCGAAAAGACCTGTAATTTCCTACCCGAAATTCAATTAACATTTGCTTGTCCCTATAATACTACTGTGATATTTGCATATTTCCTGCACGAATAACACTTATATTCCTTTTTTGTATAATTTATGGTATCGTCTAAAACAAGCAAAAGCAAAAGTATTTTTAAGCACAAAGGGAAAAATAATAGCATAATTAACATTTCACCCCTAAAAATCGAGAAATTTTCAGTCAAAAACGCTCACAGTTAAAAACAAAAATATAAATTTTCAATATTTTTTATCTCCTTCCATAACGACGACTTACGAGCATAAGGAACACAGTGGCAAGTCATGGAGTTTTTTTTCGTTTTCCGTTGATTTTTCGCTTAAAATATGGTATAATACGCATATATTAGCCAGCAGGCTAACGAAAATCGCTAGAAAGCGAAGTAACGCGCCAGCAGGCGAAGTTACCGGCCAGAAAGCCAAGTCAAAATTGTCCCCGAATGTCGTAATCGGGGATTAGCAAACCATCAATCGTAAATAGTCAATAGTAAATAATAAATCATAAGTCCTGCACACTGCTCTAATTATAGAGGCACATCTTTTCTGCCTTCGACAAGGAGTTGTTTTGAATTTGAGTCATTTAGATTTTGATATTGTTTCAGATTTCGAACTTCGAATTTCGAATTTGTGCTATATAAATTCTACGAATTCTTACGTACGAATTTATAAGCAAATTATGCAAAACAAACCCAATTTTGGAAATGACAAAATGAACGCAACCTCTTTTCTGACAAGTAAATACGAATATTTATCTCGCTCACCGGGTAAAAAAACAAAGCCAATTCAAACCCAATTTAACCCAAAACAAACCCAATTTAAGCCAATTAAAGCCAATTTCAAACCCAAAACAAACCCAATTTAAGCCAAAAAATGAAATGTAAAATCCACATGCGAGATACGCTTCACACTTCACGAAATACGATTTCAGGACTTGTCCATCAATTTGATAAAATCATCGAACAGATAATTCGAATCGTGTGGTCCCGGCGATGCCTCCGGGTGATACTGGACAGAAAATGCGGGTTTGTCTTTGCAGCGAATCCCTTCGACCGTATTATCGTTGAGGTTCAGGTGTGTCAGCCCGACGGCTTTTTCATCCAGCGAATCCATATCGACACAAAATCCGTGGTTCTGGCTGGTTATCTCAATCTTCTTCGTTTTAAGGTTCTTTACAGGATGGTTCGCCCCTCGATGTCCGAATTTGAGCTTATATGTCTTTGCCCCGAGGGCAAGTGCGAGAATCTGATGACCCAGGCAAATCCCGAATATAGGCACCTTGCCGAGAAGCTTCCTTACCGTTTCAACGGCATAGCTTACCGGCGCCGGATCGCCGGGCCCATTGCTGAAGAACACGCCATCCGGTTTTCTTGCAAGAACATCTTTGGCGGACGTATCAGCCGGCACAACATAAACATCGCAGCCGTGAGAACGAAGCAGCCGGAGGATATTCAGTTTCATACCGAAATCGAAAGCCACAACCTTGTATTTTTTCGGCGGCTTTATTTCCTCGCCTTTCAATACGTCGATTACGCCCTTGTCCCAGTCGTAAGGTTTTCCCACGGTCACGTCTTTTACAATGTCCCTTCCGACAAGGCCGGGATATTTTTGCAGTTTTTTCTTCAGACTCGTTATACCGAATTCGGTAGAGGATATAATACCTCTCATCGCTCCGGCTGTACGGATGTGCCTTACGAGCGCCCGCGTATCGATACCTTCGAGACCGACAATGTTATTGGCCTTGAGATAATCGCTAAGCGATTGCTTATTCCGCCAGTTGCTCGGATAATCGCAGTTCTCCTTAACAATAAAACCGCGGGCGAAGCTCTTTCGCGATTCGGTGTCGGCATTGTTGGTCCCGTAATTGCCGATAAGCGGATACGTCATAGTGATTATCTGCTCGTTATACGACGGGTCGGTCAGAATCTCCTGATAGCCGGTCATGGCAGTATTAAAGACAACTTCCCCGCACTTCTGGCCCTTGGCGCCAAAAGATGTGCCTTTGAAAACAGTGCCGTCTTCCAACAACAGAATAGCTTTCACTGGTTATTTTCCTTTTTGCCGATAATACAACTGGATTGGCTTAACATCGACTTTTCTTTGTTTGAGCGCTTCGATGGCCTTTGCCACGGCCAGAGCGCCCCGTATCGTTGTTACATAGGGAACCTGCTTATCCAGAGCGTTTCTTCTAATAGAAAAGGAATCCTTTATCGACTGCTTGCCTATGGTGGTATTTATAATCAGGTCAATCTCGTCATTTATTATCGAATCGACTATATTGGGCCGGCCTTCGGTGATCTTCAATACGAACTGCGAAGGAATATTATTTTTGATAAGTTCGATGCACGTGCCTTTTGTCGCGATAATCTTAAAGCCCATTGCATGGAGCCTTCGGGCGACCTCGACCGCTCTGGGCTTGTCGGCGTCTTTTACGCTCAAAAAGACATTGCCCGAAGCCGGCAGGGTGTTACCTGCGGCTATCTGAGATTTTGCGAATGCGATGCCGAAATCGTCGGAAATGCCCATAACCTCTCCGGTCGAAAGCATCTCCGGCCCAAGCAGCGTATCTATACCGGGGAACTTCAAAAACGGAAAGACCGCTTCTTTTACGGCAAAATGGCTGCGATGAACCTGCTCGGTAAATTGCAGCTCATCGAGTGTCATCCCCGTCATTATTTTAGCAGCAAGCTTGGCCAGGGGCACGCCGATGGATTTACTTACAAACGGGATAGTCCTTGATGCTCGCGGATTAACCTCAAGAATATAAAGCTGCTCGTCCTTCACCGCGAACTGGATGTTTATCAGGCCCTTGACTTTTAATTCCAGGGCAAGGAGTTTTGTTTGTCTTTCTATTTCCGCCAGGATCTTTTTGCTTATCGAAACCGGCGGCAGTGAGCAGGCGCTGTCGCCGGAATGGACGCCGGCTTCTTCTATATGCTCCATTATGCCGCCGATGACAACTTTTTTGCCGTCGCAGATGGCATCGACGTCCAGTTCCGTAGCGTCGTCGAGAAACTTGTCAATCAGAATCGGATGTTTGCCCGAGACCTCGATCGCCTCTTCGACGCAGGCCTTTAATTCCTGCGGGTCGTAAACAATCCGCATCGCCCTTCCGCCGAGAACGAAGCTGGGTCTTATCAGCAGCGGAAAACCTAACCTTTCCGCAATCTTTACGGTCTGTTTATAGGTTGTGGCCGTACCGCTGAAGGGCTGGCGGAGTTTGAGTTTTTCAACGAGCTTGTTGAAGCGTTTACGGTCTTCGGCACGCTCGATACTGTCGGGGGACGTTCCTATAATTTTCACTCCGGCCTTTTCCAGAGGCACCGCTAATTTCAGCGGGGTCTGGCCGCCAAACTGAACGATTACACCGTCCGGCTTTTCCTTCTCCACGATAGAAATAACATCTTCGAAGGTAAGCGGCTCGAAGTAAAGCCTGTCCGAAGTGTCGTAATCGGTACTGACCGTTTCGGGATTGCAGTTTACCATAATCGATTCGACGCCGATTTCCTTCAGAGCGAACGCGGCGTGAACGCAGCAGTAATCGAACTCGATACCCTGGCCGATGCGGTTTGGTCCGCCGCCGAGGATTATGACTTTTCTTTTGTCGGTCGGGTTCGCTTCGCAGTCGCTCTCAAAAGTCGAATAAAGATAAGGAGTAGTCGCCTCGAATTCCGCGCCGCATGTATCGACAGTTTTGTAAACGGCATTTATGCCGAGGGATTGGCGGTGCTTGCGAAGCTCCTGCTCTTCAACACCTAACAGAGATGCCATATACTTGTCACTGAAACCATACTCCTTGGCCTTTTTCAAGACCGCAGAGCCCAGACTCTTCAAACCTGAACGTTTCAGCGGGGATTTTGTCTTTTGCCTTATGTCCTGTATGTGTTTTAGTTTTTCCTCGAACTTTACAATATCCTTTATGTTGTTGAGGAACCACGGGTCTATCTTCGTGAGTGTGAAGATTTCATCAACCGGCAGTTTTCTGCGTAAGGCCTCGGCAACGTACCAGATTTTGTCCCAGCAATTCGTTCTGAGCTTTTTCTTCAGTTCGAACATAGAAAGAGAGCCTTTGATATGCCGGTTATCAAGGGAATAACGGTCAATTTCCAGCGACCTGATTGCCTTTTGCAGCGACTCCTTGAAGGTCCTTCCGATAGCCATCGCTTCACCGACCGATTTCATCTGAATGGTCAGCTCAGGATTGGTATTCGGGAATTTTTCAAACGTGAATCGCGGCCATTTCACAACACAGTAATCGATGGTCGGCTCGAAACAGGCGGGGGTCTTTTTTGTAATGTCGTTCGGGATTTCATCGAGGGTGTAACCTACGGCCAGCAGAGAAGCAATCTTGGCGATAGGAAAGCCGGTCGCCTTGGAGGCAAGCGCCGAGCTTCTGGAGACTCGCGGGTTCATCTCAATTACATAGAGCTTTCCGTTTTCGGGATTGACGGCGAATTGTATGTTGGAACCGCCGGTTTCGACACCGATTGCCCTTATGATTTTCAGCGAGGCATTTCGCATTATCTGGTATTCTTTGTCGGTAAGCGTCTGGGCCGGGGCGACCGTGATGCTGTCGCCGGTGTGGATGCCCATCGGGTCGAGGTTTTCGATGGAGCAGACAATGACAACATTGTCCTTTTTGTCTCTCATCACCTCAAGCTCATATTCTTTCCAGCCAACGACAGATTCTTCGATAAGGACCTGGCTGATTGGGCTTAAGCCCAGACCCCAGTTAATGAACTCTTTATATTCCTCGGCGTTGTATGCAATGTTCCCACCCATACCGCCTAAAGTATATGAGGGGCGGATAATAGCGGGGAAACCGACATGCTCGATAACTTTTTTTGCCTCGTCCCAGGTATGTGCAAAACCACTTTTGGGGACTTCAAGGCCAATGTCGGTCATTACTTTTTTGAAGCGGTCCCTTTCCTCGGCCTTTTTTATAGATTTGAGATTCGCGCCTAACATCCGGACATTATATTTTTTCAATACGCCGGACTCGGCCAGGGCGACTGCGGTGTTCAGGCCGGTCTGTCCGCCCAGGGTGGGCAGGAGGCTGTCGGGCCTTTCTTTTGCGATTATCTTAGCGACTATCTCGGGCGTGATAGGCTCAATGTATGTTCTGTCCGCCATCTCGGGGTCGGTCATTATCGTAGCGGGATTGCTGTTTACGAGGACGACCTTGTAGCCGGCCTGTCTGAGGACTTTACAGGCCTGGGCGCCGGAATAATCGAATTCACAGGCCTGGCCTATTACAATAGGCCCTGAGCCGATGAGCAGTATTTTCTTTATGGACTTATCTTTCGGCATTATGTTTTCCTGATTGCCTTCACTTACAAGTGAGCCTGCGGTACCAATACCGTAAAATATACCTGCACTGATTCCCCATCTAACGACGTGTTATATCGTGGAATCCTGAACACTATACAGACCGAAAAACAAGTTTGCAAGTACAAAAGAAAAAAGTGATTATTGAATTAAAGATTAGCCCTTCGACTCCGCTCAAGATGAAGGTAGGGATTGGAGATTTACAGATGGATGAGGGACGATGGAGTATTGACGAGAAGAAAAGAAGATTGTATAATTTGAAAGGACAACGTTGAGCGAGAACCTTCTGAATTATTGTTGATAATGTAGTAGTGTAAAATATTGTAGCATGTCTGGAGAAACGGAAAGGAGTAAGATCGTGCGAGTTTTCTTGTTGGTTTTGGGCCTGCTATTCTTCGTGGGGTGCGTATCTACCCAGGAAATTAATGTCGCGCAACCACCGTTGATAAGCCCTGGTGTTACGGGTGTACCAACGGCAGGCGCGGTTTCTATCGATATTACCCCACCTCCCGGGATGCCGATGGGTGGATATTCGATACTGGCCAACAAGGGCCAAGGCTTTAGAACACGTCTTAAGGCACGTGTAATTTACCTGAACGACGGTAAGGGGCATTCAGTTGCCCTGGTTCAAACGGATTTGCCCGCAGGGTCGCTGCTGCTGCATCACAAGGTTGCAGAAGCGGTATCGGAAAAAACGGGCTTAAGAGCCGGTGATATTGCCATTACTGCATCACACAGCCATTCGGCACCAGCGAACTTTTTCGAAAACGATTTCTACAATAAGCACATGACAAACGGTCAATGGCTGGAAGTAAGCTTTCTTGAGTTCACTACACAGCGCATCTCACAGGGGATTCTGAAAGCGTATGAGAACCGTCGAGAGGCAAGGATAGCTACAGGCCGCAAAGACATTTACGGCTATAATCGGAACCGGTCGCTGAGCTCTTATGTTCTTAACGAAAATGCAGGAGAAATCAGGCCGGATGATCCGAACGCAGTTTTCAAGGCGGTCAATCCGGCATTGTATATGGTTCGGATTGATGTAAAAGATGATAGCGGGAAGTACAAACCACTGGGTGCTTTCTCCAGTTTTTCGGTGCATGCCACGGCTTTGACACAGCCTGTGAAAGTGTATAACGCCGATGTGTTTGCCTACGCTCAAAAGGACCTGGAATGGTCAATCCAACGCAGGTACGACACTCCGTGGGCGGTTGTCCATGCAATGACCAATGGGACACAGGGAGACATGGCGCCGGCGCTGCCGTATACTGGGAACAAAATTTTCGGTTATTTCCCGGTGCACTGGAAGGAGGCGAGAAAATTAGGAGAGGGAATCGGCCGGGAAGCTATAGGCCTTTTCGAGGCATTGGGTGATAAGCTGACGGCCGATATTTCTCTGCAGTCTGCGGTACGCGAACTAAATATTCGTGAACACAACGTAGTGGAGAACATTAAGCTGTGCAAGGACGCGGTAGTGGGCAATCCCCTTGTGGGGGGCGCCAATGAGCTCGGTGTGACCTGGATTTCAGCTATTCCCTTTTTTAAAGGGGGCAATGTGATGTCACGTCGCTGGTTTTTCACAGGCGGCTGTCAGGGTAACAAAAGGCATTTGTTGTTTTCGTTCCTTCAACCACTGATAGAACCGAAGGACAGCTTTCCCAATACGGTGATGTTCCAGCTTATCAGAGTGAACGATACAGTTATTCTTCCGGTACCGTTCGAAGTTACGGCAGAGTCGGGCAATCGAATGGCCTCTCGCGTGAAGCGTGAATTTTTTGATGCTGGTGATCAGAACATCAGAGACGTATGGGTGGCCAGTATTTCCAACGGCTATTTCGGCTATGCCACTACGCCCGAAGAATATTCGCGCCAGAACTACGAAGGAGGCCATACGCTTTATGGACGATACACCACGCCTTATCTAACGGCGCAGCTCGGTCTATTGGCGCGAGATTTCAAGGCCAAGGGGGCTGTGCATGAGCTTAAGCCGGATTGGAAATACACAGTGAAAGTGAACACTTTTTATCCTGAAGCCGAGGTCAGCAACGGCCAGCGAAAAGTAATCGCTCAACCCAAAGTAGTAAAGGCGAAAAAAGATTATGAAGAAGATTACATAGCTTTCCGATGGGAGGATGTGGGCCCGAGTGAGATTGATTTTCACAAACCGCTGAGCCGTGTGGAAGTTAAAATTAATGAACAGTGGACGCCAATGATGGCAGAGGACAAACCAATTGATGACGATGGATATGACATGGAAGTGCGCTATATGAGGAAGCTGGATGAAGGTATGGGCGAATACGAAGTACGCTGGTACAATCCAGTTGTCGGCGGCGAATACCGCTTTGTGATTGAACCACGTGGGAATAACTCTTTACTAACAAGCCGGGCCTTCGCCTATAATTGGTTTGCAGAATGACCTATTAATTGAATTAAGCACGCAGAATAATGAGAAGATGTTCAGGGGCAATATACAACATATGAAATTTTTAAATAAGATATATTTGAAGATTATTTTAATTACGCTGTGCGTGGTTTTTGTTTCTGCGGAGGCTGTAGCAGAGAAGCTGCCGGAGGTGAGGGTTTCGAATGTTCGGCGGGTGTTTTATAACGGGGAGCATAATGCCTTTACTGACCTGATTCGATTTAAGGGAAAGTTCTATCTTACTTTTCGGAGCTGTCCGGACGGGCATATGGTGCATCCGACGTCGTCGATTATAATTTTGTCCAGCATCGACGCCAAGGAGTGGGAACAGGTGCATCGGTTCAGCGTTGCCAGGCGGGACACGCGCGACCCGCATTTTCTCGCCTTCAAAGGCAAGCTTTTTGTTTACACCGGGACGTGGTACAGCGGGGAGACAACGCTGAAATCCGAAGACTACGATCTTAACAAGCATTTGGGTTACGCCGCATGGAGCGAGGACGGAGCCAAATGGCACAGCCCGATTATGTTAGAAGGGACATTCGGCCACTATATCTGGAGGGCCAATACGTTCGGGGGTAAGGCGTACCTTTGCGGGAGGCGGAAGGAGAATTTTGCTGATGCTCCGAGGGGTGAAGGAGCGATGGTGGAATCGGCGATGCTTGAAAGCGACGATGGTCTTATCTGGCGGACGCGCAGCCTTTTTCAGGAGGTTAACGGCGACGAGACGGCATTTCAATTCGAAGCCGACGGAAGTATTATCGCAGTCGGGCGGAGAGGCAGGGACAATGCTCAACTGTTGAGGTCGCAGCGGCCTTATACGCATTGGCAGCGCAAAGACCTCGACAGGTACATCGGCGGGCCACTGCTTATGCGCTGGGGCGGGCGGTATGTTGTCGGCGGGCGAAAGACCATCGACGACAGAGGGCCGAAGACCTCGATGTGCTGGCTCGCAGGCGATGAACTGCACGAATTTGCGGAACTGCCCAGCGGGGGCGATAATTCATATCCGGGCTTTGTTGAAATCAGCCCGAAGCGGGCCATTATGTCGTGGTATTCCTCGCATGAAAAAGATGCAAACGGCAAGACCATAACCGCTATTTATATGGCGGAGTTGGAAATTGTGGAATGACAGATTAGAATTGACAAGGGGAAAGGTGAAGGGTTAAATATCTGGTGGGGGTAAACAGGTAAGAAAAATAAAACCGACTTAGGAGAGAACAAACGATGAAAAAACAGAGCAATGTAATGATATCAAGACGAGAGTTAATGGGCGGAGCGGCGGCTATAGCGGCCTCAACGATTATGTCGCGATATGCTTTAGGCGGCGCAGGCGGCATGGGTACGAGCAAGCCCAATTCTAATTTCAACGGTGTACAAATCGGGGCCATTACTTACAGTTACCGCGGGATGCCCGGCACAGCCGAGGACCTACTTAAATACCTATTACAATGCGGACTCAGCTCGGTGGAACTGATGGGTGATGCAGCGGAGCAATTCGCCGGAGTGCCGACAGCCGGACGGGGACCAAGACCACGCGGCCGGGGCCAGATGACCGATGAGCAGCGTCAAGCCCAGCGAAAAGCACAGGAAGACCAGCTTAAATGGCGTTTATCGGTTTCGATGGGCAAGTACAAAGCCCTTCGCAACATGTATAACGATGCAGGCGTAAACATCCATATCGTCAAGTTCGGCAATATCGGCGATGGGAATATGTCGGACGGGGAGATTGACTATTATTTCAAGGTGGCCAAAGCACTCGGGGCCAAAGGCATTACGAGGGAACTTTCGGAGGATGCGGCACGGAGACTCGGGCCGATTGCCGATGAGCACAAGATTATGATCGGTTTCCATAACCATACCCAGATGACATCTAAGACATACGAGGGGCCTATTTTGTCTTACGGAAAATATTTAGGATTAAACTTCGACGTGGGCCATTTCGTAGCCGGGACGAGCGAGTCGCCGATACCACTGATCCAGAAGTACCATGACCGTATCCTTAGCCTTCATTTGAAGGACCGGAAGGTCAATAACGGCCCGAATATGCCTTTCGGTGAGGGTGACACGCCGGTGGCGTTAATCCTGCAGCTAATGAAGAGAGAGGGTTGGAAGTTTCCGGCCGATATCGAGCTTGAATACAGAGTTCCCGAAGGTTCAGACGCAGTGACTGAAGTTACCAAGTGCATCCAATTTTGCAGGGAATCGCTGGCATAAATAGGGTGAGGAAGGCCCTACTCTACCGGATCGATCATGGATACTCTTCGAGTGTCGAACCTATTTTATTTTATGTCTGCGTGGTAGCTCTGCAGGGACTTTATCTGGCCGGGCTTTTTCTTAAAGGCGGCTATGCCTTTTGCAGTCGCAACGGCGGCAGCTATCGTTGTGATGTAAGGTATTTTGTATTTGATGGCAGCCTTGCGAATATATGAATCATCGAATTTACTTTGCTTGCCGGACGGTGTATTGATCACAAGATGAATGTCTCCATTCTTGATATTATCAAGTACATTCGGCCTTCCTTCGTGCATTTTAAGGACGGACTGTGAGTCGATTTTGTGCTCGGAAAGAAAATCGCAGGTCCCTTTGGTTGCCATAATCGTAAAGCCGATATCCTTAAACTGTTTTGCCATTTCGAGAGCGGCGGATTTGTCGTCGTCCGAGATGGTAATCAGGACGGTCCCTTCCGAGGGCAAAGGCAGTTGCGTTGCCTCCTGAGCCTTATAGAAGGCAAGCCCGAACGAATCGGCCATGCCAAGGACTTCGCCGGTGGAACGCATTTCGGGGCCGAGAAGAGGGTCAACTTCATGGAACATATTAAAGGGAAAAACCGCTTCCTTGACGCCGAAATGAGGAATGGCCATTCTCTGCAATTTCATATCCGAAAGACGTTGTCCCATAATGAGCTGCGTGGCGATAGGAACCATTTGGATGCCGCAGACCTTGGAGACCAGCGGCACGGTCCTTGAGGCGCGAGGATTTGCCTCGAGGATGTAAACAACGTCATTTGCGATGGCGTACTGGATGTTCATCAGGCCGACGACGTTAAACTCGATAGCGATTTTTCGGTTATATTCATAGATTGTTTTTAGATGTTTTTCAGGGATGCTGACAGGCGGAAGTACGCATGCCGAGTCGCCCGAATGGACGCCTGCAAGCTCGATATGCTCCATAATCGCAGGCACAAAAGCATCCGTGCCGTCGGCGATGGCGTCGGCTTCGACCTCTATGGCGTTTTCCAGGAATTTATCAATCAGTATAGGCCTTTCGGGAGATACGTCGGTTGCTCTTTCAACATAAAACTTCAGCATCTCTTCATCGTGAACGACCTCCATAGCGCGGCCGCCAAGTACGTATGAGGGCCTTACCATTAATGGATAGCCGATTTTGTCCGCGATTTTGAGGGCCTGTTCGAGGGTGCTTGCCATGCCGGATTCGGGCTGGGGGATGCCGAGTTTTTTCATTAACTTGCGGAACCTGTCCCGGTCTTCTGCGAGGTCGATTTTTTCAGGAGAGGTTCCGAGGATTTTCACGCCGTTCTGCTCTAACTCTGCGGCGATGTTGAGCGGTGTCTGGCCGCCGAACTGAACGATGACGCCTTCGGGCTTTTCCTTGTTATAAATACTTAAGACATCTTCGACGGTTAGCGGCTCGAAATATAATTTGTCCGAAGTGTCGTAGTCGGTTGAAACAGTTTCCGGATTGCAGTTGACCATGATGGTTTCATAGCCCATTTCCCGGAGTGCAAAGGCGGCGTGAACACAGCAATAGTCAAATTCGATGCCCTGGCCAATACGATTCGGCCCGCCGCCAAGTACCATTATCTTGCGTTTATCGCTGACCTGAACCTTGTCCGGAGCGTTATAAGTGGAGAAGTAGTAGGCGGCATTTTCGACGCCACTTACAGGGACGGGTTCCCAGGCCTCAACCACGTTAAGGGCGATACGTCTTTTCCTGATTTTTTCTTCGGATGTATTAAGAAGTTTTGCCAAATACTTGTCTGCGAATCCGTCTTTTTTGGCCTGGATGAGAAGGTCGTCCGGCAACTTTTTATTCTTATATTTTAATATTTTCTCTTCAAGCTCCACCAGCTCTTTCATTTGTTCAATAAACCAACGTTTAATATATGTCTTTTCAAAAAGGGTATCAACGCTGACGCCTTTTCGCAGGGCTTCGTACATAACAAACTGACGCTCACTGCTGGGCTCTCTTAAGAGTTCCAAAAGCTCATCAGAGGATTTCTTATTAAAGTCCTTTGCAAATCCGAGACCGTAACGGCCAATTTCAAGGGAGCGAATTGCCTTTTGAAACGCCTCTTTGTAATTTTTGCCGATGCTCATTGCCTCTCCGACGGCGCGCATCTGTGTGCCAAGCTTGTCTTCGATACCGCTGAATTTTTCGAAGGCCCAGCGTGCAAACTTTACAACCACATAGTCACCGGAGGGCGTATATTTTTCAAGAGTGCCGTCGCGCCAGTATGGAATCTCATCCATAGTCAAACCGCCGGCGAGCATTGAGGAGACAAGTGCGATGGGGAAACCTGTCGCTTTGGAAGCAAGTGCCGATGAACGCGAGGTTCTGGGATTGATTTCAATGACGATGACGCGGTCGGTTTTTGGGTCGTGAGCAAATTGAACATTGGTTCCGCCGATGACGCCGATGGCCTCGACAATATCATAGGAATATTTCTGGAGTTGCTGCTGAAGCTCAGGGGTTATGGTCAGCATCGGAGCGGTACAATACGAATCGCCTGTATGGACGCCCATTGCATCTACATTTTCGATAAAGCAGACTGTGATTTTCTGATTTTTGGCGTCACGAACAACCTCAAGCTCTAATTCTTCCCACCCGAGAACAGATTCCTCGACAAGTATCTGACCGACCGGGCTGGAAGAAAGGCCTCGACTGACAACTGTTCGGAACTCCTCAATGTTGTAAACCAGGCCGCCGCCTGTTCCACCCATGGTATAAGCCGGGCGAATGACACAGGGCAGGCCGATATTTTCGAGAGATTTTTCTGCTTCTTCAAGGCTGTTTGCAATCTCGCTTGCTGCCATTTCGATGCCCAGTTGATTCATCGTATCTTTGAATGCCTGGCGGTCCTCCCCCCGCTCGATAGCATCAACCTTAACGCCGATAATCTGTACACCGTATTTATCCAGGATGCCCCTGCGCGATAATTCGGCGGAAAGATTAAGACCCGTTTGCCCACCGAGATTGGGCAGTAGGGCATCGGGTTTTTCTTTTGCTATAATCTGCTCAATGGTTTTGACGTTAAGCGGCTCAATATAGGTGACATCCGCCGTACCGGGGTCGGTCATGATCGTTGCAGGGTTGGAATTGACAAGCACGATTTCGTAACCCAGCTTACGCAGGGCCTTGCACGCCTGTGTGCCTGAATAATCAAATTCGCAGGCCTGGCCAATAATAATCGGGCCTGAGCCAATAATCAGTACTTTGTGAATATCCTCGCGTTTTGGCATTTTTTGTCCACCTAAAAATTGTTATTTATGAACTCAGAATCTAAAAACAGACGGAATTTTCGCCCCCTTACCCCGAGGCTGAAGGATTTTATCAGAGAGCTTTTCAACTGTCAATAAATTTACTTTTTCGGCGGAAGAAAAGCCGGGTACCCTGACTTTGATGCGGAATCTACAATCCCAACGCTGTTTTATGCTCGACCGGCTCAGAGTGTTGGTCAATAGACAACATTAATATGTATAATATTGCGTTGCCGTATGAGGTATTCGAGTCAGCGGAAGCAAATTTTGTAAAAAATATTTATGGAATTTTTGCAACATTCCCGGGATTTGTGAGTCTATACGGATGAGGAAGTATTTGTGCATAGTAATTAATATGATAATCGGAGGATTAGAAGCTGTTTCAAGCAATGTTTAAGGCGTGAAAAGGAGAAATTGCATATGAACAAACAAATAACAAGCCTAAGAAAACGTTTGCTGCTTTCCTTATTTTTCGTGCTGGTTATGTCTGTGTCTGTGATTGCGAGTAAGGAGTTAACGGTCTCGGCGATACAAAATGTGGATCTGGCCGGTGATGATATTTTGCAGGTCGAAGCCCAGACTGCAAAGGGCTTCAACTTTCCATATTACCTGTTTATCCCCAGCGGGATTGAAAAAGACAGGCAGGTTTATATGTTAGTTGAAACAAACAATACCGGTACAACTTCAGACGAGTTAGAAGTTCATCGGGCAAAGGCGCTCAGATTAGCGGAAAGCTCTCACGCCACCCGGATGGCGAGGCGGCTTGGTGTTCCGTTGTTGGTTCCGGTTTTTCCCCGGCCCAGGACTAACTGGCAGGCTTACACCCATGCTCTGGATATAGATACTCTTGAAATAGAAGAAGGAAAACTCAAGCGTGTCGATCTGCAACTGACGGCAATGATCAAATATACTCAGGAGCTGTTACGTATAAACGGATTTAAGGTCAACGAGAGAGTTTTCATGCATGGGTTTTCCGCCTCGGCTAAATTCTGTAATCGATATTCATTTCTGCATCCTGAAATGGTTAAAGCTGTTGCCGCCGGTGGAGTGAATGGACTGCCAACCCTGCCTGTGAAAGAATGGAACGAATGCGAGCTTCCATTTCCAATTGGGACAACCGGTATTGAAAGATTTATTGATAAGCCGTTTAACGAAAAAGCTTTCAGGCAGGTTGCTCATTATATCTATATGGGGTCCTTTGACAGAAATGATACTCTGCCATCGCGTGATGCCTGGAGGGAAGAAGAAGCTGATATAATTAAAAAGGCCTTAGCCGAAAAGATGATGCCGGACCGCTGGGAATTAAGCCGGAAGATTTACCGCCAACAGAAACTTGCGGCTCAGTTGGTTACCTATAATGGAATTGCCCATGCGATTACAGATGAGATGCAGGATGATGTCACGGATTTCTTTAAGGCAAACGCCGGGGAGGAATTTGTCCGGATAGAACCTTATGAATATCCGTTTGTAGAATACAAAGAAATTCATCAGGCGCATGTGAACGGTTTATACTGGCCTGACGACGAAAGGCTTCCGGAATGGATGCAGAAGGGTGACCATAAATGGGCGTTCTTAATAGGTATTGAGGAGTGGAACAAAGGACAGAGTCATCGACAATTAAACGAATTAAGGGCAAACGCAGGTTTCAAATTTGTCCTCAAAGCAGAAGGTCACAAAGATATTGAGATAAACGAAAAGAACTTTAGCGGAACCTGCAGTTCGGGAGATGGTGATTTTCAGGCATTTTATGTCAATATGAAAGACACACAGATTGGGCAGATAGTTCCCGGTGTATCCTACGGCTTGGAACCGGTGAACGAAAGCAATGAATACTATTGGACAGTAAACGATGGCGTTACACTGACAAGAGCAGGCCAGGGCGCTACGTACGATTTACTCAATAAAACTATATTACCGCACACAATATGCCTTAACGGCAATATCAGGTCTGTAATCGGTCTGCTTGAATCTATGATGAGTCAGTTTGAGCTACCGGATGAGATTAAAAAAATAGAATTCGTTCTTCTGGTCAAGCCCGGGGAATTGGTACGGAGCCCCAATATAAAGTTTTCCGCCACGGAATTGACTGTAGTAGAGATTCTTTGGATTGCCTGTAACCGCAGCTCTCTTGAGTACAGGATTAAAGGAAATACTATTTATATTGATAAGAAAAGATAAGTAAATTCGGCGGTCCGGCGGCATTAGCCGGGAAAAGAGATTATTATGAGTAGATTCATAAAAACTTGTGCGTTGTGCGTGATGTTATTGGGGTATTTGTGTTGCAGCGGTTGTGCAACGATTCTCGGCGGTATCATCGGATATCAATCCGGTGAGTTGGCAGCAGGTTTAGCTATTGGGGCGGCTCTGGATTTCGGAGGCGATATCGTAAACGGAGTCGGACAGCTCCTAACGGATAAAGAGGTGCGATATGAGCAGAAAGTTACGCTTGACACCGAAGATGGCAAAATAGAGCTCGCCAAGTCCGACTTTTCTGCGGAAAAAATGGAAAAGCTGATGCGCAAACTCGAGAAGAAATTCGAGCAGAACGGCTGGTCCTACACTATGGTTCAAAAGAAAAGACACACAGAGCGCATACTGCTTTCGGAGAAATGGCGATGTAAGGACAGCGACGGCAAAGAGTTCGAGTTGAGTATTTTGCGAGAGAGACATAAGGATACGCAGATTTCGATAGAGCCCACTGATGAAGATGCGCCTGGCAAGCACGCAATTACTATCAAGGTCTATAACTGGCTTAAGGAAGCGGCCATTGGGTCGAATTGACGTCCGTAGGACAAAAAGGTGCTACATATTGGAGTTTCTATCCTCGATGGTTCATTATTTTGAATGCGTCCTGGCCGGCGTTAATTAAATGGATTAAGGGCTCTGGTCTGTCAACGCCTTCGATGAACTTAGGCCTGGCGGCCCAGGGGGTTACGCTCAATACCCCGGTTAAATCCATCCAGTGCTGCAGCCTCGCGACGGGCAAATCCCAGGTCATGTGGAAGTGGTTGGCTGGCGGATATTGTTTATACTCGACCATACTTGCATATTTCGGTACGACAAATGTGTGGGGCCAGATAGGAGTAGTTAGATCGCACATTACCTTTGCAAGTTCGACTGGCACTTCGGTGGTATAGGCCTGGTCCCAAATCATACTGAATAGCCCCGTGGGGCTGCTATATGCACATCGAGCGGCGATACCTTCGATTCCGGCGGGGGTCATAAAGGTAACGGAGTTTCCGCCGCCAGGGAAATAATGTCCGTCGGCCAAAGGCATTGAGATACCAGACATAATCTTCTTTATCGATGTTCCGGGGGCTGCGGCCCAATCGAAAGATGCGCTGCCGGAATTGTCACCGTCAACGAGACCTTTTGTGAACCAGTCGGTTTTTGTGTCCAGTGATTTAACGCCGATTTTTTGGGCCAGCTCTTTTATTTCCCAGGCTTCCCAGACTTTTCTAAAGTCCATAAACAAAGGCGGATTTCCACCGCTTAGATAGGTCATAAAGAGCATTGTCAGAAGACCCTGAGCATCGGCTTCGGTAGCGTAAGGGAGCGGGGCCTTTCGGCCGGTATGGTCGAAAGTGGAATTGAAGAAACTTTCCATTACGTCGGCTACGGGAAGAGGAATGCCTCTAAGGTCGCTGCCCCATTCCAACTGGCTCATAAAACCGCCGCCGATGGCGTTTAAATCCTTCATCAGGTCACGAACGATAAGGTACATTGCAAGTGACATATTAAACCGTTCGCTGTCGGCTTCGTCGCGCAATTCCAGACGTTTACCGACGTTTCTGTTAATCCAGGCGCGAACGGCTTTAAGCTCTTTTTCGCTATAGGCTTTTTTGTTGAGCATATCAGCAAGAAGCTTCATATCGAGGCGCGTTATTTCCAGGCCGAATGTGTTCCGGGTCGGGATGATGTGTGCAAGAGCGGTTTCCATTCCCATGGAGTCGTGTCCAAGGATTACAACTCTTCGCCCGCGCAGGGCAACAGTAGTAACGGCAGCATAGCACCAGTCGATAAGATTGTTGGCCGTCTGTTCGGTCATCTTCGGGTCCATGCCGGTATCGGGCCAGGTGCCGACATTTAAGGTGGCCATTCGTCCGTACTGGCTTAATGCGCCGTTTAGCGCGTGGGCATAAACAACGCCGGGCCTGGGGCCGGAGTTGCCGCAGGTAATGTTTATCGGTGTATTCGACGGGAACTGCTGCAGGAGCGAAATAGCGGTAAGCTGAGGGAAGGCCCAGGTATCCGGCACGCATACAAGGATGTCCACGCCGGCCTTGCGGAACTGCTGGGCCACGATGTCGGCCTGTGCTTCGCCATCTATCAAAACTGTGGAATAGACAACAGGCACCGGAGTTTTATCCGGCATAACGACAGAGCCGCTTATACAATCGGCGGCCATCTTCGCAATGTTCTGACAGCGAGTGCGGCTGGTCTTGTCAATACGCGGGTCTGACGAGGCAAAAACGCCAATCACAGGAACCTTGGGGGTGGCTTTGCTTATATTCGGCAAGTGCTGAGCCCGGACTTTCTTTGCCATTTCTAAACGCTCCTTTCAGAATGACAAGTTTTGTTTTTTGTTATACAAAGAAAGATGTATCAATTTCCCACATCGAACGTGGAAGTATCTTCCAGCAGTTTTCTCACAAAGTCGAGGAACTGGGCGGCTACTGCGCCGTTGGCAACTTTGTGGTCAACCGAGAGAGTCATATTCATCAGCTTTCGCACCATGATGTTGCCATTGTCCGGTACACAGGTGTCGGTAATCTGTCCGACGCCAAGGATGCTGCACTGGCCCGGGACTACAATCGGGATGAAATTGTCTATTCCGAATGCACCGAGGTTGCTAACTGTGATACAGCCGCCTTCGACATCGGTTGGGGCCAATTTATTGCTGCGCGCTCTTTCAACAATGGCCTTAGTGTCACGTGCGATTTGTTTTACGTCCTTTTTGTTTACGTCCTTTAGAATCGGCGCAACAAGGCCGTCCGGAACAGAAATCGCCAGGCCAATGTTTATAGCTTCTGCCAGCTTGATAGACTCGCCGGCCAACTGGCCTGTCATAATCGGATATTTTTCCAGGCCGGTCGCAACCGCCTTGATAATAAAATCATTGTAGGAAACTTTTACATCTGAGGTCTGGTTCAGTTCTGTCCGCAAGTCAACCAGGCAGGTGACATCGGCCCTGACAGTCAGATAGAAGCAGGGTATTTCACGTTTTGATTTGAGCATTCTCTCTGCGGTTATTTTCTGCAATCTATTAAGGGGAACCGTCGCGCCGAGTTTTACATCCGCCTGAGCCTGAGCTACAGGGGCAGGGTCTGCTGGTTTAGCTGATTTCGAGGCTGCGGCTTGTTGTACATCCTGTTCTGTAATTTTTCCGGCAGGGCCTGTTCCGGCAACTGCCGCCAGATCCACGCCAAGCTCGCCGGCGAGTTTTTTTGCCCGTGGTGAAGCTATTACTCTGCCTGCAGGCGCGGCAGGCTGCGGTGCGGCCGGAGCAGCCTGCTCAACAGGTGCAGGTTCCGACGGGGCGGCGGGTGCGCCATCCTTTAGCGAATCAATAAAACTCTGCGGCACCTCTTCATCCTTGTCACCAAGGACCAGGAGCGGCTCACCGACGGCAAGTGTCTGGTCAACCTCAACGAGAATGTTCTTTACAAAACCATCGGCGGGCGATTCCATCTCGAGGGTCGCCTTGTCGGTTTCAATCTCAAAAATCACATCACCTTTTTTTACCTCGTCACCGGCCTTAATCAAACAATTAACAATGGTTCCTTCTTCCATTGTCTGGCCAAGCTGAGGTAATCTTACTTCTTTTGCCATTATTTATAATCCTTCCGTTAGTATTTGTTATACCATCGCCTTTACGGCTTCGACGATTCTATCAACACTGGGAATGCTTGCCAACTCAAGCGGCTCGCTCATCGGCGGGGGCACATCTGCAGCCGCCAGATTAACTGGCGCCGCATCAAGATAATCAAACCCGTGCGAGCCATCGCTGAACTCGTATTCCATAAACCGGCCGGCTATTTCTCTGCCTGCGCCGCATGTACAGAAACCCTCGCTAACGGTGATGAGCCGTCCTGTTTTGCGAACCGATTCGGCTATAGTATCAATATCCAGCGGCTTTAGTGTTCGTACATCTATTACTTCGGCGTCGATTCCATGTTCGGCGGCCAGGACTTTAGCTGCTTCCAAAGACCACATCGCCATTCTGCTGTAGCTGACTATGGTTGCATCGGTGCCGGGCTTTTTGATATCCGCGACGCCGAGCGGGATTATGTAATCTTCATTAGGAACGGCGCCGAGCTGGCCATAAGTTGCTTTATGCTCGATAAAGACAACGGGATTATCGCTTTGAATGGCGGCCTTGAGCAGACCCTTTGCATCGTAAGGAGTCGATGGCATTACGACATAAAGCCCAGGTGTATGCATGAGCCATGCTTCGAGCGATTCCGAATGGTGGGCGGCGATACATCTACCGACACCGCCTTCAGTTCGCAGAACCATCGGGACTTTGGCCTTGCCGCCGAACATATAGCGGTTATAGGCGCCAACGTGGACGAGCTGATCCATCGCAATGGTAACAAAATCTACATACATAATCTCAGCCACAGGTCTCATTCCACGAAGTGCCGCACCGACGGCGGCACCGGCGATGGCGGCTTCCGATATTGCGGTATCGATAATTCTTTCGGTTCCGAATTCGGCTGAGAGTCCCCGTGTCGCCTGATACGCGCCGCCGTAAAGGCCGACGTCTTCACCCATTATGAAAACATTTTGGTCGCGTTTGAGCTCTTCGGCCTGGGCGGCGACAACAGCCTGGCCAATTGTCATAACATCCATACCGAACTGAGTGTTAATCTGTCCTTTCGCCTGCTCGGTAGCTTCCTTTTTTGTTTTCGCTGTGGACGAGGCAAGGGCGGTCTGGAAGGCGGTGGTTGCTTCAGCGACCTTTTTAGCGAGTGCCTTGTCGGCTTCGATAAGATCAGCGGGGTAAGTTTCATCGACATATACATCTTTTGTAAGGTCCGCAGTGTCGGGCCAGGGGCTGTCTATTCCGAACTTTGTTGCTGTTTCGATAGTGGCAAAGGCCGTATCCTTTATCTGGTCCAACTGCTCTTGAGTGCATAGTTTCTCAGTGAGCAGTTTATCTCTTAGAACAGTAATAGGGTCACGCTCGTGCCAGGCTTTTTCTTCGGCTTTGGTTCGATATGCACGCGGGTCGCTTCGGCTGTGTCCGTACCAGCGATAAGTCTTTGCCTCGATAATTGTCATCTGGTTATCTTTTCTTGCTATTTCCACTGCCTTTCGGACAGCGAGAAAGACGGCAAGCGCATCCTGGCCATCCACAATCATGGCGGGGACATCATAAGCAGCGGCCCTTTGAGCAATGTCTTCGATATTGCTGGCCTTAGTGGCGCCGTCGATTTCACTGCCTGAGAATGGTACGCTCATTCCGTAAAGGTTGTTTTCAATTATTGCCACGAGCGGTACTGCCAGCGTTGAGGCCATATTCATTGCCTCGTGAAAACTACCGGTGTTGGTTGAGCCGTCTCCGAAGAACGACAGCACGACTTTGCCGGTCTTTTTGTACTTTTCCGCCATAGCGGCACCTACGGCCGGGGCCTGGTTGCCGCCAACGATGCCGGTCGAACCGAGGTTGTTGCATTTATCGACATCTGCAATGTGCATCGAGCCGCCTCTGCCTTTGCAGTATCCGGTTTCTTTGCCCATTAATTCGGCCATCATCCGGTTCCAGTGGGTCTGACGATCTTCCTCGCTATCGGCATATTTGTTGCCGATTGCACCGCAGTGGCCGTGACCACGGTGTGTTGAGCCGATTACATCCCCGCGCTCGATGGCAGCGGTTGCACCTACGGCGACGGCCTCCTCGCCGGCGTAAAGGTGCGAGGCGCCTTTGATGATATTCTGGCCCAAGAGATCAAAAACCTTCTCTTCGAAAAAGCGAATCTCATAAATGGTCCTGAGCCAGTCGGTTGCATTCTCAAGACTGATAATTCCGTCTGTGATAAGGTCGTTGACCTTTGGTTTCGGATTTTTTCGTGTATCCTCAATGCGAAAATCCATACTGCAAATCTCCTCAAAATCTTCTTTTACATGGTAAAAACGCCGAATTTAACCTGCCAAAAATATTGGAAACTCGATAGTATAGCATAACTTGACAGTAAATCAACCGGGTGATTGCCATTTTGCCGTTTTTTTAGCAAATGGGTCTTTGAAACTATACTAATAACTTTTTTCGCCCTCGGCAGTGTGAAATTCAGGATTGGCAAAAGGGACTGGAACAGGCAGGTGGATTCTGGTAACATGAAGCTTACAGAATATCCCCGCTGATTAGGCTTTTTTGCAAAAGGCAGGAGCGGATCATATGAGAATATCGAGTGAATGGATCTGAAGGTTTTTCCCATGAAAGATATTAAAAGCGTTATCGGATTGTTGTTGAGTATTCTGTTGATTAGCGGGATGACAAACTGCGAGGCTCGAAGTCAAGTTACTGAAGCCCAAAAGGTTATGCAACTGCCCAAAGTTAATTTTTTCCTGTTTGGGATGGGCAATCGTGATAAATTCCTCTACCGTGACGGGACACTTTTTAATGCGCTTACAGGTGACGCTGTCCGTCAATGGGAGGTGATCAAGGAGACAATACTTCCCGGTGAATATACAGTGAAATTAAATACCTCAGACGGCAAAGAGATTATCATAACAGAGGACCAAATCGCCGTCCGGATTCAGGAGGGGGCAAAACGGTTTTCTTTAACCGAAGGAAATATCAACTTACCAAAATTCGAAGGCCATCCGCAGGCAAAGATTCTGCGCCTTCTGCTGCATGAGATTCTTATTAGTATAGTCGATACCAAACCAGTTCCCAACTTTCTGGTTTACTCTAAGCCGTGGTATCGAGATGCGGCTATGGTGGCAATGTGTTTGCAAAAGACCGACAACATTCATCTTATCAGGCCCTGGATTCTCAAACTGGAGGAACCTTTTGACCGTAACAATGCAGGCAACAGGGAGCCCGACAATCTGGGGCAGGTACTCTACCTGATTTCTCTTGTGACCGACTCCTCACACCCATTGGTCGAGAAGGTGCTTGATACGATTCCGGAGTTCCAGAAAGGCAAGCATATTGACGGGTCGACTGATTTTTCCAAACATCCGGTTTACCAGACAAAATGGCTGAAGTTCGGCCTTCGAGCGCTGGGACTGGAAGACCCTTATGAAATTCCGGAGGTATTCGATTCATACTCGGTGCTGTTCTGGATGGATTTCAAGAAGGAACACGTGGATGGGCGGGCTTTCTCAAAAAAAGACGTTGCCAATTATCCATATCTTGGCTGGGCCGAGGCACATTTTCATAGTTGGCCACCACCTATGTCCCTTGAGGAGCAGTATCCGCTAACGTGGGAAGCTCACGCCAGCCAGGCGAACTATGATGGCATGAAACTTGTTTCCAAAGAATACAATGACCGAAAAATCTGCGCTCCCCATTCATGGCATGCAGCAGAGATGTTTCTTTATTTACTCGATGATGCTTTGTTAACTGACTCTGAGAGTGCAGATAAATAACAAATTAAAAAAAGATGAAGGATTTAGCTTATGAATAACAGTAGAAAAATTATATTGTGTTTGAGTATTCTATTGATTGGCGGGATTTGCTTTGGTGACGACTGGCCACAGTTTCGCGGACCTAATCGGGATGGAAAATCCACTGAAACCGGGCTTATGAAAAAATGGCCTGAAGGTGGACCGAAACAATTATGGGCGGTGGAGGGTCTGGGCATAGGTTTTTCTTCTGTTTCTATAGCGAGTGGATTCGTATATACGACCTGTATGATTGACGGGGAAGGCTTTCTATTCGCATATGATATTGAGGGGAATCTGAAATGGAAAGAATCTTACGGGCCAGAATGGACTCGGTCGTACAAAGGGACACGAACAACACCAACTGTTGACGGCGAGCGAGTATATGTATTCAGCGGCACTGGGAATATGGTCTGCTTTAAGACCCGGACGGGTGAAAAGATATGGCAGGTAGATACTCTAACGAAGTTCGATGGAAAGAACATTCAATGGGGCATGTCCGGCTCACCGTTAATCGATGGGCGGAAGGTCTATTGTACCCCTGGCGGCAAAAAAGGCACAATGGTCGCTTTGGATAAAATGACGGGAAGGACAATATGGGCTACAATAGGCCTGGATGAGCTATCGGTTTACAGCTCGCCTATTCTCATCGAAAGAGGCGGCAATCGCCTGCTTATAAATATGATTCAAAAATCTGTCATCTGTGTAAACGCAGACAACGGCAAGCTAATCTGGAGGGAACCTTACGTGACACCTTCCGATACGGGCGGTGTTACGCCGGTCTATAAAGACGGATGTGTGTATGTCACCAGCGCGGTCGAGCGAGAGTTTACGAGAGGCGGTGTAATGTTCGAGCTTTCAGCCGACGGGACATCGGTCGCGGAGAAATGGAATGACCAGACTCTCGACTGCGGCCACGGGAGTGTCGTACTGGTGGATGGGTTTCTGTACGGCTCGACCTTCGACGGTATTCCAAAGGGCGACTGGGTCTGTCTTGACTGGGACAGCGGGAAAGTTATGTACAAAGCCACATGGAACGGTAATAAGGGCTCGATTATATATGCCGATGGTATGCTGTACTGTTATGATGAAAATACCGGTGATGTGGCTCTGGTGAAGCCTTCGCCAAAAGGTTTCGATATAGTCAGCTCATTCGCCGTTACCGAAGGCGACGGCCAACATTGGGCGCATCCGGCCATATCCGACGGCCGACTTTATATCCGTCACGGTAATGCCCTGATGGCATACGATATAAAAAACAAATAGCTCTTGCGTATAGCAAGTATCTCTCTGGCGTCTGCAAACTCGCACACAATGTTCCTATGCTAATCGTCATTCGTGCCGGTTCTTTTCACTTTTCACCTGGCTCAATGCGGCCATTCCGCCAATGGCTCCCAGGTTCATCATTTCCAACGCAGAACTGGGGACGATGATCATTGATCCTTTTTCTTTCAAGCCCTCGAACAACATGTTCATACCACGAAGGTGCATGGCCCCCGGATTCGATTCGTACTGCTTGGCGGCTTGTACGAATTTTTCGGCTATTTCCGTTTCCGCAGTTCCAAGGATGACGCGTGCGTGACGCTCCCGTTCGGCCTGGGCTTCTTTGGACATGGCATCTTCGAGGTCTTTGGGAAGAATGATATCGCGGATTTCGACCGACTGGACTGTTATGCCCCATGGATTCGTTTTTTCATCGAGGATTTCCTGAAGTCTCCTGCCGAGCTTTTCACGGTGGGTGAGCAGTTCTGATAGCTGGTGGGTTCCGATGATATCACGCAGGGCTGTCTGGGCGGAAAGTATGATGGCGAGAAAGAAGTTCTCGACCTCAAGGATAGCTTTCTTGGCATCCCAGACCATCCAGAAGCAGATGGCATCGACATTGACGGGGACCGTGTCCTTGGTGAGGGTGGACTCGGAGCTAAAGTCGGTCGAGCGTATCCGCATATCGACTGATCGAACAACGGTTTCGATAATCGGGATGATAAAGAACGGACCCGGGCCTTTAAGGGCCCGGAATTTGCCGAGTCTCAGGACCACCGCCCGTTCCCACTGATTGGCAATCTTTATGCCAAAGAAGCAGATATTCCCAACAAGAGCGGTGCCAATAATGATGTAAATATTCCACTGCTGCCAGGTACCTTCGACAAGCCTGTTAAGGCCGGCTCCGGCCAGTACGACGACTGCAGTGACAAGAGCGGCGACCCAGTTTAGAGATGCTGCTTCGGCTTCCAACTGGGTTGTTGCCTTGTACTCACGAGTGAGGCCTGATTGGGCGACTTTTTTTTCTCTTTTTTCAGCCATTTTCGAGTCTCCTTTGCATATGGGTAACAATTTCTTTTACCGTGAAGCCATATTGGTTGCCACGGGCGACGAGTTCGTCACAAATTTGCCCGAGCATACGCTGCTTCTCATCCTGGCCAATCTCAACCTGCCGGTGACTGACAAAGGTACCGGTGCCTTGTTGCGTATCCAATATTCCAAGGATTTCCAGCTCCGAATAGGCTTTGCGAACGGTGTTGGGATTTATCTGAAGGTGTACTGCCAATTCTCGCACCGTCGGCAACTGCTCGCCGGGCATGAGCCTGTCCGAGGCAATACCATAACGAATCTGGTCCACAATCTGGCGATGGAAAGGCACGCCACTTTTCAAATCCAACTTGAACTCAATCATCTATATTACCCACGCAACAACATAATGTACTATTAATCTATTCCTATAGTGTATTAGTATAATAGCACAATAGGCCAACTTTCAACTATAAAATTTGAAAATTTAAAGAAATTTTTTATCAGACTTTGAATACGATAAGAAACAGCCACTCACCATCGAAAAATCCACTTTTCGGCACAGAAAAGGAGACTTTGGGGCTCGTGATTACCTATGACCGTAAAAGTGTGCTTTTTTATCTGTCAAAACACCCTGAATCCGGGTGATTCAATCGACTGAGAACTACCAAATCCTAAGTGAGCAGATTTTATTTACTTCCACTTGCTAATTTCTTGCGGAAGGCTTCGGATTCCCAGTTGTTGATAAAATCCTCCTGGCGCTTGTTCAAAGTGAGAATTCCGCCCATTCGATAGGCATTGGTGCGAATGAAAATTGAGTAGAGGACAATATCCCTTACGGTCGGAGTAATCTTTTCGGTTCCGGAAACAAAAAGACCAATGTCCTTAACAAGAAACGCCACATAAGGTTTTTTGCCCTTTTGTTTTTGCTGTTTAAGGCGGCCTGCAATACTTTTTGATTTGTTTTGGAGGGCTGCTTTTGAAAACGACTTTTTGCTTTTTGGCATCTCTATCCACATCGCGGGGCCATTGGCGTAAACCAGCTCGTCCGGTGTTAAAGAACCGAAGAGCATTTTCTTTGCATCTTTTTGATTTAAGAAATCGGCGATAGCATCGTTGTAATAATACCATATCGTTGTGCGCTTACGGGCAGCCTGGAAACATGCCCGTTCAATGCAGAGCTTAAGGTCGCTGATTTTTTCCTGTTGAACGGCTTTTACACTTCCGTCCCTGGGCTGTTTCAGTTTGCTGTTACATCGCTTCATTACGCTGCGCACAAGCCGCAAAGCACCGGAAGCGGTTTTTGATGTAATGAATAGCCCGTGTTTTTCCAGGAAAAGAATAGACGGCTTTTTGCCGAATTTGCCTTGATAGCTATTCACCAGCCGGGCTATTTTTTTTGCGAGCAGAAAGCCAGGGTCTGTGTAAGGAACCCAAAGGGGCGGGAGGGTTTCATCCTTAAAAAGCCTGGCGAGTTTTGCCTTTCCGTTTTTCGCATTCACATAAGCTCCGGCGGCACTCGGATGCAGATGAATCACGCATGTATTCAGACAAGCGTGCAGGTGGGCTTCCACAGAGGGGCGGGCGATTGTTTTAACGTTATCATCGCAGGCATCAAGCAGCATGTTCACGACCTTAGGCTCGCGAGTGGACGCATCGAGTTTAGGCAGTGATTTATCCTTTAATATCGCAAGGACCGGCTCGAGGCGTATCCTCCGCCAGCCTTGTTTTTGATTCATATCTTTAAGTGCCGTACCGCTGGCCTTGATATACATATATTTTCCATCGGCCGTTTTTACAGATGTATTACCGCCTCCGCCCTGAACGAGTGTGGGATCTCCTCCGGTTTCATTCGATATTCGAATCAGCTCTGCAAGCGCTTTGTTCATTTAAATCGTTCCTTTCGTACCTCTGACAATATATTATAGTCTCTTGCCGATTGAATTTTCCGGCCCCGGCATGAGTCTTATCTTGGCGTGGCGTCCGGCAGACCCCCATCGACAGGAATCGTTGCGCCGGTTGTCGGTGTTTGACGCGTGGCAAAAAACAGTACGGCGTTGGAGACGTGCCGACCCGTAACTTTTGCTTTCAACAGATTCCTGCTCTGATAATACTCCTGCAAACCATCCTCATCAAGCCCTCGAGCTTTCATTCGATCGGGGCCGATTTCTTCCCACAAACCGGATTTATACTTACCTTCGGAAAATACCGCATCCGGCGCGACCATATTTACGCGCACACCGTATTGCGCAAGCTCAAGACTGGCAATACGCCCCAACTGATGGGAGGCTGCTTTTGTGGCGCTGTAAGCTCCGAAGCCGGCACCGGGGCTGGGAACGTTCTTCGTCGATACTATAATAATGTCACCTCCGGTGCCCTGCAGGATAAAATGTCGTGCGATTTCACGGAGAGTCAGAAAAGTGCCTTCTATGTTTACTTTTTCGAGCCTGCGAAAGTCATCGAGATCAATGTCCTTCAGAAATTTAGCCAGAGGAATACCTGCATTTACAACCACAATATCAATTCCACCCCAGGCAAGAGAAATACTTTCAAGGCCGCGAACGAAAGAACCTTCATTAGTGACATCGATTGGAATCCCTGTCACGCGGTCGCCGGCAATTTGCTTGAGGTCGGCTGTGAAGCTATCAAGTTTTTCACCCGGAAGGTCGGTGGCTATCAGATGACAGCCTTTTTCCAGAAGCCCACAGCATATTCCATATCCGATTGCCCCGGCGGCGCCGGTTACTAGCGCGACCTTATTCTTAAGAGGCAAAACAGACTTATCGACACCCGGATCAACAAACAGTATTCCCAGACTGCGAAGACATATAATTGTGGGCTTCGAATTGTACTGCGCCGAGTAATCTGCAATAGAGTCGCTTAATTTTTTGCGGAGTTCTTCGGCCGGGCCATTTATATCAAGAGCCTCCGGAAAAAGAGGTAGGCCCTGATCTTTGGTCAAAGGCGCAGGATACTCCTGGGCTTCAGCATTTTTAACAGAATCGGCGAATTCAACAGCTTCTTTGCTCGTCAGCGACTTCAGGATTACGGGATTATAGGGTATATCCTGGTTACCAGTTGGCTCTGCAAGAAGCCCGCGGACAATCGGAGCTATTTTAGCTAATTGCTTCACAGAATTTTGCTTTGACTCGTTATCAGTCATCGTTATTTCCGGTGTTCAATTCTGAGTTCATACAATAAATAATTTGCATCATGCTTTTTTGGCTGCATCACTTACAGCATCCATCATAAAGCGGGCGTTATCGAGAGGTGCTTTGCCATCGAAGACCGCACTTCCCGTAACTATTATATCAACATCCATTCGAGCAACGTCTGCTATGTTATCGCGAGTGATTCCGCCGTCAACACCTACAAGAATATCTTTCTTTGCGTCGCTTATCATCTGTCTTAATCGGCTGAGCCGTTGTTGAGTCGAAGGGATGAACTTCTGTCCGCCCCAGCCCGGATTGACCGCAAGTAAAAAAAACATTTCCAGTTCATCAATAAGCGGTGTAATAACTTCAAGGGGTGTGCCGGGATTCAAGGCTATACCGCGGAGAATGCCCCTATCAGGGTCATTGGTATTGGTGAATTCTCTTAGCTTCTGCAGAACGCGATGTATGTGGCGGCAGGATTCAACATGGACTGTAATCATATCGGCACCGGCGGCAACGTAGCTTTCAAGCTTATCGAGAGGGTCTTCTATCATCAGGTGTATGTCTTTTAAGAGGGGGGTTTTTAGGGCCTTGATAAAGGCGGGTCCGACCGTCATCATCGGGCAAAAGCAGCCGTCCATAACATCAACGTGCAACAGTTTGACACCTGCCGTGTCCATGAGTTTTAACTCTGAGCCGAGTGACATTAAATCCGCCGTGAGCACACCTACACTTATAAGGGGGGATACTTTGCGAATCTGCTCTAAGAGAGGTTTATCCGGCATTTCTAATCCTGGTTTGTTTGCTCTTCGTTTTTTAGAGTTTCGTACATCTCGAGCGCATCGGCCGGCTTCAAATTTTCATGGACAACCTTGTGAACCGTCTGCATCATCGCTTTGGGCGCGTCAGCCTGGAAAATATTTCGTCCCATATCCACACCAGATGCACCCTCCTGGACGGCATTGTATGCCATTGTCAGTGCATCGAGTACGGGGATTTTCTTCCCACCGGCCATTACAATGGGAACGGGACAGGAGGCCGTAATAGTTTGAAAACCTTCCGGAACATAATAGGTCTTGATAATTTGTGCCCCAAGCTCTGCGCAGATTCTACATGCCAGGCGGAAATATCTTGCATCCCGGACCATATCTTTACCCACCGCCGTTACGGCCATTGTCGGGATGCCGTACCGCAGTCCCATATCCACCAGCCGGGTCATATTATGTACCGAGCGTGTCTCGAACTGGCCGCCTATAAATACCTGCAGGGTAATAGCTGAGACGTTCATCCGAATCGCATCCTCGATGTCAACGGCCAACTGCTCATCCGAGAGTTCCTTGAGTATGCTCGGGCCGCCGCTGCAGCGCATCACGACAGGTTTGGTAAGCGAAGGCGGTACGCTGGTTCGCAGAATTCCACGAGTGAGCATTATAGCATCAGCGTAGTACATCAGCGGCACGATGGTCAGGTCGATTCGTTCGAGTCCGGTCGTAGGTCCCTGAAAGTAACCGTGGTCAATCGCAAACATTACCGTCCGGCCGGTATCGGGATTAAATATCCTTGAGAGCCGGTTTTTCATTCCCCAGTCAAGAGAGCCGGACCCTTTTAGGAAAAAGCCCTCGGTTTTCATGGGAACATCTTCATAGAATTTTTTTTCTCCTTTCGTGGAGTCTATTTCAGGCATAATTCTTTCCTTTCAACCTGCTTTGTCTTGTGGTAATCGTGAAATTATCAATTTAACCGGTTTCCTGCTGCCCTTCGCCGTTGTCTTTCCACATCCATAGAGAAGCGGTAACAAACCACACTATCGTAGCGAGAATCATTATCCATTTTACCATATCCAACTCCAACCGGCCTGCAAGAAACAGGACAGAAGGCAATGTCAAGGCAATCAATGACAGCAGTGAGATGATTTGTAATATAGAACGCATTTTAATTCTCCTGTTATTGAACCGCGTCGGGACGCAGTTTCTTCTGGTAAAACTTACTCAGGACGATGTATAAAATGGCGGCAACGAACCAGCCGGGCAGTGAAACGAAGAAAATCTGCACGCCCGCGAACTTCACTAGCACCCACGCAATCGCCAGGGTCACAAACCAGGCCAGGCCGGCGGCCCAGTTGAAGGTCTTCCCGCTCAACTCGGCATAGTAACTCTGCATGCCGAACTTTCGAATTAGCCAGAAATCGACAAAAATAACAGCGCCCATCGGCATAAGTACAAGACCGTAAAGGGCAACAAAGCCCAATAGCTTCATTGCGATAGCCGGGAACATTCCGGCGATTGTCGCAATGGCGCCTGTGATAAGCGTTACCTTAAAACGCGAAGATTTCGGCGACAGAGCCTGGAACGCCAGGCCCGCGCGGTAGATAGTTGGATTGGCTGTTGTCCAGCCAGCAATAATCACACACAGCAGACCTACCAGCCCGGCGGCCCGATAAGCCAGCGGACCCGGCAATACATCAGTGTCGGCGGGATTCAAGTGCAACTGATAAGCATAAAGGATTGAGGCGCTGATCCAGGCCATAAAGTGTCCTACATACATACCGGCGCCGCTTGCAACGCCATACCAGCTCTTGCGGGCAAATCGGAAGACGGACAAATCGCTCATGCCGATGTGCATGGCCATATTGCAGAACCACGCGAAGAAGGTGACATGCCAGAAAGTGAACTTTACCTGCCCTTCCTGTGGCGGGCCTCCCTTCCATATTTGTGTCTTAGCCAGGTGCCAGACATCACTCAGTGAACCGATCTCCGTTCCGGTTGCCTCGATGAACTGCCGAAGGCCTACAAAGCCGAACACCAGAAATACGAGGACCATCCACGGAGCGGCTATATTGGCAAATTTAGCTACGGTTTGATAGCCGTAGGCGGCAACGATGGCAATTAGTCCACCGGCAACAGCGACAGCCACTACCCAGCCGACACTGTTTGGATAGAGGTCGTTGAGGCCCGGCATTTTGAACCTGAACCAAACCCCGAGAGCCGTGGCCGAGACTGTTACCATCGCCCCGGCGAGAAAGCAGAACATCACACCATTGGCAAGGTTGTATAGGATGACAAGCTTTCGGCCGCAGATTTTCTCCAGTTGATAGTATAGTGTCAGACGGCTGCGCGTGGCGATAGGCGCACACATAAACATCCAGCTAAGGACTGCCAGGGCATTGCCGAGAAGAAGGCCAATGATCAGGTCGAATGCACTGACACCAGCGGCGACAAATAGCGGCCCAAGCATTAACTCGGTTCCGGCGCAATGCTCACCGGCGTACATTCCGATAAAGCTCTTGAAGCCGAGCAGAGCACTTTTCGGCACCGGTTCGCGTTCAAACTCACTTTTAGTCTGCGACTGCTGTTCGGTATCCATATCATCTTCCTTAATATATACTAACCGTACGCGCTCTAACGGCGCTTAGCGAGAACATCTTTTTCATAAACTTTGACTTCATCCAGCCATGTCTGAGCCGGTGGAACTTCCATTTTCGTGCAGTAGTAATCCCATACCGCGCCGAATGGCATTGTCTTTAGCTCTTCGAGCATCGCCAGACGCTCGGTGTAATTATCTGCAAGCTCTATCTCACGGAGCATCTGCACCGGCTCGAGAAGGGCAATCAGCAGCGCTTTTATCATAGAACGCGTGCCAATGACCCAGGCGGCTATGCGGTTAATGCTGGCGTCGAAAAAGTCAAGGCCTATGTGCACCCTTTGAAGATAATCGCCGCGGACAATCTGCTGGGCAATTGCACAAAGCTCATCCGAGAGAATAACGACATGGTCACTGTCCCAGCGTATGCCCCTGCTAACGTGGAGCAGAATTTCGTCGAGAAATGTCAGGACGGACGATATCTTGTCGGAGACAACTTCGGTCGGATGAAAATGACCGGTGTCGAGGCAGAGCAGTGTTTTATTTTCGATGGCATAACCCAAATAGAATTCATGCGAGCCGACGACATAACTTTCCGAGCCGATACCGAAAAGTTTGCACTCGACCGCATCCAAGAGGCAGCTTCGGTCCATCGGTTGGGCGAATATCTCATCGAGCGATTGTTTGAGGCGCTGGCGAGGTGCCTTGCGGTCAACGGGAACATCTTTATATCCGTCGGGAATCCATAAGTTCGTAACACAGGGTGTTCCCAACTGCTTTCCCATTGCAGCGCCGATTTTTCGGCACACGATACCATGCTCGACCCAGAATCTGCGAACCTGCTCGTCGGCGCTGGACAAAGTGAAACCGCTTTCGGCTTTGGGATGCGAAAAAAAGGAACCGTTAAAATCCATTCCCAGGCCGTTTGCTTTGGCCCAGTCAATCCAGGTGGTAAAATGCTCCGGGGACAACTCGTTGCGCTCGACTTTACCTTTTGTCTCGGCGTACATCGCATGCAGGTTCAGCCGATGTTTGCCCGGTATCAGGCTTAAAGTCTTTTCCAAATCCGTACGCAGCTCATCAGCGGTCCGCGCTTTGCCGGGGTAGGCGCCGGTTGCCATTATGCCGCCGCCGAGAGTTTCCTGGGCTTTATCAAATCCTCCAACATCATCGCCCTGCCAGCAATGCAGTGATATCGCTATGCTGCTGAGCTTTTCCATTGCCTTTTCTGTGTCAACACCAAGCTCGGCATACCGCTGCTTCGCCAGTTCGTATGTTTTTTCAATATCTTTCATACCAGTCATTTCGTCCAGACCTCTTCAAAAGTTAAGACCTGTGATTATTCAATTTTTCAGAGATTCTTTCGCAGGCAGTTTCGGAAACTGTGCATGAGGTTCGGCCTGATACCAGTAAGCAACGGAAGAAAGGTCGTCTTTAAGAGGCAGGTATCTTCCCTCGCTTTGCCAGCCCAGCGCCTGCATGGTTACTTTCAGGTCCTCTTCGAATCTGACAGGATCCTGAATGTGCCAGCGGTAAAGACCAAAACGCGGCTGTGTTTCGGACTCTATTACCTGCGGCATCCCTGTGTAAGGGCTGCTGAATTCCTGATAGCCTCTACCCTGGAATTTGTCAAAACCATAAGAGCCGCAGAAATAATCTTCCGTGCCGGTCCCGCAAATCGTGGGAAATTTTGTGTCGCCATCCATAAAGAACTTAATTTCGCCTTCACCCCACCAGCCGGGACTGTTCGAACCCCAGATCATATATGTTCCGACGTATTGGCCCTTTCCACGTACTCCGTCAAGGATAGTATAGTCCTGTTTATCAGGAAGCGGATTTACGCGGCGAAACTGAGCGTGAAAATAAGCCGCGTCCTTTGGGACATCGGTGAGGGTGTAATCTATCTGATAATACAGCACCATCGGTTTGGCGTCGATATTAGTCATGGTGATTTTACAGCGTTTGCGAAACGGCATCAACCAGTAACAGTTGAATCCGCTCTTGGGATTGACGCATACAGCCAGAGAGTTGACCCCGGTATACTGACCCATACCGCAGGCAAAGAAATCTCCCGCCGGGCATTCGACGGAAGGTTTTTCTTCCCCGTCCCAGTAAATCCGCAGAATGTTAAAGCGGTTGTTTCCGGTCGGAGTCATCCATATATGCTGGACGGCGCCGCAGCCTTCGATGTCAGCCATCAGGAATGTCTGGCCAGGGTTGATTCTTACCGAAGGAGAGACTTTCCAGGTCTGGCCTAATTCACGGGCGGCATTTGCACCGGTTCCCTCTATTGCCATTCCTCCTTTGCCTTTTTCGCCGGTAAAGTTCTCAGGGCTAACCGAGCGAGTTTTTGCAGACGACAAACGCGCCAGATTACCAAGACCCATTTCGAGGCCGCTGAATCCTGAGTTCTGCTGCTCACAGCCAATCATCAACAAAGCAACCAGCAAAAACCCACACATCAAACAAACACTTCGCTTTTTAGTTACAACCGTCCGTTCAAATCTTCTGATTCGTTTCGTTAGCTGTTTCATAATTTGTCCTTTCCTGAAAAGGTTATCCCCCTATATAAGTATTTTAATAAAGTTCCAACAGTTTCTGCTCGGCCTCTTTCGTCCACAGGCCGTTATTTAGACACTCGGCGACCTGGGGCATTTTTTCATTCATCTTATCAAGCGGCACAAGGGGTAGATCTTTGCAGGCAGGATAAACGACAATTTTGCCTGCTATCGAACGGTTCTCGACGGCCCGAATACCGTCGGTCGCACCGGCAAGCCCGGAAATGGCGGCGACACTGAGATTGGTATCGAGCCGGCCTGATTCGGCTTTTTCCAACATTCGCTTCATATCCTCCAAAGTTGAGCCGCTGGTACCGATGAAATATAATTTTTTCTGGATGTAAGCATCGAGATCTATTTTACATTTAACGGTGGCCGGAATACCTGCGAAGATGTTTATTAGTCCGCCTCTGGCGGCATTAGTCACCGAGTCGGCAACTAAAGCCGGAACTGGCGCCATCAAAGCAGTGTAGTCAAATTTCTTGGCAATTTTGTCCTTTGTGGGATTGAACGTTTTGAACGTAACAGCGTTTTTCTCAGCCAAAGGTGCGACAATTTTTGTTAGTGTTGCAAGTCGATTGTCATCCACATCAGATGCAAAAAGGCTAACGCCCTCAACACCCTGGCAGATGTTTCTTATCACATGCATCATACCCATCGGGCCGCCTGCACCGACAACATTAATTTTGTTTCCTGGGCGAATTTCGTCGGTATTGGGAATCACTTTCATCGACTCCGCCGGGTTCGAACCTGTTGTGCCTATGATTCGAATGCCGCCATAGTGAACCCGCCCAATCAAAGCCACAACATTTCTGCCGAATTTACTACCACAGAGAACGATATTGAGAATGCCATTCAAAGCTACTTTTGCAATCAATAATTCGACGACCTTGGCGTAAGACCCGAAATAGATTATATCATCATAGCCTGCATCGGTAAGTACCGATATGCTTTTCGCTCTATTGATTTTAATTTTCAACCCGGCCGGTATTGGCGCCTCCGAGAGCCAGGTTATCTGAGCAGGTTTTCCATACTTACTGAACAGTTTTTTTAAAGTATTGGCGGCGACTTTGGTATCAGCAACGATGAGCATGTGCCCTTTTTTTCTCAAACTCGTGCGTTCAGAAGAAACATAAGCATCTTCTACACAGGCCCACGGCTCCACCAGAGCAATAGCCGAGCCGGAAAGCTCCTCGCCGACGGGTAAAAGCATCGATTCGCCCTGCGGCGAGGTTATGATTCTTTCGTCCATCAGCACATACTCTGCAAGAGCGCCTTCAAAATTATACCCGAACGCCCCATTGGAAGTGGCTGTGCGAACCCAGCGGTAATCGGTCTGTACAAGGAAACGCTGGCCGGGCTTAAAATTTTTCACTCCGCGGCCAATTGCCTCAATTCTGACTACCGTTTCATGGCCGGGAACTGTCGGCGCCTTGCCTGGGACATAACTTGGTATCTCTATTAGGATATCAAGATCAACGCCGGAAATGACTCTGCTCTTGCGGACATGTGAGGAAAACTGTTTCAGCAACTTAAGGTCGGAAAAACAAAGTCCAACCGCTTCGACACGACACAGAATCTGATGAGGGCCTGGCGCGTAAACCTCTTTTGATTTATTCAGGACGAGTTCGTCCGGGCCCACCAACTGCACGGCGTATTGTGTTTTGGGTAAGCGGGTTATAGTGCGTTTTTTCTTTTTCGTTTTTCTTTTTTTTGTCATGATTTACAGGTTACTTATGTCTAATATTTCCTTAGTAGTTACATCTTCACTTAAACCGCAAAGTTTATCTTCGTTTTTAGGCTGCAGAGAGCTTCCAACCTTTTCAAAGAATGTATTTTTTTCCGCAACGTTGTTAAAGTTTTTCTTTGCCCATTCGCTTGTGTATCCAAGGCGGGATTTTTGCTGAAGCACTGAGTGGGCGTAAAATATGTGGGCGCTTTTAAGAAATATCGGCACTAAAGGCGAAAGCTCCTCGGTTTTATAATCATCCACAAATTTTTGCCCGGGGCTGTTCATCTCGGTCCCGACAACGACGGGCAGATGCCGCTTTTCGGCAATTTCAATCACATGGTAGAGATTGTCCGTTTTTTCATTTTTGGCTCCGGGAGTATAATCTCGGTCGGGGATGACGTTTATGGCAGCCGCTCCGGTGCTCATAGCCACATCCAAAAGCTCTTCGATATCTCTTTCACCCTGGCTCGTTCCGTCCAGCCAGGTATGTACCGCTATTGCGCCGGAAGCCAGAATAAATCGGTTCGTATCAGCCATCATCGGAAAGGAGCCTTTGTCGGGCGGTATATATCCGACACCGCCACGTTTCATAGTTTTTGCTCGAATTGCATCCAGCAATTTTCTGCCATGGGGCAATGCCGAGACCTCTATCTCAACACCCAGTTTCTCAGACCAGAATTTAGCAAGCTTATCTTCATCGCTGAAGATTTCCTGTGCCTTCTGCGCGTATGCAAAACACATATGCCTTTCCGTAGCGTTGCCCCCAGGTGTCAAGACAAGAACGTCTTTTTCGTAATCCAGCTCCACAGGCTTTAGGTGCTGATTTACTCTCCCCATCAAATCCCGGTTTCTCTTTTGCGCAGTCCGGCGAAGGTTTAGCAGGAACTGTTTTTCTTCGCCCAGCAATTGTGCTTTCGGAAATCCAACACCCATGTGGTACGAGATGCCTGGTTCACCGGGTGAGTTTATTACTCTTGTAGCAAATTCCGGCACATAGACCCTTGTTTCCAGACCGGCACAGGCCTTGAGGCCGAGCATCCGGGCGGCGGCAAGAAATTCCTCCAGAGCATCGAGCACATCAAAATCCACCACTCCCGCAACGGCTAATCCGGCCTTGCGAGCCAACCAGGCAAATTTGCTGGGAGAATAGCTATAAGTGTTGTAAGAAAAAAAAGTATGGCAGTGCAGATTAATATCCGTGCCTGCCTCGGGCAAATCGATTTCACCGGCCTCTGCTTTTTCCCAAAGCGCCGTCAAAGCCTGCTTTCTTTCGTCAGGGTTGAAACTATCCAGTTTACGTTCGAGTTCTTCAACCAAAATGGACCTTTCTGTTGTTGGCAATTTTATGCCTTGTTCACTTTTTCGTATTGTTTATCCCAGAGAGAGACATCCTGCGGCTGATATTCTTTAAGGTTAAACGAGTTGCGGGCGATTTCTCTGACCTGTTCGAGGGATTTTATTTGTCCGGTTGCCCTTGCCTGCATAAGGACATTTCCGCTGGCGGTTGCTTCTATCGGGCCGGTGATTACCTTCTTGCCAAGGGCGTTGGCTGTGAATTGACAAAGCAATTCGTTCTGTATGCCTCCACCGACAATATGCAGTGTCTCAATCGTATTGCCTGAAGCATCTTCTATAGCTTCCATCACGGAGCGATACTTAATTACGAGGCTTTCCAGGATTGTTCTTATCATTTGCCCCTTGTCGTCGATTGGGTCCTGGCCCGTCTCAGTGAGGTAATCATTTATTCTTTTCGTCATATCTCCGGGTGCAAGGAATCGGCCATCATCAACGTCAATGTGCCTGGTAAACGGTTCGGTTTTATCCGCCAAAGCCGCAAGTTCCGTATAGGACAGGTCCGTTCCCTCACGCTGCCACTGTCTTCTACATTCCTGCATCAGCCACAGCCCCATTATGTTTTTGAGAAGCCGAATTGTGTTGTCAACTCCGCCCTCATTCGTGAACTCATATTGAAAGGTCTTATCATTGACAATTGCACCGGGCACTTCAACGCCCATAAGAGACCAGGTTCCTGACGAGAGATATGCCCAGTTGGCCTCTCCCGTAGCGGGCACGGCAACAACGGCTGAAGCAGTATCGTGAGAGCCGATGGCAAGAACCGGAACAGAGCCGCAGCCAAGCTCGATTCCCATCCTGGAAGACAACTGGCCAACAACAGTTCCGGGGGGGACGATTCTGGGCATGATGCCAATCGGCAAAGATAGTTTTTCAAGGACCTCTTTTGACCATTTGCCGGTCCTCATATCCATAAATTGTGAGGTGCTTGCAAGGGTGTATTCGGCAAATATCTTGCCGCATAAATAGTAGGAGACCAAATCAGCGATGAAAAGCAGTTTCGTAGCCGTGGCCAGTGCAATCGAATTATTGAGGCGCATTGCGAGAAGTTGATAAACGCTGTTTAGCTGCATAAACTGAATGCCGGTATTTTCATAAATGTCGCGTTTGCTTATCATCTCAAACGCCTTTTCCCTCATCCCATTGGTCTGGCTGTCTCGATAGTGATAAGGATTTTCAATTAGTTTGCCATCTACGTCGAGCAGGCCAAAATCTACTCCCCAGCTATCGACCCCTATACCCCAGACCTGAGTGCCCGCAGCTTTTGCCGCTTTGGCTATGCCGGTTTTAATCTCCGACAACAGTTTGTTAAAATCCCAGCGCAGCGAACCATTCTCTTCAACGGGCCCGTTACTGAAACGATGTATTTCCTCGAGAATAAGTTTCCGTGTAGAAACCGAACCAAGCATTACTCTGCCGCTCTCAGCGCCGAGGTCAACGGCGATATATTTTTTTATTTCCGCCATCGTCAACTCCTTATAACAAGTGTTTAATTCTGAAGAAAATATTTTATAACCCAGATTCTCTCATTTTGCAAATTGAAAATCGAGATGTGGAAAAAGGAGATTGAGAATATGTTGATAAATTCCAGAGGGTTCCTTTTGGGGTTTTTAGCCTTCCTGGATGGTCTTTTGGACAATCGAAATCCCGGTTTTGAGAAAAGCGAAGAAGCAATGAGTACGCTACTAAAGTCGTTTCCCGTCAGTCCCTACAGTAAATTAAACAGTTTGGAGTGATTCATCGGGCTGGAAGCGTATTTTGGCCTGACCGATAAGATAAAAACTACCGGTAATACAAATCAGATCTTCTTTACTAACGGCACTTTTTGCGAGCAGCAGCGCCTGACCCAGGCTGGGGGCGGTCTGGCACATCTTTCCGCATATCTCGGTATACATTTCAGCTAAATCTTCCGGCGAGACCGCTTTAGGAGAATTACTGCGAGTGAAAATGACCTTGTCAGCGCCGAATTGTAATTGATGCAGCATTCCTCTTATGTCCTTGTCAGAGTTGCAGCCGAAAATTACGACCATAGAATCATAAGGAATATTCTGGCCTACTGCGTGAATCAAGGCCTTAATACTCGCGGCATTGTGAGCGGCATCAATCATAATTCTCGGGTCATCCCAAATCATCTCCATTCGCCCGGTCAGTGAGACCTTGTAAAGACCCTCGGCGGCTTTGCCGTTGTCTATTTTGTATCCGACGGATTTGAGTTTATCCAGCATAGCTAATGCCAGGCCGCAGTTGATTGCTTGATGTCTGCCGTGCAGGGGCACTCTGAGGTGCTCAAATTTACTTGTCGGCGTTGACAGACATATTCTTGTGTGCGGGCCGTGCTCACGCGAGGTTTCAAAACGCTGCGAAAAATCGATATCGCTGCCGGTTACGCTCAAAGGCGACTGGACGGCGATGGCCTGAGATCTTAGTACACGCATCGCCGAGGGTTCCTGCTGCACGGTAACAGCCGGTACACCACGCTTGAAAATTCCAGCTTTCTCTTTTGCGATGCTGTCAATAGTATTACCAAGCAGGTTCTGATGGTCAATACTCAAGCTGGTTATGCCGATGACTTTGGGTATAATAACATTCGTGCTGTCCAGCCTTCCTCCCAGACCGGTTTCAATTATGGCAATATCAACCTCTTCATCGCGAAAATACATAAACGCCAAAGCCGTCATAATCTCGAAGAAAGTCGGCTGGTCGGTCTTTGACATCTTCTCAACGGGGGCATAAGCTCGGTTTAGCAGGCCGCACATTTCCGATTCGCTGATCATTCTTGAATTAATCGCAATCCGCTCATGAAGGTGTACTACGTGGGGGGATGTGTATAATCCAACTTTATAGCCATTTGCTTCGAGCATCCTGGCTAACATAGTAGCGGTTGAGCCTTTTCCTTTTGTACCGCCTATATGGACTGTATGTATTTTTTTGTGTGGACTGCCCAATAGCGAGAGCAGTTTTTGCATCCGGTTGAGGTTGAACGTTGTGACATTATAGCGCAGGCGCTCCTGCTTTTCGTAGTCAGTCCTTTCAAAAAGGTAGTCAAGGGCCTGCTTATAGGTCTTAAAAGCCTTTTTGCTCTTGACACTGGCAACCTTAGAGGTTTTGTTCTTTCGTTTCTTTCCGGTTGTTTTTTTTGTTTTTGCCATACACTAACGCAACTATGACAATTATAGCGGTTAAAAGTATATTAGTCAAGCTCAAAGCCGAAAAACGCTTCAGCCAACACAAAGAAAAGTGATATAGGACATTGTTAATAAAGGGTTTACAAAATACTTAACTTTATATTATTATCTTTTTTAAACAGTTTTTACATAAGCAATACTTAACGCACGTTCACTATTACTTATACCTCGTTGTAATCAGCCTAATATTAGTGATTAAAAGGCCTACTTTCATGGTTTCTCAGTGGTGAATCCAGGTTTCTGTCTATATAATTGGCAGCGTGGACATGACAAAGCCAAAACAAGCTTTTAGTTTTACACTGCAGAGCTTAAACCAGCTTCTTTGGCCTGCAGTATGTATTAATTGCGGCGAAAGTATCTGCGAAACCGATAAAGATTTGTGCCAAAAGTGCTGGTCCCAGGTTTTGGCCTGTACGGGCAGCGATTACTGCGGTCGCTGCGGACGAGATGCCAGCAAATATGCTCTCGTGGAAGGCGCCTGCCCCAATTGCCAGGGTAAAAAATTTCATTTTGACGGTATATCTCGCAGCGGAGTTTATAGAGAAGCTTTGCAAGAAATGATATTGGCCCTGAAAAAGGGCCGAACGGAACTGCTTTCGATAATTGGATTTTTGGGCAATTCCACTTTGGAAGGAAGTAGCTTTTATAACGATATAGACCTTTTCGTTCCCGTGCCACTGCACTGGTCGAGACGGTTAGCCCGCGGCTACAATCAATCACATCTTTTAGCTAAGAAATTAAAGCACCCTACGGCCAAAATCAGCACCAACCTTGTTCGTATCCGCAGAACCAAATTACAGCCTACAATGGCAAGCCCCACGGCACGAGCCAAAAATGTCGCCGGCGCCTTTGCTGTGCGTCGTAGAAATAATTTTGCTGATCGCAAGATTTGCCTTGTTGATGATATCAAAACAACCGGAGCAACGCTGAACGAGTGTGCAAAAACACTGAAAGACGCTGGAGCTTCAAAAGTATTTGCATTAGTTTTAGCCGTTGCGGGGCAGAATGTCATCTAACTACAATAGCAGAAGAACTACATTTAGGAGAAGGAAACAAGTAATGGTTAAAAAAAAGCAATCTATAATCATAACAGTAATGGTTTTATTCATCGCAGGTGCAGTCTGTGGCAAGGCAATCGAGGCAGACTGGCTCGTAACACAAATTAAAGAGCCAGTTAAGATTGAAAAACGGCTCGATGGCAGGGAGATTGTTCTGAGCAACGGATTAATCAGCCGGACATTTCGTCTGGCGCCCAATGCGGCTACCGTAGCCTATGATAATCTGATGAGGGGCGAATCCATCATCCGTGGGGTTAAGCCGGAGGCAATAGTCGAACTCGACGGACAAAAGTATGAAGTCGGCGGCCTGCAGGGGCAAGTCGAATACGCATATCTATTGCCCGAATGGATTGATTCTCTAAGCAGCAATCCGGACGCCTTCGTGTTCAGGAGCTTTGAAGCCGGCAAGATAGAAAAACGCTTCGAATGGAATCGCAAGCGTTATTCGTCAAGCACAAACTGGCCTCCCTCAGGTAAGACGCTTAGTCTGCATTTCGATCCGCCAAACAGCAAGCTCAAAGGTTTGAGTCTCTCTGTCCATTATGAAATGTACCGGGGCATTCCTCTGTTAGCAAAGTGGCTGACAATTCACAACGGCAGCGATAAGCCGGTCAGACTCAATACGTTTATCAGTGAGATTCTCGCAGCGGTAGAGTATGAATCAATGGTGGAACAACCGGCTCAGTGGGAGTATCCTAATATTCACATCGACAGCGATTACGCCTTTCACGGGGGGGACCCGAAAAGTGCCAATAAAACAACGAAATGGGTTGTTGACCCACAGTACAGTACGCAAATCAACTATCTGCGAAAGACACCACTGATGTTGGAAAGCCGCCCGCCAATTGGTCCGGATGTGATTATCGCACCGGGTAAAACATTCGAATCATTTCGAACGTTTGAGTTAATTTATGACAGCACCGAACGTGAACGCAAAGGTCTGGCAATACGCAGGATGTACCGAACAATCGCACCCTGGGCGACGGAAAATCCAATCATAATGCATGTTCGTCACGCAAATCCCAAAGCGGTGCGGCTGGCAATCGACCAGTGCGCTGAGGTCGGGTTTGAGATGGTGATAATGACATTCGGCAGCGGTTTTAATATGGAAAATATAGATCCGAAGTATATGGCGCAGATAAAGGAATTAGTCGATTATGCTCACAGCAAAAATGTCGAGCTTGGCGGGTATTCACTTTTAGCCAGCCGCCGGATAAGCGATAAACACGATGTTATCAACCCGGAGACAGGCAAAACAGGCGGCGCGATTTTCAACAACTCGCCGTGTTTGGGCAGCGAGTGGGGCAGCGAGTATTTCAGGAAAATCAAAATCTTTATCGAACAAACGGGCTTGGACCTGCTCGAACACGATGGTTCTTATCCAGGTGACGTTTGCGCATCGACGAGCCATCCGGGGCATAGCGGTCTCAATGATTCGCAATGGAAACAGTGGAAAAAGATTACCAATTTCTACAAGTGGTGCCGCAGCAGGGGCGTCTATCTGAATGTTCCCGACTGGTATTTTTTGAACGGCTCGAATAAAAGCGCTATGGGCTATCGTGAGACCAACTGGTCGCTGCCGCGTGAAAGACAGGTTATTCTCGGCCGACAGAACATATTCGACGGCACCTGGAAGAAAACACCAAGCATGGGCTGGATGTTTGTCCCGCTGGTTCAGTACCATGGCGGTGGAGCTGCGGCCACGCTCGAACCGCTCTCGGAACACCTCGACGCTTATGGTGCGCATCTTGCACAGAACTTTGGCTCAGGTGCGCAAGCCTGCTATCGCGGGCCCCGTCTGTATGATACCGATGAAACAAAAGCAATCGTGAAAAAATGGGTGGACTTTTACAAAGAGTACCGCGATATACTCGACTCCGACATCATTCACGTGCGCAGACCTGACGGGCGCGATATTGACTGCATACTGCATGTCAATCCACAACTGAAAATAAAAGGTCTGGCAATGGTCTATAATCCTCTGGACAGGGCGGTCAAAAAAGAATTGAAGCTTCCGCTGTATTACACGGGGCTTACCAAAACAGCACGTATTCGCCGGCAGCAGGATAAAAGCAGGAGGTATAAGCTTGACCGCGAATATAACGCCAAAATACCAATTAACATAGGCCCCAAAGGGATTAGCTGGTTTGTTGTGGAATAGTGACAGGGCTGACCGTGCTTTTGTATAACTACAGTATTTCGTGCTTTACTACGGCGCGGTAGAGGCCATTGATGCGTTTGCCGTCAACGATTGTGGGGGAATATTTTTCGTTTCTCGGCTGAAGACGAATTTTATTATCCGACTCGAAGAACACCCTCTTGAAGGTCGTTTCATGCGGCATTGCGAAACGGACAAAACAGTCATCGCCATTATGCACTTCGGTGGCGGGTGAGAATATCACTATATCACCCTCGTGAAATTTCGGCTCCATAGAATCGCCGACAACCCGGACAGCAAAGGTATTGGGATCGTGCAGGTCCGGACAGCGAATATAATCATCGGCTATGCCCACAGGATAGTCGAGGTCATTGAAATCAGTAGGATATCCGGCTGAAACTTTGTTTATTACGGGCACCAACCGGCCAGGCGCCAGAGGTAATTTTTCCTGCTCGAAGTTCAAGTCACTTTCAGCAAGAAGCTCGGTCAGCCGGCTTGCATCAGCTTTTTTATCAATAAAGTTTCTGGCAACTTGTCGCCATTTCTGATTTTCGGCCTCGGCGGACTCATATTCCTGGCGAACATCGGCGGGCAGACCTTCTATATGAGCAATGTGCAGCAGCAGACCCGAGTCGAACTCAAGTATCTTTTCAAGTTTGGTAAGCAGCTCGTCGCTGGGTGGATTCTTTACCTTGTCGGTTTCGATAGTGGACAGGTACGGTTTTGAAAAACCGATGCGATTACTGACTTCATCGAGGGTCAGATGTAACTGCTCGCGTTTTTTTCTTATTATTTGCCCCAGAGACATACCATACCCTTAATATTTTTAAACATTAACTAACTTCTATAAGCTCGTAACTACTGCTTCCCAGGCCAATTCGCTCGGCGTGTTCGATTTGGTAGCGAGGGTCAAGCTTATCATTACCCACGAGATCTGCAAGCTTTTTGCCCGCTTTATTTTCAGTCAAGTCCAGCGTTGCCTTATCGAGAGCGACAGGATCGGTTGATGCGGCTATGCCGATGTCATCAACTATGTTATCCATATCCGGCTTGTTAAAACAATCGCAATCTTTCGTCACGGACATTAAAAAGTTAAAACAAGCAATCCTGTTCTCTTTGCCCTTCATTACGCCCAATGCGTGCTCAGCGATGCTCTTTTGCAATACTTCGTCTTCTTCGCCCCAATTGCATATAACGGCACCGAATCTGCACGCGGCCATACACTCGGCACACCCTATACATTTATCTTCGTCTATGTGAGCTTTGACATCGTCAAGTGTAATCGCATCGGCGGGACAATGATCATAACATACGCCGCATCGTGTACAGTCATCACCGATACCGAGGTTAAGGGCGGCGTGCTGTTTCATCTTGCCCCTTTTGCTTGCACAACCCATCCCTAATGTTTTTAGTGTAGCTCCGAGGCAGGATGCTACGTGGCCGGTCAAATGAGCCACCGAAAGGAGTGACTGGCATTGAACTATATCGGAAGCAATGAAAACCTGTTGATCTATTTCGCCGTCTATTTCAACCGGCGTTTCACTTTTTCCGAACAAACCATCGGCCACTATAAAGGGTACGCCCAATCCATCCAGGGAAAAGCCGTGTTCGACAGCCAGGGCGGTATGGTCGATGGCATTGTGTCTTCGCCCGACATATAACGTGGTCGTATCGGTTACGAATGGTTTTGTTTTCAAAGCAAGCAGCTCATCCACTAGCCCCTTAATGCACGGGGCCTTTGTGTATGTAGTGTTGCCTGCTTCACCAATGTGAACCTTAACCGCCGTACAATCATTTTCCTTAAAGCATCCTGCAAAAGAGCCCGCCTTAAACAGCTTTCGTGCCTTTTCGGAAATCACCTGCTCGCCGTCATTAATAGATGCTTTAATAAAATATACTTTAGAAGCCATAAAACCACCATTTAAGATTTAACAGAACAACCTATTATTCTACAATGGTTCATCATTATAAAACAATACGCTGATTATATTACTTTTTCACCTAACTGCAAGAAATGTTTAGAAGCTGTTTTAATACTCAATTTCCGCTATGAAAGCAGATGCTCAATCAATATTTTTATACCAAGGCCGATAAGTACCAGTCCGCCGACAGCTTCGATTTTGTTTTCGAAAAAGTGTCCGAATTTTTTGCCGATACAAACACCAAAATACGACAACACAAAGGTTACCAGGCCTATTATTATCACCGCAGCTATAATAGAATTGGTGATAAATGAAAGCGTAATACCAATCGCCAGGGCATCGATACTGGTTGCAACGGACAGAACGAGCAAAACAAAGATGTTCGACGGGTCGAATCTTTCTTCGATAGATTTCATCTTGAACGACTCATAAATCATTTTGCCGCCGACGGCACTCAAAAGGCCAAAAGCAATCCAATGGTCATAACTTTCTATGTATTGTTTTACACTTAAGCCGGCCATAAAACCGATCAGCGGCATAACCGCCTGAAAACCACCGAAGAACAATGCCATTCGTACGGCGTGCTTTACATGCAACTGCTTGTATGCACTGCCGCTGACAATAGAGACCGCAAAGGCGTCAATCGCCAGTCCAATGGCGATTATTATGATTGTAATAAAATCCATAAAACGCATTCAGAAGGTTCTGTTTCTATTCGGCTTTCATTATTCCGTCGTTGGTCAGGTCTTCGCCAATTTTCTGGCCGGGTTCTACAACAAGGAACTCGCTTTCGTGCCAGTCGCCGTCAATGAGCTTTTGCATAAGGGCGGGGCTGCCCGTTAGCTCTTCGTAGTTCCAGTGAAGAAATTCGGCGCAGCGTTTGGTATAATTTTTATATTCACTGGAATCGGTAAGTCCCCAATCGATAAAGGTAGCCCAACTGTACTCCTTTATCCAGTTTTGCTCTACTTCCATGAGATATTGAGCGTTATCATCACCGTATTTTTCCTTATATTCTTCGAGCAATTTCTCATAGCGTTCTTTACTCGGCTGCTTACCGGACTCTATCCAGCCGGGACTATACCAATAGACACCGCGATGGGAATCGAAGTACTCCTGGTATTTGTCTTTCGAGCCAAGCAGAAGCGTAATGCAGTCATGGCCCCTCGGGACAACAATGGGGATTTCTGCCGACAATCCTACAATGCCGTTACTGCACAGACCATAACCGAGCAGCGAAGCATCGTAGGGGCGTTTCTGAATGTCATGGGTATTTTCGAGAGCTTTCCGGACTTCAGTGCGAAGCCTGTCGGGCTCATCATGCAGGCCCTGCTCCATTAAAACTACATCAACAACATTTTTCGAGCGGGCAGCGCAGTAATACGCTTCCCTCTGCATCACTTTACAGGTTATAAACTGAAATCTCATCTAAGGCTTGCACACTTTGCACGGCCTTTTGCCGGCCTGTATCACTTCTTCTTTACTGTTGTAACCTACGAGGTTTTCGGGCTTGATTCTTTTTGCCGAACGACACTGAGGACTGTGGAAGATCTTGCTGTTCTTTGACGATACATATTTGTACTGGGCTGCAACGCCGGAACGGATTTGTCCTTGTGGAGCTGTCATCGAAACAGTATTCCTGGCATTGGTATCGGATGGCTCACCACTAAGCGGATTTGCCAGGTGGTAGTCTCTAATAAAATTATCGGTCATGATTTTCAAATTTTTCGGAACTTCTTCGGTTAGCCTGTCCTTAGAGCCGTGAGCGAGCCATGTAAGCTCCCATGTTACTGCATCAATTTTCGCTTCAGGAATTCTTTCCAGAGCTACTGTTTGAACGAAATAAACCTTTAGATTGTAAATGAATGTGTCCAGATCAGACGGCTTGTAAACTTTGATTAATACCTTTAGCCGGCAACGGCCGGGCGCCGTACCCCAAAGTTGTTCGGGCAGAATCTTAATGCCGGCTTGTTCAAGCTGTTTGACAATATTTTCTCGAATCTCCTGCTGCTTCAAGTCTGTTTCTTGTATATCCTGAGAACAAACCACATCAACAGTCATTACGTTAGCATCTCTGAGAGAGGCCTGCCGGGGATTTAGTTTGGCTGAAGAATTTGCCGTTAATCCAGCCAAAAGACACATCACAATCACAAATGTTAATTTCATGTTCCTGTTGATTCTCATATTCTTCCTCTCTTTCCGCATGTGCACTCTGAGTAATAGAAATTTACCCTATAAGCGCCAAAAAAATTAAATTTTTATACCTCAGCTCGTACCTAATGCTTTGTTTACCGCGTCTTTCATTTTAGCAAGGCCCATCTTTGCCACTTCGAGCGGGTCCTGCTTCCAGTAAGTCGGACTAAACAGCTCAAGGGAAAGCACTGCCCTGCTGTTGTTGGCGTGCAGGTCCTGCAGAATCTGAGTCAGTGGTGCGATACCATCACCGGGAAAGACACGGTCGCGATCGGTTATGGTTTCTCGCGGCGGGTCTGCGGGATAGTCATTTAAATGAAAGACCTGGATGGCTTTTGGGCTAAGCAGCTTAAATCCGTTAAAATCAGAGCCTCCCTTGTAGGTATGATATACATCCGGCAACAAGCAGGCCTTTGGGTGGCCGCTTTCAATCACCACGAACATCGCCTGGCCCAATCGGTGCAGGTTCTTCGAAGAACCCCATACCTCAACCTGCGGCACAACACCCATTTCGTCGCCAAGCTCCAACAGCGCCCTGTACCGCCCGGCCGCCTTCATTAGGTCAAGCCCTGCTTCTCTGGTGGCACCTGCCGGAGGCGCCGCGATGCGCTTGCCGTCAATCCGTGCCAAAACATCCATATCCCGTTTATTTTGCTCCAGAGCTTCGCCGCGCCTTGCATCATCATCCACAATCCACTGGGAAAAGGAAATAGCACTTTCGACAGTCAGTCCGAGATCACTGATGCGTCTGCGAAGTTCTGTGAGACTGCCGCCGCTTTTTGCATAATCGTGTATTTTGTTGACCCAGGGCTCGATAGCATGGTAGCCTGCTTTGGCGGTAATCTCGATTTCTTTATCCAGGCTCAGTTTTTGTCCGCGAATAGTGCTGGTATTTAAACAGTAGCTAAACGGCATTGTGCGATTCGAGGATGTTTTACTTGCGCCATGAGCGGCTGTAATGGGACCCGTGGCAATAGCTGCGCTTAGAGCTGCGCCGGTGCCGGCTATAAACCGGCGACGAGAAAGGCTGTTTCTTTTCATAATCATCTCCTGTTTTTGTAAAGATATTGCCAATGAGCTTATGCAATAAGGGCAAAAGCATCGCCGACGGCCATACCCGCTTCGATACCGAGTTCCCTGGCTTTCTCATTTGCCTTTGTCACCTTACGGTCAAGGAAACGCTCCAGTGTGCCTATCGGATTGTCCGGTGTGCTTTCCACTATTGCCGCAGCGACACCGTATCCCTGACAGGCATCGACATCGATCGCTGGACAAGCCAGAAAACCTTTAGTCCCGGCTGCCAACAGAATATTGAATCCCGCCCATTTGGCCTGTACGCCTTCAACTATACCGTTTGGCGTTTTATATGTTTTTGTGTGTACTTGCATAATTGTCTTCCTCTCTATTGCCGCAAAAAGTTATCACCTCTCCGGAATAAGGCGCAGGAATTCAAGACGTTAAAAGCAAAGTGGACAAATCATACCGGCTCACCGAGATGTGCAGTAATTTCGGACAGTTTTTCTTCAAGCAGCTCTTTACTTGCAGCCTCAACAATCAATCGCAGGAGCGGTTCGGTGTTGCTCGGACGACAATTAAGCCACCAGTCCTTATATCCGACAGTCACTCCATCCAGGTGGTCAACCCGGGCGTCGCTGTATCTTTTTGCTATCTCATTCATTTTCGCCTTCTTATCCTCTATTTCGAAGTTTAACTCACCGCTGCAGGAGTATCTTTGCAACGGCTTTATAAGCTCGCTAATCGGGACGCCGGCTTTGCTGACGATATTAATCACGTGCACCAAAGTAATCATGGCCGAATCGGTATAATAGTTGTCTGAATAGTAGAAGTGTCCTGAAAGCTCGCCTCCGAATACGGCGTGCGAATCTCTCATAGCCTTTTTCATAAAAGCATGGCCAACTCTTTCTCTTCGCGGGGTTCCGCCGTATTTGAGAATCTCTTCCCTAACGATCCTGCTGCTGCGTAAATCATAAACAACAACCGAGTTGGGCTTTTTCTCTAAAAAATACGGCACCATCATAGCAGTAAGTAAATCGCAACTGATAGGCCTGCCTTTTTCATCAACTATCATCAATCTGTCAGCATCGCCATCGAAACAGACGCCGAAATCACATTTCTTTTGCTTTACCGCTTTTTTCACCTCGGCGAGATATTTTTTAATCAGCGGATTGGGGTCATGTTTAAATTTGCCCGTATGCTCGAAGTTTAGAGGAACAATTTCTACCGGTAGGTTGCTGAACAGGGCGGGGATCATCTTGCCCGCCATTCCATTAAAGGCGTCAACAGCAACCTTTATCTTTTTTATATTCGGTCTGAGAAACTTCAGGACGTGATTTTTGTATTGCCCGGTCAGGTCACGTTTCTGGACCGAACCGGTAGCTGTTCCCTTGGTATGGAGTAAAGCCATTGCGATATGTTTTATATCTTTCAGGCCGGTATCGGCGCCGACCGGCTTGGCGTGCAGACCCGATATCTTAAATCCGTTATACTTTGCCGGATTATGAGAAGCGGTAACCTGCACTCCGCCGCAGGTGCCAAGATGATTGATTGCAAAATACATCTGCGGCGTATCAACCATTCCTATATCAATCACATTAGTACCGGTGGACTTCATTCCTTCAATAAGGGCCTGTGTAAGCGCCTCACTGTGTGTCCTCATATCGCGACCGACACACAAAGACTGGGCCTTTGCCTGGCCCCGCTCATAACCGCTAAGCAGTGACCGCAAAAACCTCGCTGCGCCACATCCCACCTTCCAGGCACCTTCCTCGTCTATCTGGTCGGGATAAATACCCCTTATGTCGTATGCTTTGAAAATTGCCGGATCCATCTTATCGACTCCTATAGCGTTTAGCATATAGCGTAGATATCATTTATCCCTATCCGCTATCTGCTATCCGTTGTTCGATACTATACACCGGCAGTGCCCGAAATGTCAACAATGAATATGCAGTAAGAAATGGACACCATTAATTGGTCATATAAATCAGGTAAAGGCCGCCTATCAGAACAAGTACACCGCAGATTTTCTTAAGGACTACCGCGCCTCTGGATTTCTCATTCCAGTTCATATAACGCTGAACGAGTTCGGTGCACGTCCCCGCCAGGATGATAACAGAACAATGTCCAAGCCCGTAAACTACAAGCAGGAATACACCGTATAAGAGATTCGTCGCGGCTAATTTGAACGTAACACCCAGCATAGGCGCCATATATGCGAAGGTGCAGGGCCCCAACGCGATACCGAATACCAGCCCGAGAATAAACGCTGCGAGCATCCCTTTGCGTTTGAAACCAACCTTGCCGGGAGCGCTCCACGGCATAGGTATTACACCCAGAAGATTCAGGCCAACGGCAAAAAATACCAGAGCAACAAAGTAGTTGCCGTAGCTGCCGATATCCCCCATCATTCTGCCGAGAGCAGCGGTAACAGCTCCTATAGCACCTATCGTCATTAAAATGCCCACTGCAAAAAGGGTCGATATGATAAAGGCCCGTTTAGTTGAGATGCGACCCTGCCCGTCTATGAAACCTACGATAAGAGGAATGCTCGCAAGGTGGCACGGACTGAGCAGTATGCTCAGGATTCCCCATACGAAGGCTGCGCTCAGGGCTATTGCCGGTGTACTCTCAACAGCATGTGTCAGCGTTGTAAAAAGTTTTTCCATCCGCTATTTGACCCGCATTTCCGACAGTTTTCCCTCGATCTGTTCCTGTGGAAAAAAACCGACGTGGCGAAACACCTCTTTGCCGGTTGTATCGAAGAATATCTGGACAGGAATAGATTGCACACCGTAACGTGATGCAAGTATCGGTTCTTCTCCTACATGAATAAAGAGAACATTAACTTTACCATTGTATTTTTCTCGCAGCGTTTCAAGTATCGGCGCCATCATATCGCAAGGCACGCATCCGGTCGAACCGAAATCGACAAGGGAGGCTCTGCCGCTTGCGCGGGCTTTGTCAACCGGGTTGTCTCTTGCCAAAGCTGCCTGGACCTTGAGCCACGAGGCGGAAATTTCAATCTGCATTCTGCGGCCGATGGTCCGGATGTGTTCATTGATGAGTTCCTGCTGTTTCTGCTGGAGCAGGAATTGCTCGATTTGAGGCTTTACTTGAGCCAGAGAAGCACTACCAAGCATTTCTTTATTGCCGTTGTAGAAATCAAAAATTTCTTCATCGCCGACTTTTACCGTCATAGCTAAAGCACCCAAATAGTCCTGGATAATTGCCTGTTCGTTCTTTTCCGAAATGTCCTTGCCGCTTTTGGCGGCCTCGGTTCTTGCCTCTGTCAGAAGTAACTTTAAAGTTGCGACCTGCTCCAAAACGAAAAATGTATTTTTTTTGAGCTTTGGTCGAATTTGCTCCGGCGCCTTGCCGATTTCTTCGATTAACTCATTGTTTTCAATCACCAGATCTCCGGCCCTGAGCACTACGCCTTCCGGAAGTCTTGAGACAACGGCGCAGCTCATCGCTCCTGTTGTCAAACCCGGATACAGTTGATTTACTGTCCGGGGTTTTGGTAACGAAGATGGCTTGACCGTATTGCTCTTTTCGGACCCTTGGAGGGGCAACAAAGAAAGATACAAAACTGTTATAATGCCGAAGCACTTCATTTTAATACTCCTCATATTCGACCTGGCGCACAACAAAACAGCCGTTCAGTCAGAAAATATTATTTCGGGGCACATTCGCCAATCTTGCAGGCTTTTTGGATTTGTTCTGGCGAGAGTTTCATTTTGTTCGCCAGCGCCTGGTGAATAGTAATCATCTTACCGGTTTCATGTGGATTGCGGTCAACCCATTCCTTGAGATTTTCTAAAGTGACGAAAAAGCCCTGATGAAAGCAGCCGGCGGAGCCCCATGTACCGTCCGGCTTTTTTCGTTGGCCAAACCAGGCAACGGCCGTCGCAGGTTCCAGTGAGGCCACTTTGCCGTCAAGTGTCTTAACAACAATCGGCCCATCGGTTAACCGGTCCCGCTCATGTACTTCAATATCCAGACCGGTACGGGCTGCTACTCCCAGCGCACAATGCGAACAGCATCCATAAGTATGTATTCCTCCGGCGATAACTTCAGCGGCATCCTGCGGATAACAGGCCCGATCACAAAATCCGCAACGAATGGCCAATTCCTTGTCCTGCAAGGCTTCCCAATTGATAACGATCCCGCCGGAAGCAGCTTGGTTAGGACGTATCTTATCGGTGAAAGCTTTGATGATTGGTCGCCCTGTTTGACCATCGAGACCATAAAGATACATCGCCTTCGAAGCGACAATGGTTTCACCCGTAGCCCAATCTGCCACCGAGACCTTTTCTTCAAAGCCGGTCTTGTTCTCTGTCAGGCAGGAATACATGATGAAATAACAATGCGGGCTGCAGAGCCGAACCGGCCCTTTTTCCGTGCTAACATTTACAAGCGTACTGGGAGCGATATCACCATCGCACATATAGCAGATATTGTCTTTGCTCCTGTTATCGGCTTGAGCTGGCTCGAATCTCTCAAAAGACGGTATGCTCACCGCAGATAACTCCACACCCAATTCTTTCCATTTAGACAGAATATCCTCTTTGGAGTAAAAACCTTCGTGGCGGAAAAGCTCTTTACCTGAAGCATCGAAGAATATTTGTGTCGGTATAAGCTTAATGCCATACTTTGGAGCCTCATCAGGGTTTTTCCAGACATCGATAAACTCTACTTTAAGAGTACCTTCATATTCGCTTTTTAATTCAACAAGGAGAGGGGCCATCATCTTACACGGTATGCACTTATCCGCACCGAGGTCAACCAGCCGGGGCAATCCTTTTGAAGCATCGAACCTGGCAGTCTCAGGCCCCTCAACTTCAGGACCTACAACACTGTTAATAGACCCCTCATCGACAACTGCTCCGGAATTTGCCTTATGGTTCTGTTTAACAACAACCACAATAACCACGGCAACAATTAGAAAGATAACAGTTGCTATTTTTCCCACCTTATTCATATCTGACCACCTTTCTTAATCCTTGCTAAGATAGCCGGAGGCTATGCAAGCATTGCCTTAATTTCATCGGGTGATGATACTTTCCCGACCACTTTGACGTCGCCGTCCACCGCCAGAGCCGGTGTCATCATTACACCAAAGCCCATAATCTCGTTGATATTTGTAATCTTCTCAATATCGTATTCAATACCAAGGTCTTTTGCGGCCGCCTCGGCATTTTCCGCCAGCTTCTTACACTTTGGACATCCTGTGCCGAGAATCTGTATTTTTTTCATCGTCATATCCCTTTGAGAAAAAGATTACTAACAAAACTCTTCCATATCAACCGTTTTAGTCTTGAACTGTTCCAAACCATTTTTGTGTCTTAAGGCATATTCGCACAAGCATAAGCATAACAGGTACCTCAATAAGCACACCGACGACGGTTGCCAGAGCGGCCCCCGAAGACAGACCGAACAGCATTGTCGATGTTGCTATTGCAACCTCAAAGTGATTAGAAGCACCTATCATCGCAGACGGCGCCGCATCACTGTATTCGAGTTTCAAAATCCTTGCCAGCCCATAGCCAAGCCAGAAGATAAGGTTGGTCTGAATAAACAAGGGTATCGCAATCCATAGAATCGTCAGAGGATTTGAAAGAATAACTTCTCCTTTGAACGAGAACAACAAGACCAGGGTGACAAGTAATGCTATTATCGTAACGGGCGTGAGAAAGTGCAGGAATTTCTGCTTGAACCAGGCCTCACCCTTAGCGGCGATAATCCATTTTCGCGATAAATATCCCGCAGCCAGCGGCAAAGCAACATATATTGCAATCGACAACAGCAATGCCTGCCAGGGAACCGGAAGTCTGCCGACACCAAGTAAAAAACCCCCTAACAGGCCGTACAACAAAAGCATAGTCAGAGAGTTGATGGCCACCATTACCAGAGTGTGTCCATCGTTTCCTTTAGCAAGATAGCCCCAGACAAGAACCATAGCCGTACATGGTGCAATCCCAAGGAGAATACAGCCGGCCAGGTAACTTCTCCAAAGAGGAACCTGGAGCATTTTGATACCACCAACTTCGATAACTGTTCCAGCCCCATAGACGGCGCCAATGGGAAGATCGAGACCGAAAGGCATCTTTACCTGGTCAACGGCTTCCGGGCCGATGAAACCATAGAACACCGTACCAAGAAAAAACACCGATATTGCATACATAGTAAACGGCTTTATCGCCCAATTTACAAAGAGGGTCAAACCTACCGGCTTGATACTTTTGCCGGCCTTCAGCACTTCGGCAAAATCAATTTTCACCATAATCGGATACATCATAAAGAACAAACATATCGCAATCGGGATAGATATGACAGGCGCCTGATTGACATAAATCGCAAGGCCGTCAAGCCATCCGGCGAACTGGGGTGCAGCCTTGCCCAAAACCATGCCGACGGCTATACATAACAGTACCCACAGGGTCAGATATTTTTCAAAAAAATGAAGTTTCTTTTCCTTGCTGGAATTTTCTATATTTAAATTTGTGTCTATATCATTTGTCATGCTGAAACCAATCCTTTAGATATTATTCCAAAAATTATTCCTGAGATTGTCGCCATTACAATGACAAGCACAACGAAAACAATAGTCTTGCGGGTTCCCATAACCGAGCGAATTACAAGCATATTCGGCAAAGACAAAGCAGGACCCGCCAGAAGCAATGCCAGAGCAGGCCCCTTTCCCATTCCTGCCCCCATAAGACCCTGTAGGATAGGAATCTCTGTGAGGGTGGCGAAATACATGAAAGCCCCGGCAACGGCGGCAAACAGGTTGGCCCAGATTGAGTTGCCGCCAACCGCCGCGTTCACCCATTTAGCAGGTAAGATACCCTCGTTTCCGGGTCCGGGTCTGCCTAAAAGAAATCCGGCTATCAGCACACCGGCCAGAAGCAAAGGAAGTATCTGCACAGCAAAATCCCAGGATGCTCCAAACCACCGGCGCAGTTCGTCATTAGTGAACCACAATAATATCATTACTCCGAAACCCGCCAGAAGAAGGAGAACCAGAATCCAGCGAATCCTGAGTATCAACTCGTAAATTTTATTTTTCTCTACATCCTGCAGGTCTTGAAGAAGCTCCGCTGGTATTTCATGCGTTTTTCCGGAGGTATCCCGAAACGTAACAGTTTCTTCTGTTTGGTTGAGTAAAGTACCTTCGACCCTGTAGGTGGTCAAGCCTCCCGGACAGCACAGGAATACGGCCCTGACATCTCCAGTCCGCGCCCAGTTGGCGAAGACAAGGATTCCAACCATCGAAGCAAAATACAACGTGTTTTTCCACAACGGCCGGTTGACCTGAGGCTCGGGCATGGCCATTTGACTATTGGCTTTTGCAAGCTCTTCTTTGCGATAAATCAAGTGCATGGCCAGGCCGATGACAACACTGAAAACAATTGCACCGACCGCGCGCGCAATACCGATTTCAAGCCCCAATACACGGGCGGTCAGGATTATCGCAAGGACATTTATGGCAGGCCCGGAGTAAAGAAACGTAGCGGCAGGGCCCAGACCGGCCCCCATTTTATAAATACCGGCAAACAGAGGCAAAACCGTACAGGAACAAACCGCAAGAATAGATCCTGATACCGATGCAACGGCATAAGCCAGAACTTTGTTTGCCTTTGCACCGAGGTATTTCATTACCGAAGCCTGGCTCACAAAAATCGAAATAGCGCCGGCGATAAAAAAGGCCGGCACCAGACACAGTAAAACATGCTCACGGGCATACCACTTAACTAAATGCAGGGACTCGGTAACTGCATTATCAAAACGAACTTTCCCGACAGGAAGATAATAGCATCCGAGAAATATCGCGATAATAATTGTTACTTTTTTCCAATTATCTTTAAGATTCATAAAATAATCCACAAACTACAAGGCCTTTATCAACTTTTCCTTGTCTTTGGCCTGCTGAGTTAAGGCTTCCTGAGCGCAAGGCGAAGTGCAGCCTCCGCTACACGAATTCCGAGTTTTCCGGCGGTGTCCATTCCAAATTCGTCCTTTGTGATGTCATCCTTATAAGCGTTCCATAGAGTTGCGCCCTGATGTGCCCCGGGTTTGCCTCCGACGACCATCACTTCGTGACATAGCATTGCTGCTTGAATTTGCTCAATGACTAATTCCTGTCCACCGTTGCGGTAAGCCCCAACTGCTAATACCCCAACTGGCTTGTCTGCAAGAAGCAGCTTGGGCGAACGCAGTACAGCGAGTCGTTCGAGAAAAGCCTTACATAGAGCACTCATGCTACGGAAATAGCTCGGCGAACCAATAATCCACCCCCCAACATCGGGATCACGGAGCTTCGGTAGAATGAGGTCGAAGTCGTCCGTTATTTGTTGGGCTTCATTTGGTTTGGCACCGCCGGACCAGCCCAAGATTTCAAGGCCACCCAAGTCAAGCAGTTCGACCTCGATATGACCGTCAACCTTCTTGGCTGCATCAAGCGCCGCCTGTACAGCGGTCGCCGTAGTCTTGCCCTTTCGCGGACTGCAGGAAATGCCTAAAATCTTAACGGATGTACGGTCCCCAGCGAAAGCTGTTGCCGATGAAATGGAAACAGCGGCTCCGGTGGCAAGTGTTTTGTTTATGAATTTTCTCCGATTCATTTTTGTTTCCTCCAAATTCATTCTTCCATAAACTAATTAGTTGAGAGAACTTCGACAAAATTAAAAAACTACGTATTTTTTTACTGACAGCTTTGTTTTCCATTACAATTACCAGCAATATCAATACCAGGCTCTCCGGAAACTTCTGAAAGAAGTTTGTCCATCTCACCCGCAGCGCCGCTGCGAACCATCATCCCGACCTTCAGCGCTTCTTTAATGTCCTGGGGTTCAATACCGAGTTTCCCGGCTTTATCGAGATGAAACTTTACACACGGATGACAGTTGCATGAAACAGACGCACCAATCGCTATTAATTCTTTTGTCTTATTATCAAGCATACCAATCCCATCTTAATTCTTATTTCTTTTACGGTTCACAGCAAAATGCTTATACTACAAGACCTTAAGCAGCTTTTCATTGTCCCTTACCTGCTGTTTTAAGACACTGCTTACACACGAAAAGAAATCCACGATGCAATGACATTTCAGCCTGTATATGACTTTGAGTCCTTCTTTTCGATACTCCAACAGGCCGGCATTAACCATCACCGAAAGATGCCGTGAAACATTTGACCTTTCGGCGCCGATATGTTCGGCAATGTCACATACACATTGCTCACCGTCTTTTAGAAAATCGACAATCGCTATTCTAAACGGATGTGCAATCGCCTTTGCTATTTCCGCCTGCTTTTCGAATACTAACTTTTGCCTGTTGCTTAACATTTTAAGCTCTCAATCATATATTACTATGTGATTATATACTCACACAGTAATATCCGGTTCAAACAAAATCAAGAATTATTTTGAAAATGAAATGTTACAAGCGAAACGAAATCAGTATTTTTTTCTAAACCTCGCAGCCGGTATGTTCAAGAGTTTGCGGTACTTGGCAACGGTGCGCCTGGCTAAATTTGTAATGCCTAATTCTGACAATTTCTCACGTATCTGCTCGTCATTCAAGGGTTTGCTTTTGTCCTCGGAGTCGATAATCTGCTGCAGCTTGGCTCTTATGGCCCCCCAGCTTAAACTGGTGCCGTGAACATCTTCGGTACCGCCGCTAAAGAATTTTCGCAGCGGCAAAATGCCCCAGGAACACTGGACGTATTTGCCAGCAACGGCCCTGGAGATTGTGGCCAGATGAACACCGACATCGTCTGCAATTTTTGACATCGGCAGCGGCCGAAGATATAGCTGACCTTTCTCAAAGAAATCCATCTGGAACCTGACTATTGCTTTCGTTACTTTCAATAATGTACTCTTTCGCTGCTCTATCGCATCAATAATCCATTGGGCCGAGCGCAGATTATTCTGCAAAAACTTTTTCGTTTTATCGGCGGTTTTGATATCTTTTGCCATTTTTGCATAGTAGTCATTTACTCTCAATCGTGGCAAATTAAAATCAGCCAGGCGTACAGAATACTGGTCCGAATTATCCAATAATTCCACTATCACATCAGGAGTAATGGGGTGGTTTTGGTCACGCCCAATCTGCATTCCGGGCGACATGTCAAGCTTACTCAAACGCACAATAGCCCGATTGATTGCATCGATGCCGCAATTCATCTTTTTTGCGATATCCGGCAGCTTATTTTCAAGCAGCTCTTTCATATGGTCGGCAATCAGACGGGATTCGAAGCTCATATCTTCGCCGCTTTGTGACATCTGGATAAGCAGGCACTCCCTCAGGTCTCGTGCGCCGACTCCTGTGGGGTCTAATTTCTGCACAAGCTCCAGCGCTTCATTCAAATCGTCGATAGTGAAATCACCTTTGTCCTTATTGTGCAACTGCTCCAACCTGACGGAAAGATATCCCCTGCTGTCGATATAATCTATAATCATATCGCCTGCTTTTTTCACGGCTGCTTCGGCTTCCACTAATCCCCACTGTTCGGTCAGATATTCGTGCAGCGACTGGGGCCGGGCGGCGGTATTCTTTATCGCCTCAAGTTTTTTGTCCGGGTCGTCACTGGAAACCCGCTTACGGTAGGGCCCGGACTCGTTCAAATAGTCTTTGAAACTATCACTCAGATTCTCAAGGCGTTCGAAATCTTCAGCTTTATTATTGTCCTTGCTAACGATGAGGTCTTTGTCATCTATATCATCCTGAGGTTGTTCATTAGAATCGTCCTCTTCAGGATTTGAAGGCTCGGTCATTTCCAGAACAGGATTACTGTTAAGCTCCTGCTCTATTCTTTCCTGAAGGGCAAGGATTGAAAGCTGGAGAATCTCCATCGATTGTATCATATGCGGAGCGAGCTTCATTCTCTGCTCCATCCGCATCTGACCTCTCATCTCCAGTTTCATAGGTACACCTTAAAAAATTCGTTATTTCGACAGTTATTCCCACCTTTATATTATATCATAAACACACTGGAGAATTTCGTCAATATTCGAGATGTAATTGAGAAACTTTACGAACAAAGATGAAAATTACTCTAATTCCTGCCGGCCAATAATAGCATCGATAAGAATTTTACCGCTTGCGTATTCAATGGTACTGCCGGAGGGAAGCCCCCTTGCCAAGCGAGTGATCTTTACGCCTGCGGTTCTAAGCAGTGAGCTTATATAAAGTGAAGTGCCGTCGCCGGCCATGTTGGGATTGGTCGCCATTATCACTTCTTTTACATCACTCCCGCGCACCCTGTCGAGAAGCTGCTCGATAGTCAAATCACCCGGCTCGATTCCTTCAAGTGGTGCGATATGACCGCCAAGAACATGATAGACCCACTTGCACGCACCCGTTTTTTCAAGATTTATGATGTCTTTTGACTGCTCGACAACGCATATAATACTCTTATCACGTCTTTCGTCGCGGCAGATTTGGCAAGTCGATTGCTCCGAGAGATTGTAACAAATTTGGCAATGCTTGATCTTGTCCTTAACATCCCTGATGGCCTCGGCAAGTGCCAGAGCTTCCGCCGGCTGTGCTTTTAATATATAAAAGGCCAACCTTTCGGCGGTTTTAGGTCCTATTCCGGGGAGCTTTCCAAACTCATCGATAAGTTTGTTCAAAGTTTCAGTATAAACGCCGCTCATAAATGAAATAATCCATCATTAAACAATAGCTGATTTTAGTCTTCTTCTACTGCGGTTATAGTTGCATCCAGCCCCATAAGGATAGTTTTCACGGCGGGGTTGTTAATTATCTCATTTCTTCTTTGGCCGGTGGTTTTAGGTCGACTTGCACTGGGCACCGCTTGCGTCTGCTGCTCGGTGGCGATTTCAAACTTCAATCTCAGAGGTGTTGAGAGCTGCTCGCTCAGCAAGCTCTGGATTTGCTCGGCCCGACCATTACTTTCGCACATTTGTTTCTGCATCTTAGCCGATGCGCCGAACTCAAGCGTCAAGATGCCGTTTTCGAATCGAGCCGGCACTGCGGAGCTTAACAGCCCACTGGTACCCGGTCCGAGTTTAGTCGTAATAACTCCCAGAAGATTTTGCCAATTATCTTTTATCGAGTTGATTCCAGTCAGCTCGGATGAGGCTTCTGACTCGTCATTTGTTGACTGGTATTTGATAGTTTGTGGTTTATTTGGCCTGGCTACGGCCTTGATGGGTATGTTACCGCTGGGTGGAAGGTTTTTTTTTATGCCGGGCGATGCGCCCAGGCGCAATTGAGAAAGAAGCTCATCGACATTCAGGAAATGCTCGCTCAAAGCAAATCTCAACATCGAAGCTTCCAGCAGGGCCCGGCTTGTATCACTGCTTTTAATTGTCCATCGTAGTTTTTCCAGTGTCGAAATGTTGTAAACGAGCGCAGCGACGTCGAATTTTTCCGCTAATTCACCCGCCCTCTTTCGCTGCTGGTCGGTTAAAATCACCAGCTTGCTATCAGTGCCCGTGGATTTTACCACCATCAAATCGCGCATATAATCGATAAGTGAATCAACGACCTGGGCCTCGCTTATGCCGGTACTAATTAAATCCTCTATCGCCGCAAGTGTCCCGGCCGGGTCGCTGTCGCCGATTTGCCCGATAAGATTCCAGATTTTCTCACTGTTCGGACAGCCTAAAAACTCTTCGAGTATCCGGCTGTTCAAAGGTTCGACACCTGTGCTTATCATTCTATCGAGCAGGCTCAGGCCGTCTCTCATAGAACCGTTCGCCATTTTCGCCAGGGGTAGCAGCAAATCCTCTTCGTACTTTATCTTTTCTTTTTTGAGTATGGACTTCAACTGCCCGGCTATCGAGGCAGGCCCTATATTGCTGAAGTCGAATCTCTGGCATCTCGATTGAATTGTGGCTATGACCTTGTTCGGTTTGGTCGTGGCGAAAATAAACTTTATATGACTGGGCGGTTCCTCCAGTGTCTTTAAGAGAGCGTTGAAGGCCGAAGTAGTGAGCATGTGGACTTCGTCGATAATGTAAATCTTAAATCTCGAACGCGCAGGCCGATAGATGGCATTCTCACGAAGCTCCCGAATTTCATCGACCCTGTTATTCGATGCACCGTCTATCTCGATGACATCTATATCTTCGCCAATGTTTATCGCAGTACAGCTATCACACTTACAGCACGGCTTTGTCGTAGGTTTATCGACAGCAAGGCAATTGAGTGCTTTCGCCAGGATGCGGGCCATAGTCGTCTTGCCGACGCCGCGAGTACCCGAAAAAAGGTAAGCGTGCGAGACCCTGTCGGTCTTTATAGCATTCTTCAACGTTTGAGCTATAGGGTCCTGACCGACAACATCGTCAAACGTTTGCGACCTGTATTTTCTTGCAAGAACTGTATAAGCCATTTTCAAGTGTCTATTGACTATTTAATATTGTCTATTTAAAGCTACTAATTTTACTCTTTTTCAGTCCACGTGCAGTTTTTCTCGAAGATGCAAATATCGAAGTCAATTCCCTGCCTTCCTGTAATAACGGGCATACTCGCTGCTCTTTTAATAATTTCTCATCGATGATGAACTGCATCCAGAAACATGTCTCATCGGTTTCTTCTATCACAATGCTTAATTTTGAAATAAAATTTGGTTTCGATTGCGCGATACAAGCGGCTCTGTAATTTGCGGCCGCCGAAGTTGAACACCTTATTAGTTGGCTTTTAATGTGATTACCCAAAACTGTTTTAGGCAAAGCCAAGGCCAATTTGACACAACGGTGCGCAAAATCCTTTATTCTGTCCTTTAAATCATCTGCGTTCATTTTCCAATATTCAATTGTCAATAGACAATAATCAATATAAAAGGTGGCCGGGTTTACCCACAGCACAACCAAGCGACACGCTTATGGCTGCTCGGTTCCCCGCCTGACCAGATTCGCGGGCTCGGCTTGCATGGGACCCGGCCCCAAAATCAATTATTGATTATTTGTACACTACTGATTATTTATTTACTCGGAATATATTGGTAGTATAACAGAGAAAATGGCTATTTCCACATAAATTTTAAATTGACATTTTTACCGGCGACAGTAAATTCAATAATCGATTATATGAACAAATATCAAGGAGCCGCATGGAGCGTCTCTGATTACGAAGGGGAACGACTATGATAGTAAGAATTGAGGATACCTGCACCGCCTGCGGGCTATGTGTCGATACCTGTCCCGATGTTTTCGACATGGGTGAGGAAATGGCCATAGTTATTATCGATGAAGTGCCGGAAGAGTTCGAAGATGCCGTTCAGCAGGCCGCCGATGAATGCCCGGTCGAGGCAATTATCGCCGATTAAGCAATAGTTGAAACCGTCGGCTTCAATCATCGATAAGCGTAAAAATAAGAATTCGCGTGTTCGGTCTGCTTTTTTACTCGCAGTCATCAATATTGCTACAGCCTCATTGAGGGTGACTTAGCTATCCTGCCTTCGCAGCATCAACACCCCCAGCAAAAAGAATGTAAATCCAATTGCCAGCAGCACCAGACACGGGCTAATCATCTCCGTGAATTTGAAGTCGCGCCAGATAGCCCCCTCAAGAGCAAGTATGCCCCATTTCACCGGACTGAAATGACTGAACCGTCGTAGCCACGACGGCATGAAAGCCAGTGGCATCATTGCCCCCCCGAACATGCCCATAATCATAAGCATTGCCCAGCCCGCTGCGCCGACGCTCTGCTCGGTGCGCCCCAAAGTACATACGAACATCATAAGGCCGACGAAACACAATATCGTGCAGAACAATCCCAGAAAAAATAGCGGAAAATTGCCCATTGGCATCTTGAATATCACCTTTGCACCAAAAAACAGAATACATACTATAAAGATGCATGTTATAAAACACGCCAGGCCTTTTCCTCCGAGAATATGAGCATATCCAAGCGGGCCGATGCGCAAACGGTCAAAAGTGCCGTCCGTTCGCTCTTTCACAATCGAAATTGCAAATGTCGATGTGCACATAAGAAAGCCCCAGAGCAGAACCTGCGGAAATGTTATCTGAAACGGTGAAATAGGGCCTTCATACTCTCTGCTAACATCCAATTTGCCAAAGTTTATCATGTCTCCTTTGAAGCCTGCACTAAAGCTCCCATCATTGGAATCCTTTATTAAAGTATCAAAAGAGTCAAAGAAATTTAGAAATAGCTTTGACTGCTCTGTTTCGAGCGCATTAGAGCCCCCCACTTCATCTCTCCATAGCTTAATTTGACCCCTTAGCCACTCTTGGTCAGCGAATTTATCGCCCAGGGCCTCAAATTGTGCCTTGGCCAGAAGTCCCTGAAGATAGCCGCTTTCCATTCTGCGAGATGGGTCCGACGCTATTTCTAATTTTGGTTCGTCGCTGTTAAACAAAGCTTCAAATCCATCTCCAAAACCCTCATTTAGAATAACAGCCGCAGATACTTTTCCCTTTCTGACCTGTTCAATTGCCTCCTCTCGGTTCAGATTGACTACTATTAATGCCTCATCAGACTCCAGCCCCGATATGTAAGAGCTTGAAAACTCAGACTTGTCCTCGTCCACCACAGCGATTTTCATTCCGGAAGGCCCCTTGCCGGCCTCGGAATACATAAAGCCAAAAAACAGTGCGAACAGAACTGGAAAACCGAAGACCCAAAAAATATTACCCTTATCACTGAGTAGTACCCGCATGTCTTTGACGGCAAGAAATAATAACTTCTTCATTAGTCTCGAAGCCTCCGTCCGGTAAGGTTAAGAAAAACGTCCTCAAGGTTGGCGGTCTGAACTTTCAAAGTGTTAAAACGCACCCCGCTGCGGTTAAGCATTGCCAGAGATTCCATAGGCCGGCTCGTCTCGAATCGGATTTTCGACTCTTCAAACTGTATATTCTCACTATCGATGTATTGTTTGATGCTGTCGGGGCTGGGCAGTTTTTCGAATTCGGCCTCAATACGGGAGGGCCCGCCATGCTTTTTAATAAGATTGTCAACGCTGTCCATATCCAGAATTTTGCCATGGTCAAGAATCGCCACCCTGTCGCAAAGACGCTGGGCTTCCTCCATATAGTGAGTTGTATAGATTATAGTCCGGCCCTGATTTTTCATGGTCTCGATAGTGTCAAATATCAAATTGCGAGACTGCGGATCCACCCCCACTGTCGGTTCATCAAGCAGCAAAAGAGGCGGCGCGTGCAAAAAAGAGCAAACCATATTAAGCCGGCGTTTCATACCCCCGCTATATTTCGAGGCCCGATCATTACTTCGCTTGTTCAGCCCTGCTATCTCAAGGCAATCATCTACACGCTCATTCAACTGTCGTCCGCTTAATCCATACATCCTTCCAAAGAAACGCAGGTTTTGGCGGACCGAAAGCTCTTCGTATATCGCCAATGCCTGCGGAACCACACCCAAAGATGAACGTACCTCGACCAGACTCGGATCGGTCTTTCCGTCAAGCGACACGGTTCCCCCGTCTGGCTTTAGGAGCCCACAAAGCAACTGAATAGTGGTCGTTTTACCGGCCCCGTTCGGTCCAAGCAATCCAAAGGTCTCTCCCTTTTCCACCGCAAAGCTCACATCGTCCACCGCAGCAATGTTTCCATATCGTTTCTTTAGATTGTCAGCCTTAATCATGCGAACCTGTCCTGTCAACAAATCGAACACGAAAATTTTCTATTCTGAAAGCTCCCTTGAGCGCTCATATGCCCTGTTAATAGCGGCGGATATCAGCTCGCTTATCTTGCCTTCTTTGAACACTCCCAGAGCAGCTTCGGTTGTTCCGCCGGGGGAGGTAACCTTTTGACGAAGAACAGCAGGGCTTTCACCGTTTGTATCAGCTTCGACAGCAAGCAAACCCGCCCCTTTCGCGGTCTGCAAGACCAAATCTTTCGCTACATCTTCAGACAAACCTAATCGGATACCTGCCTTTATCATTTCTTCCATTAAAAGAAAATAATAGGCAGGCCCGCTCCCGCTCAGTGCTGTTACGGCATCTATTAAATCCTCATCATCGACAATAACCGCCTTGCCGACCGCCGACAAAATCTCCATAGCCTTATTCAGCATCGGCTTTGCACGTTCATTTCCAAACAATGCCCCGGCCCCCTGCCCAATCAGCGCCGGGGTATTGGGCATCACACGCACAATTGCAATATCCCCCAGAACGCTGGTTATTTTGGCAACCTTTATACCTGCCGCTATGGATATAACAAGTTTTTCGCTGCCTATAGAGGCTTTGATACTTTCCAGCGCATCGGTCATATTCTGGGGCTTGATACTTAAGATGACCGTTTGAGCCTTCGCCGCCAGCTCACTGTTTTCTTCGCAGGCAACGACACCGTACTTTTCAGAAAGGAATTTCAGCCGCTCAGCTCTGATATCACTTACGAAAACATTTTCAGGGGTATAAAGTTTCGCGTTTATTACACCCTTTATCAGGGCCTCAGCCATATTGCCGGCGCCGATAAAACCAATTGTATCCACTTCTTTCTCCTTGTGAGAGTCAATGCAGGAACTTATAATTTCACCGAAAATATTTCTGCAGTAAATATAAACCAGTTACGGAGAAAAGCAATGCAAAAACAAGCCGAATATTCCGAAGCAATCAGAACGAAATATCCCGAACAGGTCGTAATAGCCATCGCCAAAGACAAGGCAGGCCGGGCCAATCCTGTTACGCTGGGCTGGACGATGATCGTATCGGGAAATCCCCCGATGATGTCAATAGCCGTTGCAAAAAAGCATTACTCGATAGAAACCATCACGCATTCGAAATGCTTTACGATTTCCTTTCCATCGGCTCAGATGGCTGATGCGGCTTTATTTTTCGGCTCGAAGTCCGGACGCAACATCGACAAATTCGCCGAGTTCGATTGCAAAACAGAGCCCGCCCAGGCAATCGATTCGGTGCTGCTGGCCGATGCGGTCGCCAATTTCGAATGTACCCTGGAATCGCAGATACCCGCCGGCGACCATATAATCTTTGTCGGAAAAATTGTCGCCTCCCATATTAACACCGAACCGAAAAAACGCCTATACACCATCGGCCCCGGCCACAAACTCGGCCCGACCTCGTAAAAAACCGAGAGAAATCTTCATTAGCCTATCAGCAGCTCAAATTCTGCGCTGCTGAGGGACTGCCTTAGTTTCTGCAGGGCGGTCAATTCGATTTGTCGGACTCTTTCCTTGCTCAAGCCGAGCTTTTCGCCGATTTGCTTTAGTGTTTTCATTTCCTTTTTTATGGGTGAACCGATGAGGCCAAAACGATTTAGGATTACATGCTGCTCGCATTCGGTGAGATTGTCTTCGATGACCTGTGTGAGGCTTTGGTGTGCCCGTTCAATGGCCGCGAAATCTCGTGTCATTAATGTTTGGGCACCGCGTTCAAGATTTTTTAGAGTTCCTAATCTTGCCTTTATTGAGCCGGTACTTTTGCCGGATAACTTTGCGTACTCTTTTGCTATGTTCAATGAAGCGCGCCTGCCGAATCGCAAACCCAGTGTATAATCAAATTCCTCGACTGCGTTAATCAATGCGAAATTACCTTTACTTACAAGCTCGCTAAAGTCCGTACCGGTTGCCATATGTTTACCTGCAATACTGATAACAAGCCGCAGATTTGCTTCTATTATTCTCCTTTTTATTTCCTCAGCCTCAGCTAAATACTGCTCTATTTGTTTGATAATAGTGCCAGAGACAAGATTCGGTTTTATTCCCGTACGTGTTCGAAATGCTAAATATTTTAAGTAGTTGTATCTGCGGAACAGTTCGACTTCACGCTCCCTGGTAAGCACGGGGGTGTCCTTTAATATCTGCAGATACTCAGGCAAAATATGCGTCCCGACTAATTCGAATTGTTTAAGCGGTTCCGTCGAAGGGCTGTTTTCTATATGGACCGGTTTTGCGAGAATTTTCTCTTTGGCATCTTCTTCAAGAAATTCATCACTGTGGATGAATTCAATTTTTCTTGCCAGAAGCGCCCTGGCTCTTCGCTGATTTATAATACGGTAAATAGAACTTTTATTTCGATTAAATCGCTTCATCAGCTCTTTGGCTTTGCAGCCCTGTTTGTACAGTCTGTAAATCTCTGCGGCCTGCGCCGGCTCAATTGCTCCGGATATATACATCTCACCGGATTTATCAGCGTTGGCCTGTTCGTGATTCAGCAGTACTTGTCTGATGGTTTCGTTACATTTGCCGAATTCAGAGCCTATCCTGGTAATAATCTTATGACGAGAGAGATTCGTTTCGGCTGTAAGTTTTTCTGACCGCTTAATAATTTTTTGTTTTTGCTCATTTGTGAGGCGTCCAAAATTTTTAGCGTTTGTGAGAAGGTCGGGATTTTCCTTTAGGAATTTATCGACCGTTGACTTCAAATAGCCATTACATATCTTGCCGTTGTTAAAAATGAATTTTTTCGCCAACAGACCCCTGTCCCTCCAACGGTATATGGTTTTTGTTGAAACGCCCACTTTTTTCGCAAGCTCTTGTACAGTATAAATTTTCTGTTTCTGTTCAGCGACGGGACGAGCGAGCCAGCCGCTCAGCCTGGAGAGGAAGACTTGCAGGTCGCCCAAAAGTACATCGCCTTTGATAAGCTCATCGCCGCCCGGGCCTGCAGGGTGAAAACCCGTGATACGAAAAAACACAAACTCGAAAGGATATTCTTTATCCCTGTCTATAATGGTAAAAAGCTTTTCGGCAGCTTCGAGCTGTTTTAGGCGTTTTTTCTGCGGGGTAAATTTAAGCTGCAGCAGCAATTGTTCTAAATTTTGACTCTTTATTTTTCTCATAATCAAATATCCATTTTACCAGAATCCGGCTGAAAAAACAGCCGGATAAACACAATCATAGTAATTTAGCGAGCTTATGGGCCTTTGAATTTGCACCCTTTAAGGGGGGTAAATTCCGCGAGCAGCGTTATTAATATCATAGTAAAGCTCTTTAACCACGCAAAAGCCCCCGACCCCCGGCAGAAAAACAGGTAAGCACACCCGAGGGTAAACTCCAAAGCAAGTGAGCTAACATCGAGGGTAAACTCCAGCATTTTTGCCCTTTCGACAAATTGGGTTTGTTTTTGGCTTTATTGGCTTTGAATTGGGTTTGTTTTGGCTTAAATTGGCTTTGAATTGGGTTTGAATTGGCTTTGTTTTTTGGCCCGAGCCAGCGGACAAAATCATGTAATTGCCTGTCATGTCTAAAGTTATGTTCATTTTATCATTTCGTAAATTGGGTTTGTTTTGCATAAAAAGCTTATAAATTCGTACGTAAGAATTCGTAGAATTTATATAGCTCAAACTCGAAATCCGAATATCCCCCGACAGAAAAGCATGTGAGCTAACATCGAGGGTAAACTCCATATTGGGAATATCTAAATCTAAATGACTCAAATTCAAAACACCCCCTTACGAGGGAAAAAAGTCGTCCCTCTATAATTAGACGAGTGTGCAGCACTTATGATTTATTATTTACTATTTACGATTGATGGTTTGCTAATCCCCGATGTAGACAATCTGGGACAATTTTGATCCCATTAAAGTAAACGGCACTCTAACGGGACAAGGCTTGGC
>JACNGQ010000338.1 GCA_014384025.1 Planctomycetota bacterium | reverse complement strand
AATGGAATATCGACTTGCAGGCTTTTGCCGACCAGGGTGTGAACCTTGCCAATGTAACTTCAATTACACTTGGCGTTGGTAACAGGGCTAATCCAACTGCTGGCGGTTCGGGCATGTTATACTTCGACGATATTCGACTGTATCCGCCTGCACAGTAAGCCGGGATTGGGTTGTTAAGAAAAATTGTGTGATGGATATGGTAAGTTTCGCTATTTTGAGGCTGATACTGAGTAATTCGGTATCAGCCCTTTTTAATTGATACCTGCTTCGGCTGCTAACGTGGTTAGTAGTATTGATTTTCTATAAGTTTCTCGGTAATCATGCGGAGATTATCCTTGACGGAATAACAGCAAATTTGGTATAGATAATATGAGTGAAATTTGTGCATGTGCATTTAGGCATCTATGAATTTCAGTTTTCCTTTGGGCGCATATCTCGTAGTTTTTGTAATAAGAGGAGGTTTTATGCAAGGCACAAAGATTTGAAACTGGCGCTATGTGCTTCGCGGAAAAGTGTTATACATTTCGATTAACGAGCAACATTAAATTGTTAAAGGAGGATTATTATGTGTAGAAAATTGATGTATTCAGTCTCTTTCTTTTTGGTATTGAGCCTCATATTGACAAATACCGCCAGTGCCGAACTTGTCGGCTGGTGGAAACTCGATGACGGTTCCGGCAGCATCGCCTTTGACTCAAGCGGAAACGGAAACGACGGCACCCTCGAAGGTGATCCACAATGGGTAGAAGGTCAACTTGGCGGGGCGCTGGAAGGAGACGGCACCGGTGATTATATCCGCGTTCCGCATAGTGACAGTCTGGATATCAGTGATGCGGTTACTGTTGCATTGTGGGTGTACGGAGGTATACCACCAGACCAGGTCATCTGCAAGGGCAACGGCGGCGGAGCATGGGTGGCTTCGTACAGTTTCCGCATCGACGATAACGCCAGCTATGCACGACAGATCAATTTTCGCGGGCGTGTCGGAACCAATGCCGACGCTCTTAACTCAGCCAGCCCGATCCCGCAGGATGAGTGGACTCATATTGCGATAACTTTCGACGTAAGCGCCCAGGGAAACAACCAGAAGATTTTCATCAACGGACAACTGGATGCCGAGAGCAGATCAGAAAATCCACTGAGCACCAACACCGACGATTTGCTCATCGGCGCCGATGCCTACGGCACAACGAGATGGCATTGGCAGGGGGTGCTCGATGACATTCGCATTTACAACCAGGCTCTTCCTGAAGGTCAGATTCAGTCTATAATGCTGGGCGGCGGGGCATCTTATCCATTGGCCTCTCGTCCGACTCCTGTTGACGGCGATATGCATTTTGATACTTGGGTGAACCTTTCCTGGAACTCTGGAGATTCGGCCGTCTCGCACGATGTTTATTTGGGTGAAAATTTCGACGATGTCAGCGCCGGCGCTGAGAGCACGTTTCAGGGTAATCAAACAGCAAACTTTATTGTTGCGGGTTTTCCAGGATTCGCCTACCCGGACGGCCTTATTCCCGGCACGACTTACTATTGGCGTGTTGATGAGGTCAATGATACCGAACCTAACAGTCCCTGGAAAGGTGATGTCTGGAGTTTTATGATTCCCCCAAAGACCGCATACTCTCCCGATCCGGCTGATACTGCCGAGGGCATCGTTCTGAATACCAAACTTAGCTGGACGATCGGTTTCGGTGCGAAACTACATACTGTATATTTCGGCGACAATTTTGAGGATGTCAACAATGCAGCCGGCGGTCAATCTCAGGGAGCTGCGAGCTATGACCCCGGCCCACTCGAATTGGCCAAGACTTACTACTGGCGGGTAGATGAGTTCGATATTATCGACACGTATAAAGGCAACATCTGGAGCTTTACCACCGAGGGCGCCGTCGGAAGTCCTAATCCCTCTAAAGGTGCTGTGGATGTTACACAAACACCGACTCTTACCTGGGTGCCGGGAGTCTTCGCTGCTTCACATGAGGTATATTTCGGCTCCGACGCAGAAGCTGTAACAAACGCAGATACGAGTTCACCGGAGTATAAAGGCAGCGGGAACCTCGGTTCCGAGAGCTATGAACCAGGACCGCTTGAATGGAATACTACTTACTACTGGCGGATTGATGAAGTTAATAATGCCAATGCCGACAGTCCGTGGACAGGGCCTCTCTGGAGCTTTACCACTGCCAACTTCCTGATAGTAGATGATTTTGAGTCTTACAACGACCTTAATGAAGGTGAACCGGGGAGCAACAGGATATATCTGGCCTGGGTGGACGGATTCGATAACCCATCTGCAAACGGCTCTGTAGTTGGTAATGCCAATCCTCCATTCGCCGAGCAGACTATCGTGCATGGCGGTTTGCAGTCGATGCCGATGTCATACGACAATTCCGTTGGAAAATCCGAGGCAACTTTAACATTGACTTCAACGCGTGACTGGACAGTGAATAGTGTCAATAAGCTGACAATTTGGTTCAGAGGCGAATCGGGCAACACCGCTGAGACTTTATACGTCGCCCTCAACGGTAACGCAAGGGTTGACCATGATAATCCTGATACAATAACTACAACAAGATGGACTGCATGGGATATCGATTTGCAGACCTTTGCTGATCAGGGTGTGAATCTTGCCGATATCAATTCGATTACTCTTGGCCTCAGCTCGGTTAGCGGCGGAACAGGTTTAATGTACTTCGATGATATCCGTCTTTATGCACCGGCACCCTAAACAGGAACCGGCAGTCAAGATTGCATAATTGATATTACAGAATTGTATCAACTCGGGGCTTATACCAAATCGGTATAAGCCCCTGCTGTTTTAAAAATACAGGAGGGAACCTCACAAAATGTTTTGTCAGGATTTTAAAATTGAAATACGAAAGACGTTATGTGTGACTCTATCAAGCGCCGGCACAATCTACCGAAATTAATTGCGATTTCGGAATGGATTTAGTATTCTACTATATTTAGTAGTCTTAGCAGGTTTTTGAATCGAGCGTATGGCAGATTTCAGCTATATACCGGTTGGTTGATTTTCGTGCGTTTTTCCCCGTTGTACGAAGATTAAAGAAACACCTTGAAGCGAATTGATTGGAGTGGGGATTTAATTATTTTCGACAGGAATGAATAAGATGAAGACTAACTTGATTTTGATTGCGGCAATTGTAATGATGTTGGCTTGCAGCACTTTAGCGGATTGGCCGCAGTATCTTGGGCCAAATCGAAATGCGACATCGCCGGAAAAAGGACTGCTGCGTTCGTGGCCCAAGGCCGGCCCGGAAGTACTGTGGACGGTCTCCCTTGGGCCCGGCTATGGCGGAGCGGCTGTAAGTGAGGGTAAAATTTATGTCCTGGATCGTATTAGCGGTAAGCAGGATGTGCTGCGATGCCTTGATTTTGGCACTGGCAAGGAGCAGTGGTCCCATACTTATGAAGCAACGGGCAGGGTTAGCCACCCCGGGTCTCGAAGTACTCCTGCTATTGAAGGCAACTACCTATATACATGTGGATCATTCGGTGATGTCTATTGCTTTGACGTACGAACACACAAGCCCGTCTGGAACAAGAACGTATGGAAGGACTTCAGCGACGACAACGTACCGAGGTGGGCCATCAGTCAGAATCCATTGATTTACAGGGACTCACTAATTCTGGCATCTCAGACTGAAAAGGCAGGAGTCGTTGCGTATGATAAGACTAACGGTCAGGTAAAGTGGGCCTCACCTGCACTTCCCGGCAGAGTTGGTTATGTAAGTCCGTCTATTGTGGAAATCGACGGCGAAAAGAATTTAGTCATGATTATGGCCGGCTCCAGAGGTGGTGGAGGCGGCGCGGTTTTGGGAATGGATCCGGGTACGGGCAAGAGACTCTGGATATATGAAGGCTGGAGCTGCCAAATTCCAGTTCCGAATGTCACGGAGATTGGCGACGGACGGCTGTTCATAACCGGTGGGTATAAGGCCGGCTCGGCGATGATAAAGGTCGAGAAGAAAGGCAACACATATAGCACGACGGAGTTGTATAAGACCGACGATTTCGGCACACACGTTCACCCGGCGGTTCTGCATGAGGGACATTTATATGCCCATTGCACAACGAACACAAGACGAGATGGGATGGTGTGTATGGACCTGAACGGCACGGTCAAGTGGAAAACGGAACAGTCGCCTGTATTTGATAAGGGCGGCTTCATTCTGGCGGACGGGCTGATCTTCAGCATAGACGGCAGAGAGGGGATTCTGTATCTTGTGGAACCTGATCCTTCGGGTTATAAGGAGCTGGCAAGCATCAAGCTGCTCGATACACGGGAATGCTGGGGACCGCTGGCCCTTGTCGATGGCAAGCTGCTGATACGTGATCAGAAGCAAATGAGATGCGTTATTGTCCGATGATTGTGCCTTTCCAAGTAGAACTTCAACATTGAAAAATCGTTTTGGTCGTTGGATGTGAACGATAAATATGAAATCATTCAAGCACATAATTTACTCAATTAAAAGATTATCCTTGACGGAACAGCAGTAAATTTGGTATAGATAATGTAAGTGAAAATTGTGCGCAGTCGGGCATCTAATTTTAGTCTTCCTGCGGGCGCATCACTTGTAGTCTTTTATAAAAAGAGGAGGTTTTATGCAAGGCACAAAGCCTGGGAACGGGGCTATGTGTTTGGCGGATAAGTTTTATACATTTCGATTAACAATCAATATTAAATTTATAAAGGAGGATTATTATGTGTAAGAAATTGTGTGTGTTAGCTTCTTTTGTTTTGGTGCTGAGCCTTGCCGCCAGCACTCATGCTGATTTGGTGGGATATTGGAATTTTGATGAAGGCTCCGGGACAATTGCTTATGACTCAAGCGGTAATGGTCTCGACGGCACTCTGAAAGGTGACCCTCAGTGGATCGCAGGGCAGGTTGGCGGCGCCCTGGAATTTGACGGAGATGACTCCGTTGAAATTCCTCATAATCCACTTCTCTCAATCACCGACGAAATCACAATTACGGCCTGGACCTATATGAGTGCAAACGCAAGCGGAGAAATGGCGATTGTCAGCAAGGGGGGATGGGGAGCAAACGACCTACCTTATGAATTAACGGAGGACGCCGGGGGCGTGATTTTTTGGCAATTTTACGATAACGAAGGCAGAGATACCTGCTCTCCTGATTCGCCTGCTGCGGATGAGTGGCACCATATTGCCGCAACCTACGATGGGCAAATCTTCAAGTGTTACATCGATGGGGAGCTGGCAGAAGAATGGGCGTATGCCGGAACAATGCCGGAAAATACAGCTTCAGTTACCATCGGACAAAGAAGCAGAGGCGGCACCTACTTCAACGGTATAATTGACGAGGTTACAATTTTCGATAGAGCCCTCACTGAAGATGAGATCCTGAATACTATGATGGGTCTGGGTGATTTCGGGCAGGCCTCAGGACCAACCCCCACAGATGGCTCCCTGCACGAGGATACCTGGGTAAGCCTTGGCTGGCGACCGGGTGATTTTGCCGTATCGCACGATGTGTTTATCGGCGAAAATTTTGACGAGGTGGACGCCGGCACAGAAAGCACATTTATGGGCAATCAAGGCGCAACTTTTTTAGTAATCGGTTTCCCCGGATTTCCTTATCCGGATGGCCTCATTCCGGGCACGACTTACTACTGGCGGATTGACGAAGTCAATGACACCGAGCCGAACAGCCCATGGAAGGGTGATGTCTGGAGCTTTAGTATCCCTCCCAAAACTGCATACTTCCCTGACCCTGCTGATAGCGCCGAGTCTGTGGATGTGGACGCAGTCCTGAGCTGGACAGCAGGATTCGGTGCGAAACTGCACACCGTTTACTTCGGTGATAATTTTGACGATGTCAGCAATGCATCCGGCAGTTTACCTCAGGGAGCTACGAATTATACTCCCGGTACCCTTGAAATGGCTAAAACTTACTACTGGCGGGTCGATGAGTTTGATGCAATTGCCACATACAAAGGCAACGTCTGGAGCTTCACCACTCAGGGCGCCGTTGGCAATTCTAATCCGTCTAATGGCGCGGTGGATGTAACGCAGACAGCTATTCTAACCTGGACACCGGGATTTGGTTCATCACATGAAGTTTACTTCGGCACCGACGCAAGTGCACTTGAGCAGAAAGGCAGCGGGAACCTCGGTTCCGAGAACTACGACCCCGGTCAGCTTGAGTGGGACACTACTTACTACTGGCGCGTTGATGAGGCCAATAGCACAAACGCCGACAGTCCGTGGACTGGTCCATTATGGAGCTTCACCACGGCCAACTTCCTCATCGTAGATGACTTTGAGAGCTATAACGACCTTGATGAAGGTGACCCCGGGAGTAACAGGTTATATCTGGCCTGGATAGATGGATTCGACAACCCTGCGGTCAACGGTTCTGTCGTTGGTTACGCCAATCCTCCTTTTGCCGAGCAGACTATTGTTCACGGAGGTTTGCAGTCGATGCCGATGTCCTATGACAATGCTGTTGGTAAATCCGAGGCGACTTTGACATTGACTTCTAATCGTGACTGGACTGTCAAAGGTGTAAACAAACTGACAATTTGGTACCGAGGCGGTTCGGCCAACGCTGCAGAACCGATGTATGTTGTTC
>JACNGQ010000336.1 GCA_014384025.1 Planctomycetota bacterium | reverse complement strand
GCAGCGAAGATAGGTTCCTGGACCGAATGGAATATCGACCTGCAGGCTTTTGCCGGCCATGGTGTGAACCTCGCCAATGTCAATACGATTACTCTCGGTCTTCGATTGGTTACCGGCGGTACAGGTATGATGTACTTCGATGATATTCGTCTTTATCGACCGACACCTTAAGCCGGAACCGGCAGCTAAGATTGCATAGTTGATATTACAGATTTGTATTAACTTGGGGTTTATACTGATTTGATTCGGTAAATCAAAATGCCTAACAGTAAATATAAATTGTTATTATATTAAGATTGTATATTTTAAGCATCTTTCACTTAACCTGAAAAATATGACAGGAGGCAGAATTTGAAAAAGATTACATTCATAAGCTTGGTTCTAATGTTAAATTTTTACACAACTGTTGAAACATCAGCACAAAATGAGGTAGCCGGTTTGTCTTCTGTCGATTCTGTTGAGCGTGCAAAGCGGCATCCAATAATATCTGAGCGTCCCGCTGTATCGTTTTTTGAAGGCGCAGTGCTTGGTAATGGCGGTCTTGGTGCGATTGTTACAACAAGGCCGGATGCTGTGGTAATCTATTTCGGGCACAATGCTGTCTGGGACATAAGGCTTGCCGAGGATAATAAAGAAAAAATAGGTACCTTCGCAGAAATTTATAATAAAATTATCGCCATTCCCGATTCAGTAAAAAATCTTACCGATGATCCCTGGCTACGTGATTATATGCTTATGGCGCGTGAAAATTATGCAAAACCTTATCCGCGGCCTTTTCCCTGCGGATCGATTGTACTGTGGTTCGATCGTCGTAATGCGGAATTGACAGGGCACCGTCTCAATATTGACAGCGGTATATGCAAGATCGATTTCATTATCGATGGTGAGCCCGCCCGGCTCGAGGTTTTTACCGACATAAACAGCGATTCTTTGTTTGCGCAAATGGTTGATGACTCAAGGCGGCCGATTCCATCACCGTTCAGTTATGTGCTTCTCAGACCCGATCCGAAAACACCTAAGGAATTGCCTTCATATACTGTTTCAAAAAATGAACCGGCAGGAACAATTGGCTTTCGTCAGGTGCTTCCATTTGAAGAGATAAAGGAAAAGAATACCTGGCGTCCTCATCCTAAAGATAAGGCTTTCTGCCTGACTGCACGATTTAGCAGTGCGCTCGACAATTTTCAGGGCCGTAAGAAAGACGCTCACCCTGATGGCGGCCCGTTAATCCCCGGACAGAAGTTTGCCGCAGGCCCGTTGAAGGGAATGATTGATGGCACAAGAGATTTCAGCATGTGTATTCAGCTGGATCATGGAATGGCGGATGATGTGAAATTAGATTCCAGCGATGCTTCACCTCCTTCTGCGATCCAGCATAAAAAAGTGAAGCAGGCGAGTGTTGATGTCTGGACTGAATACTGGAACAAATCGGGGATTGCGTTTGACGATGAATTTCTTGAGGAAATATGGTACCGCAATCTCTATTTTCTGCGATGTTCAGTGAGTCCTGGAGTTACTTGTCCGGGGCTGTTCGCGAACTGGAGTTATGGAGGAATTGGTACAGCATGGCATGGCGATTATCACATGAACTACAATACTCAACAGCCTTTCTGGGTAACATTTTCGAGCAATCACACCGATCTGCATATGCCTTATGTTGATATGGTGGAACATTTAATTCTTCCGGTCAGCAAAAAATGGGCGGAGGAATACTACAATATGCGCGGTGCATTTTTCCCACATTCAGCTTATCCTGTTGAAATGACTATGATGCCATATCCGGTTCCGACATGGGGATGGGAAGTATTCGAGACGCCCTGGACGGTTCAAAGTATATGGTGGCACTATCTTTATACAAAGGATCGTGTTTTTCTTGAGGATCGTGCTTTCGATATCATAAAGGAAGCGGTACTTTTTCTCGTCGATTACATGAAACGTCCCGAAGCGCATGGTAGTAAATGGGACGATGATAAATATCATATTTATCCCTCGGTTCCGCCGGAGTTGTATGGTTTACAGCCTGGATTCGACAAGAATTACGATACAATTGCCGATCTCACTTTGACACGGTATGTGTTCAATGCGTTTACCAAAGCTTGCAAAGTGCTGGATTGTGAGCGTAAGGAAAAAGAGCTTCTGAGTGATATTCGTGAAATTATGTCGCATTTCCCGGAGTATCCGACTGCCAAATCTCAGCGTGGTGAAGTTTTTGTGTCAGTTGAAGGAGAGGATCCTGAGGTTGTATATAATGTGCCGGTGAGTCTAATGACGGTTTTTCCTGGGGATCATCATGGGCTGCATTCATCGCCTGATGAATTTGAAATTGCCGCGGCTACTTATCGAAACCAGCAGAATGAGGGCGGTAACGAGATTGTTTTCCTCAATGTGCAGGCTGCAAGGCTCGGTTTGCTCAATATTGAGAAATTCAAGCGTCAGGTTAGGTACAGTCTTCTCCCCAATGGCACCTGCAATGATAAAGTATTACAGATTCATGGCCGGTACTCCAATAATACGCCATTCGATTATATGGGAGCGATGGGCATATGGTTCGAGAATTTTGCGCTTCCGCTTGTCATTAATGAGTGTCTGCTTCAGAGCTACAATGGTGATCTGCGGTTTTTTCCGAATTGGAATATGGACGAGAATGTGGAATTCCGATCACTCAGGGCAGTTGGCGCGTTTCTGGTAAGCGCGAAAATTCATGATGGCGTGATTTTGTGGATAGAGATAGTAAGCGAGGCAGGTGGTGAACTCAGTATTATTTCACCCTGGGAAAATGGCGCTGTCGTCACACAGTCCGGCAAAGACAGGGCGCTGAAAGGCGAGAAGTTTAGTATCGCAACAACAAGCGGTGAACGTATCCTACTGAAACCTGCACAGTGACAAGGTCATTTTCAGTAAGTTGATAGTATGACATTTTAATTTAATTATACGAGTCTGGAGAAAAACCTTTGACTACAATAATCGTGGAACAGAAAGACTTGGTTGCATAGCCAAGCGTTTGTTTATGGAAAATGCCAGTCAAGATAATTCAGGTTTAAAATTGGTGTTCAGAAATTGATGTAAAAAAAATGAAATCTCTGCCTATAATACTTTTATTTAGCATTGTGTTATTTCTTTTAGTCAACGTTTCGCAGGGACTTGAAAAGCTTGATAGGGGAGTGATAGCCCTTACCAGAAATGACGGCAATGTTTATATAGGATGGAGATTGCTTGCTTCGGACCCATCGGATATCAGTTTTGATGTGTTACGCTGTTCCGAGCCGATGGGCGAATACGAAAAAGTCAATAACAGCCTTATAAAGGACTCCTGTAACTTTACAGATACAAATCCCGAAGATAAAAACTGGTATTATGTCATTCATCCGGTGAGTGATGAAATCAAACTATCTGATTCTATACCTGTTAAATCCAGCGCTGCAGATACGGCTGAGGGCTGTTTAAAGATCAAGCTCAGGGGCAATTACGGGGCTAATAAAATTGGAATCGCCGACCTCGATGGAGATGGAGTGTATGATTATATCATCAAACAGCCTGCAAGTTCTATTGATCCCGGCAGACAGCGACGTAGCAGTGGAACCTATGTCATCGAGGCCTATAACGGCAAAACCGGTGTTTTTATGTGGAGTTACGACCTGGGCTGGAATATTAATCAGGGCATCTGGTTTTCACCCGTGATTGTCTATGACCTGGATGGCGATGACCGGGCTGAAGTAGCATATAAAAGCGCGCCTTATGCCGCGACACATGAGGAGGCATTTATCAGTCCCGGCGGTTTTGTGCTTGAAGGGCCGGAATATTGCTCTGTTCTTGATGGCATGACAGGCACGGAAACTGGTAAAGTGGATTGGATCGCCAGAGGTAATCCGGAAGACTGGGGAGATAATCGTGGCAATCGCGTGAATCGCAATCAGCTCGGCGTAGCCTATCTTGATGGCAAAAGGCCCAGTTTGTTGGTACTTCGGGGCACTTATACGAAGATGAGGATCGATGCATACAATTATATGGACAAGAAGCTCCAAAAACTCTGGAGCTGGTTTGGTGACGATGAGAATCCTCCTCTTCGAGGGCAGGGCGCCCATAGTATGCACGCATTCGATATAGATAATGACGGACGCGATGAGATGATAATCGGTTCGGCGGCAATCGATGATACCGGCAAATGCCTCTGGCGAATTAATATGGGTCATCCGGACTGGTTCTACCTGGCTGATGTCGATCCGGTACGTCCCGGACTGGAAATTGCCTATGGCTTCGAATCGAGACAATCCCGGAATGGCATCTGCCTGGTCGAGCCACGCACTGGTCAAATTATTTGGGGTTGTGATCATCCCACAATACATATACACGACTGGGGAATGGTCTCCGACATCGATCCGAACAACCCGGGAATGGAAGTTTATGGAATGGAAAGGGATGGCAGAATATCCTGGCTGTATAGCGCACAAGGTAAACTGCTTGCCAGTAATGAAGACCTTGGCAGACACGGCCCAAGATCGTTCTATTGGTTGGATGGTCTAATTAAAGTTCGTGTTCCATTTAGTTATCGCAGCGGGACGTTTCCAATCCTGAAATATAAGAACACCCAGGTCGGTGAAATCCGGGGTCAGCCAATCGCCATAGCTGACTGTCTTGGAGACTGGCGTGAGGAAGTTATTACTGTCCAGGATGGAGTAATTCGGATCTATACCACGACTATTCCGTCAACTTCCCGCCGAGTTTGTCTGATGCAGGATCATTTGTACCGTATGGACGTAGCGATGCAAATGATGGGTTACTTCTACCCACCACAGATTGGCGGCAAAGTTATTATTGAAAAAACATATTAAGAATATAATTGTGGATTTGGAAAATGAGATTCAGCTTATCTGTATCTACGCTCATTGTCATAATGCTTTTTTTTGTAGGACTACTTCAGCTTCTGAATTGTATTCAAAGTTCCTCAAATGTTTGTTCTTATTCATAATGTTTGATCGAATTCCATATTTCTTTTAATGACCTCTTCGGTTTTCTGCAGATATAAACTGGAAGATTGTTCTCGTAAGGCATACAGTAATCACACCGAATAATCGCAGCTTGTTCTACTTCTTCAAAGGAATCTAAATAATCCTCCTGTGCCCCTCCAATAAAGATAATGGTTCGGTAATCCTCCGTACCATAACCCCAGATCCAGTAATTGTTATGTGATGATATCGCAGCTGGCAGGTCATATTTCCGGCTATAATATTCAATGGCTCCTGCTTCCCCATAATTCCGCCCGAAAATGGCAGTTCTTGTCTTCTCCTCCAGAGGAAGTGAAACAAAGACTTGCGAGACCGTTTCAGCCATATTCTCCCAGCCGAACATATCGGCATAAAACTGGGGAAGTTCACCCAGTTCTTTAGCTTCGTATGATCCTGGAGCTATGCCAATCCGCTTCGAATACTGGATGTACTTCTCTACGGGTAGAAATGGCAGTGTGATTGGAGCTGTGAAGACGCCACCAATCACGATCAAAATAGGAATCGTGTGCTTCAGCCAAACCCAGTATTTTCTCTGGGATATTCTTTCAATGTGGACAGCCCCTGCTGCAAACAACATCGTATAGGCTGGAGACAGGTATTCCGGTTTACTTTGAGCATTGATAACAAGGATTAGAAACGCGGCCACATAAATAATCCCCAGCATCCTGAATGATTTACCCTCTTTACTGAAGAAAAAATAATAAAGACCCGCCAACCAGACAGGTAAGGTTACAGGCTGCAATATCATAAATTGGCCGAATATAAAATCAACCGGAGAGAGGGCAGCGTATTTCCCTCTTGTTGCATTTCGGATAAATTCCAGGTGTGCGAAATCATGCGTGAAATTCCAAATAATGTATGGCAAAAAGAGCCCCACTGCGATGAGAGCAGCAAGATAGGGCCATCTTCTTAAGAAAAGTTTCCGCTGGTTTGTAAGCAACATAGCTATGAATAGACCGGTGGCAAACCAGATCATACCTATTTTATTAAGGAGCCCTAAACCAATAACCGATCCCAATACGATCCAGTGCATTGGTTTGTTTTTTTTGACGATTAGAATCAGGATGTAAGCTCCCAAAGTCCAGAGAAGAATATCGAAACAATTCATGGAATAGACGGTATTCATACCCAAATAGATCGGTGCCGCAATCACGGCCAGGCATGCTATAGCTACGGCAAGCATACCGCCTCCCAGTTTACGAACCATCAAACCTGTAATTAGCACGGTCAGCGCACCTGCAAAGGCGGGAAGGAGACGAAGTGCAAATAAGGAGTTTCCGAAGAGGACTCGACTACATGCCAGAATATAAATTGATAAGGGCGGCTGATCCACATAACCAAGATCGAGTCGATGACTGCAAGCCAGGTAGTAAAATTCGTCTCGGAAAATACCATAGCTGGCAAAGGCATTTGTAAATAAATGAATCAGGAGCTTTGCAAGTACCAAAATAATCAGAATGATTAACACCGATCGAGTTGATTCTTGTTTCATAATTGACGATTCCATGTTATCGCTTCTTTTATAAATTTCAGATTTTGGACCGAACACACGTAGTCAGTCGCGACGCGCAGCGGCATCGAACTGGACCAAGATGTTATGATTTTATGTTTCCATACGAATCAAGGGAATTGGCTTTTCTGTACTTAGCCCATTCCTT
>JACNGQ010000176.1 GCA_014384025.1 Planctomycetota bacterium | reverse complement strand
TAAAAAAAGGATTTAAGCTTATAGTAGTTTTTACAGGTATGAAAACCTGCCAATAATTGAAAGGAGTTCACAAATGTTGGCTTTACCGGTTAAAGGACAAAAGCACGAGTCGAGTGCGGCCGTAGAGCGTGTACGAACTACAACGCCGAATGCGCGGGGTAATAAGGTAAGACAGGGAAGTACTGCCCGATTATTAGAAAAGGTTGCTTCGCTGCCGAAAGCCCGTAGGGAAAAAATCCTTGCTGTTCGTTGCCGGCTTGATGCGGGAAAATACGGTATAAATGAACGATTAAATGTGGCTGCTGATAGACTCGTTGAGGACCTTATCACAAAGAGGATGGAGGAAAATGAAGTCAAAAGTACAACAGGGCGCCCGAAAAAATAAAACCAGGATTTTGGTTGTTGATGACCATGCTATAGTGCGCCAGGGTTTGATAAAGTTAATCGAGACGGAATTTGACCTCATGGTCTGCTCTGAGGCCGAGAATGCCGCTCAAGCCCTAAAAGCTATGGCCGGTCAGCATTATGACCTGGCCATTGTGGATATTTCGCTGGAAGGTTTAAACGGGTTTGAACTGACTGAAATAATGAAATTACGCAGTCCAAAAATGATTGTTCTTATACTTTCCATGTACGAGGGGCTGTTTTACGCCCAACGTGCCCTCAGGGCCGGGGCTTCAGGATATGTTGCAAAATACGAGGCGGCCGAAAAAATAATAACGGCAATCCGACTTGTTTTAAGCGGTAAAATTTATGTCAGCGACAGTAAAATGGCAAAAAATCTGTCAGACACGATTTCCATTATCGATGACAGCATAAACATCAAAAAGGCAACTTAAAAAGTTGAAAAGGAGTAAACAGATGATAAGAGGGACTGTTAAAAGAGCGGTGTTCATATACACCCGCTTGCCGGGAAAATGTGGAAGTGCCACTATAACAGCGGACTCAATATTAAACAGCAAACCGGCTTCGGAGGAAGGATTTGACCGGATAGTCTTTATGCTGCTTTCAGCTATTTTACAGAGTATGATCTTTTACAAAAAGTTAAACGGATAACTTGAACAGAAGAATAATGCATTTTTATGGCAATGACACCGTGAAGGATTATTCGATAGTTGATAATGAGATATATTATGGCAAAGACCACAAAACAAAAGAATAAAAGCAAAACCACAAAAGCAAAGAAACCTGCTATTTATACCTGTTCAAGCTGCGGGAAGGTCACAAAAACCCGCTCTCATCTTTGTTCTCCCAAAAAGGCCGAAGAAGTATATATTTGCCGACATTGCGGCATCTCCACCAGCGATCCCAGGCACGTTTGCGCGCCTATGGCGGCAGAGATGAAATATGTCTGCAAGGGCTGTGGAAGAGTTACACCTTCCAGAGGGGCAGTTTGTCAACCGAAAGAAATTAGATAGCCAAACTCATATTTAAACAGCTTGATTCAGAAGGTAATTAACAGCATAAATCCATTTTTGACTGGTGAAGGCTGGCACATGTTGGGGTATTTTTAATGAAAGCAGTAATTATTCATGAACACGGCGAACTGGACAAGCTCAAGGTTGAAGAAGTCCCTGAGCCTAAATATACTGAAGACGAAGTCGTCATTAAAGTCCATTCCGCCGGTCTGAATCATCTGGATATCTGGGTAAGAAAAGGCAGGGGCAACCTTAACCTGCCGAAACCGCATATTCCCGGCTCTGACGCCGCAGGTGTTGTGGTTGCCGCCGGTTCAAAAGTAACAAATGTAACTGTCGGTGATGAAGTGATCGTCAATCCGGGCCTGAGCTGCGGCAGCTGTGAATATTGTAATCGAGGTGAGCATAGCGAATGTATTTCATTCGGGATTATGGGTTTGACCCGACGGGGAACTTTTGCTGAACAGGTGGCCGTACCATCCCGAAACGTATGGCCAAAACCTTCCCATATGAATTTTAACGAGGCCGGAGCATTCGTATTGTCGCACCTTACGGCCTGGCGAATGCTTATGACACGAGCACAGCTTAAACCGGGCCAGACTGTTTTAATACACGGTATCGGCGGCGGCGTTGCTCTTTCGGCTCTTCAGTTGGCCAGACTCGCAAACGCTGAAGTAATTGTTACCTCATCATCAGATGAAAAACTGGAACGTGCAGGTCAGATCGGCGCGGACCACACAATTAATTACCGCTCAGTCGAAGATGTAGCGCAAAACGTAAAGGATATTACATCCGGCAGAGGCGTTGATATAATTATTGATACGGTCGGAGCCGCGACATGGCCGATTGACTTTTCAGCGGTACGCCGGGGCGGTAAGATAGTCTTGTGCGGGGTAACCTCCGATGCACAAGCGGTTACTAATCTACGAACGCTATACTGGAACCAGTTGACAATTCTCGGCTCAACGATGGGCTCGGAAGAGGATTTGCATCAGATGATAAAGGCGGTTACAAAAGCAAAGCTAAAGCCGATCATAGACTCAAAGGCAAAGCTGGAAAACATCAAAGACGCCACAGGCAGGATGGAAACAGGCCGGCAGTTCGGAAAGATTGTTATAGAAGTTTGTAGATAAATGAATTTAATTTAAAATTAAGGAGTTTACTATGACTCTTACAGCTTCAGAAATGCTTCCTTTGGGAACATCGGCGCCGGATTTTAATTTGCCCGATACTACAGGCAAAATGGTGACCTTAAATGACTTCAGGGAAGCTCGGGCTTTTTTAGTAATCTTTATGTGTAACCATTGTCCATTCGTAAAACATATTTTAGACGGCCTCGTTGCCCTTATTAAGGAATACCAGGCAAAAGGGTGCATAGTTGTCGGAATAAATTCAAATGATGTCGATAATTATCCGGATGACAGCCCGGAGATGATGGCCAAGCTGGCAACAGAAGCCGGCTTTACTTTTCCCTATCTTTATGACGAGACCCAGGAAATCGCGAAGGCTTATCATGCCGCCTGCACACCTGACTTCTTTTTATTCGACAGTGACAAAACGCTTGTTTATCGAGGTCAGATGGACGACAGCCGGCCCGGCAACGGGATACCTGTTACCGGAGCCGATCTTACCGCGGCGATTGATGCTGTTCTTGGCGGACAGCAGGTATCCCAGGAACAGAAACCGAGCATAGGCTGCAACATAAAGTGGAAGTAGGGAAAAGGGCCGGATTGGTTCTTAAGGCAACTGATTTTGAGGCAGTTGTGGACGCATTATCGTTGGATAAGAAACTCGCAAATCTCTCAAGATGAGAAAGGAAAGAATTATGAGCAGGCTTTTATATATCCAGGCTTCTCCAAGAGGCCAAAGGTCACATTCCGTTGCCGTAGCCGATGCCTTTATCGAAGCATACGAACAAAAGCATCCTGATGACGAGATTGTGATTTTAAATGTATTCGACGCACCGATTCCCAATTTCGACGGGCTGGCGGTGCAGGCCAAATATACAATTCTGCACGGCAAGCCGCATTCGCAAGCCGAACAAGAGGTATGGAAAGATGTCGAGCAGGTGATTGAGCAGTTTACCTCGGCAGATAAATTCGTCCTCGCTGTTCCGATGTGGAATTTCAGTATTCCCTACCGGCTCAAGCAGTACATCGACCTTTTAGTTCAGCCCGGCTATACGTTCAGTTACAGTCCGGAAGCCGGATACCAAGGGCTTGTATCTGGAAAACCAATACTGGTCGTGTATGCTCGTGGTGGTGAATATCCTCCGGGTAGTGGTGTCGAAGGTCTCGATATGCAAACAAAATATATTGAACTTATACTCGGATTTATTGGTTTTAAGGACATTCACTCAGTGGTCGTTGAACCAACCTTGCAGGGCGGCCCGGATGCCGCCGGAGCAAAACGCCAGGGAGCTATCGAAAAGGTAAAAGAAATAGCCGAAGTTTTTTGAAAACGATATTAAAATGGCACGAAAGCTTTTTCATTGGATTCTAAGCCCCGTTGCTTTTGTATGTCTTATGATAGGGGTCTTTAAGATAGCCGGAGAAAAGAATATGCCGACGACAATGGCCGTATATAAATATACAAACAGACTTATCAACGAGACCAGTCCCTATCTGCTGCAACACGCTCATAATCCTGTTGATTGGTATCCGTGGGGCCAAGAGGCCTTCGAACGGGCAAAAAAAGAGGACAAACCTGTATTTCTATCCATCGGCTATTCCACCTGTCACTGGTGTCATGTGATGGAAAGAGAGAGTTTTGAAAACGAACAAATTGCCGGAATAATGAACCAGTATTTCATTTGTATAAAGGTAGATAGGGAGCACAGGCCGGACATTGACGGGATATATATGAATGCCGTTCAGATGATGACAGGTTCGGGCGGTTGGCCTCTATCGGTTTTTCTTACACCTGAGGGCAAGCCCTTTTACGGTGGAACGTATTTTCCGCCAAAAGATATATACGGTCGTCCGGGTTTTGAGCGGGTGCTGTTGTCTATTGCGGAGGCATGGAAAAACAAGCGGCAGGAACTGGTCGATTCCTCAGACAAAATAAGTGAAGTTCTGGCAAACCTGACCGGGCCGACTGAAAAAGAGACACTATCGGCGGATATGCTTCAAGCCGGATTCGATTATTTCAGGGCCACTTTCGACGCCGCTAATGGCGGTTTCGGGCCGGCCCCGAAATTCCCGCAGCCGACCAACCTTTCAATGCTGCTTTCTTACTGGCATCGGACAAACGATACGCAGGCCCTGCAAATGGTTGAAAAAACTCTCGATGTCATGGCCAAAGGCGGCATATATGACCATATCGGCGGCGGCTTTCATCGTTACGCAACCGATGGACGGTGGCTTGTTCCGCATTTCGAGAAGATGCTTTACGACCAGGCACTTGTGAGTAAGGTCTATCTCCAGGCATATCAGGCTACCGGGAACAAAAAGTACGCAGCGACAGCGAGGGAGATTTTTGATTATGTCCTGAGGGACATGACCGACCCCAAAGGCGGCTTCTATAGCGCCGAAGATGCCGACAGCGAGGGAAAAGAAGGTGTGTTTTATGTCTGGGACCTAAAGCAAATCAACTCAATATTAGATAAAGACGAAGCCGAAATATTCGCAGCTTATTATGGCGTTACAGAGAATGGCAATTTTGAAGATAATAAAACTATTCTCAATATTGAAATGTCGATGGCACAGTTGGAAGAAAAGTTCCAAAAAGACCATACGGCAATAATGAACATTCTGTCAAATGCCCGTTCAAAGATTTTCGACGAACGGGCAAAAAGAATCCGCCCGCATAGAGACGACAAAATCATCACTGCATGGAATGGCCTGATGATTTCTTCGATGGCTTACGGCGGCGCGGTTCTGCAGGAAGAAAAATATATCAGAGCCGCCGAGCGAGCGGGAAAATTTATATTAAATGCTTTGCACAAAAAAAACAGACTGATGCGATATTACCGCCATGGCCGCGCTGTCGAGCTTGCCTTTCTTGACGATTATGCTTTTACAATAACGGGCCTTTTGGACTTATATGGAGCGTCTTTCGAGACCAAATGGCTCATTGATGCAAAAATACTCGCCGAGGAAATGTTAAAGCTGTATGCCGATAATGAGCAAGGGGGATTTTTTCTCACCGGTAAAGACAGCGAAAAACTGATTGCCCGCATTAAGCCGAGCACCGATGGAGTGATTCCTTCCGGGAATTCAGCCGCAGCATTAGCTTTATTGAAGCTGGGTAAGTTGACTATGAATCAACACTTCACAGAACAAGGCGGTAAAGTGCTCGAATCTTTCTCGCGGCAGTTGAAACAATCGTCAGGCTATTCTTCTGAAATGCTGACAGCATTGAACTTTCGGCTCGGTCCGACGCAGGAAATAGTGATTGCCGGCAACGCCGATGCAGTGGACACACAGCAGATGCTCAAGCTGATACGTAACAAATTTCTGCCGAATGCAGTTTTATTACTCCACCAACAGGAAAAAGCAAACTCTGCTATTGACAAAACAATCCCATTTATTCAAAATCTAACTGCCATAGAGGGCAAGGCAACAGCTTATGTGTGTGAAAACTACGCTTGCAACCGGCCTGTAAACAAGATCGACGACCTTGACAAATTATTATCCGACATCTATAAAACAAAGTAGCCGATTGATGCTTACATTAGCAGTTTATGAAGATAACACATTAAATTGAGGAAAAACATGACAAATATATTCGAATATGCAATGCAGATGGAAAAGGACGGCGAAGATTATTATCGCCGGTTGGCCCAAAAAACCGGCAATAACGGTATGAAAACTATTTTGATCATGCTGGCCGATGAAGAGGTTAAACACTACAACGCCTTAGAGAAAATTAAAACTCAAAAGACACAAATCGCTGAGTCCGAAATTTTGACCGATGCGAAGAATGTCTTTGTCCAAATCAAAGAATCAGGTGAAAGTTTTGATTTTGACATAAAGCAAACGGAGCTTTATAAAAAAGCGCAGGACATCGAGAAAAAGAGCCGGGACTTCTACAAGGAAAAAGCCAATGAAGTAACGGAAGAATATCAGAAAGAGCTTTTTCTTAAATTGGCAGATGAAGAAAATAAACATTATCTCTTACTCGATAATATAATTGATTTTGTATCCCGGCCGGAACAATGGCTTGAGGATGCCGAGTTTTTTCATCTGGAAGACTATTGAATAGTACTTGTTCGTAAAGGGGATGTTTATAATGAGAAAAGACCTCTCCATCGTTTTATGCGGCCAGGCCGGACAGGGCATCCAGACTGTCGAATATCTCTTAACGAGAATTTTCAAGCTCGCCGGTTACAATGTTTTCGCAACGAAGGAATATATGTCGCGTGTCCGCGGCGGTATAAATTCCACTGAAATACGAGTATCCTCAGGGCCTGTTTGTGCCTATATAAACCGCATTGACATTCTTATACCTCTTAACAAGGGCGCTGTCGGACACGTTGAAAAAAGAATTTCTCCTCAGACAATTATCCTGGCGGAAAAAGAAACCATAGCCGAGGATTTCGACCAAACCAGGCACAAATTTATTGATGTGCCGTTCACCAAAAAAGCTACCGAGATCGGCAACAAAATTTATTCCAACGTTGTCGCCGTCGGTACAGTTACCGGTTTGTTTGGAATTGAGCTGCAAACCGTCAGCGAGTATGTGAAAAAATTCTTTTCTTCAAAAGCGGATGATGTCGTACAAAAGAATCTTGCCGCAGTAAAGGAAGGTTTCAATCTCGGTCTCGGCTTAGCCGATTCATCCAAAATCAAATTTGATATCAACGATGATGCCGATATTAAAGACCAAATCCTCGTAAACGGCGCCGAGGCCGTAGCTCTCGGTGCTATTGCAGGGGGCTGTAACTTTATATCTTCCTACCCTATGTCCCCATCAACCGGCGTGCTGATATTTCTTGCCAAACAGGCGAAAGATTTCGGCATAATAGCAGAGCAGGCCGAGGATGAAATCGCCGCAATAAATATGGCCATCGGGGCCTGGTATGCCGGAGCACGAGCGATGGTCACAACATCGGGCGGCGGTTTTGCCCTTATGACAGAAGGTCTAAGTCTGGCCGGGATTCTTGAGAGCCCGATTGTGATTCATCTTGCCCAAAGGCCCGGCCCGGCAACAGGGTTGCCCACAAGGACCGAACAGGCCGACCTTGAACTGGCCCTTTATGCAGGGCACGGTGAATTTCCCAGAATATTGCTCGCACCCGGAAAGATTCAAGATGGCTTTTACCTGACCCGGAAAGCGTTTGATTTGGCCGAGAAGTATCAGATACCGGTATTCATACTCACCGACCAATATTTTGTGGATTCATACTACAATACCGCTTGTCCTGATTTGTCGGACGTTAGTATCGAAAAACACATAGTCCAAACAGATGCCGATTACAAAAGATATAAATTGACGGACGATGGCATTTCTCCCCGCGGAATACCCGGCTACGGAAAAGGGCTGGTCGCTGTTGACAGCGACGAGCACGATGAGGCCGGACACATTACGGAAGACCTTGGTTTAAGAGTCGAGATGGTCGATAAAAGATTGAAGAAGCTCGAACTGTTAAAAGATGAATCAATCCCGCCCGAATTGGTTGGTTCTGAGGATTATAAAAACCTGATAGTGTGCTGGGGTTCGACATACAATATCGTAAGAGAGGCCGTGAAAAATCTCGGCAGGGACGACACGGCATTTCTGCATTTCAAGCAGGTGTACCCCCTGCCGGGCCAAACGAGCGATTATCTAAAAAAAGCCAGGAGAATTATAATAGTTGAAAACAACGCCACCTCCCAATTCGCAAAATTAATAAAACTTCATACAGGCATCGAGATTAGTGACAGGATTCTCAAATATGACGGTCTGAGTTTTTATGTCGAAGAGCTGGCTGAAAAATTGAATGACTTATTGAAATAGAGACAAAGCTATGGATACTGAAATTTTTAACATGGCCGGCATGGATATAGCCTGGTGTCCGGGCTGCGGTAATTTTCCCATTCTAAAAATACTAAAACAAGCTCTGGCGGAGTTGACAATTGAACCGACAAATCTTGTAATGGTTTCCGGTATAGGCCAGGCGGCAAAAATCCCTCATTACCTCAAAGCAAATGTATTCAACGGTCTGCACGGACGGGCCCTGCCGCCGGCAACGGCCATAAAAGCGACAAATCCCGCTCTGACGGTTATAGCCGAAAGCGGCGACGGCGATATGTACGGGGAAGGCGGCAATCATTTTATACATACGATACGCAGAAATCCGAACATAACAAATATTGTTCATAATAATATGGTTTACGGCCTGACAAAGGGACAAGCGTCACCCACAAGTCAAACAGGCTTTAAGACGCCGGTACAGGTCGGCGGTGTGTTTCTTGAGCCGTTCAATCCGCTCGCGGTTGCTATTGCGCTGGATGCCTCTTTTGTCGCAAGGGCTTTTTCCGGCGACGCAGAGCAGACAAAGGAAATAATAAAGAAAGCAATCGAACATAAAGGCTACGCTCTGGTTGATATATTCCAGCCCTGCGTAACATTTAACAAGCTCAACACTTTCGAGTGGTTTAAGAAAAACACCTATTATCTTGACGATTCACACGACCCATCCAATAGAAATGAAGCGTTTACGAAGGCAACTGAAAATGAACCGTTCCCGCTTGGAATCTTTTATATCAATCCCGACAAAAGAACTTTTGAAGAAAATATCGGTATATATAAAGAAAATCAAAAACCTTTATACGAGCGCGAGCCGGATATCGGAAAATTAAAAAGTCTGATTGAAACATTCACAATCACAGAGTAGTGAATTCTCCTTGTCAATCTTTTCCTTGGAGTGATCCCTGCGGGAGCTTGGCCGGCATTTTACTCCACAACGCTTCATCGCGTTGAGAAGCAGTTTGATTTCTTCTTTCCCTAAACGGGCAGAATTGCTATCCTTATCGAACAAGTTAACATTACAGCATTTTTAAATAAGAGTAATTCTCAGATAATAAATGTGCGTTATATTTGTAATACCTGTATTAGAGAAAGAACGAGTTATTTTTCGGAGAATAATATGAACGCTGATACAATTAAGAGCCCTGTTTCTCTGTTGATAATCATACTGGTGATTTTCATAACTGCTGCATCCGGCACCGCTCTTGAACGGGTAAAGTATAATAATCCCGGCCTGATTGTGGATTTGGGGGTGGGGCTTTGGGCCTGGCCGCTGCCTATGGATTATGATAATGACGGTGACTACGATTTAGTTGTTTCCTGTCCCGACAAACCGTACAATGGAACGTATTTCTTCGAGAATGTCAGCGGTAATATAAAAATGCCGGTATTTAAGCCGGCCGTTCGAGTTGGCGCAGGATATAGTAATATTCGCCCGAGTTATATTAATGGCGAAGTCCGCTTACTGCTGCCGGCCAAGGAAATTATAGATTTTCACAAGCCGGACAATCAGTTCAAACAAACCAAGGCAATTTATCCTTCAGCCAACGTGCATAGTACAAAAGGACGCATCCGTGCCAACCAGTGGCAGTATTGTGACTATGACGGGGATGAAGTTCTCGACCTGATTGCAGGCGTCGGCGACTGGAGCGACTATGGATGGGATAACGCATTCGATAAACAGGGACGCTGGATCCGCGGGCCGTTACATGGATACGTTTATCTTATGAACAATACGGGAAACAATGAAAATCCGCAGTACGAAAGAGCGGAAAAAATACTGGCCGGCAATAAACCGGTGGACGTATATGGTATGCCTTCTCCAAATTTTGCCGATTTCGACGGAGACGGCGACCTGGACCTGATATGCGGTGAGTTCGTTGACAAATTCACATGGTTCGAAAACATAGGAACTCGCAAACATCCCAAATATGCCGCAGGCAAATACCTGACCTATAAGGATAAGCCGCTTCAGATGGATTTGTGCATGATTGTTCCTGTAGCGCTGGACTGGGACAGGGATGGAGACGTGGACCTGATTGTAGGTCAGGAAGACGGGCGTGTGGCTTTGTTGGAAAATACGGGCCAAATGATTGATGGCATGCCTGAGTTTTTGCCGCCGCGTTTTTTCCAACAGCAGGCAGACGACGTAAAATTCGGAGTACTTGTTACGCCGCATAGTTTCGACTGGGACAACGACCGAGACGAAGATTTGATTTGCGGCAACAGCGCAGGTTACGTCGGATTTATCGAAAACCTCGATGGAGCTAATCCGCCAAAATGGGCCGCTCCGGTATATCTCAAGGCCGATGGCAACATCATCCGAATTATTGCCGGCCCAAACGGCTCAATCCAGGGACCCTGCGAAGCCAAATGGGGTTATATGACCCTGAATGTTGTGGACTGGAACCATGATGGCCTGCCGGATATTATCATCAACTCGATTTGGGGAAAAATCCTCTGGTACAGAAACATCGGAACACGGCAAAAACCTCAACTGACGACAGCACAACCCATTGAAGTAGAGTGGCCAGGAAAGCCTCCTAAACCGGCCTGGAACTGGTGGGCGCCTAAAAATAAAAATCTCGCAACCCAGTGGCGAACCACACCGGTTGTTATCGACTATGACAAAGATGGACTGAACGATTTGATAATACTGGACAATGAGGGATACCTGGCGCTATTTCAGCGTGCCGAAAGAGGCCGGGAACTAATTCTGCTGCCGGGCAAGCGTCTTTTTGCCTGCGAAGATGTCTCGGCTTTTGATTCGATACATCGACCCACAAATAAAACCAGCGGACTGTTAAGAATGAACGACGGTATTGCAGGCAGAAGCGGCCGGCGCAAATTCTGTTTTGCCGACTGGGACCTCGACGGACGACTGGACCTGCTGGTGAATAGTCGAAATATCAACTTTCTTCGAAATATTTCTACAAATCAAAACAAGCATCTTTTCAGCGATCAGGGAACAGTTGATAATCGCATCCTGGCCGGCCACACAACAAGCCCGACCGTTGTGGACTGGGACAAAGATGATATCCCTGATCTTTTAGTGGGTGCCGAAGACGGATTCTTTTACTATATGAAGAATCCCCATCGTAAAATCATACAATAAAAAGATGTCTTCAGCTAAATAAGGAAATTAGATAATGAATATTGTTGTATTAGACGGCTACACACTAAATCCCGGAGATTTAACATGGAAAGACCTGGAGGCCCTGGGCCCGTGTACAGTTCATGACCGTTCAGCCCCCGAAGCAGTGGTACCGCGTGCCAAAGACGCTGAAATCATACTAACAAACAAAACCGTATTATCCTCAGATACAATTAAACAGCTTCCAAAGCTTAAATATATCGGGGTTCTGGCTACCGGCTACAACATAGTAGATATCGAAGCAGCCCGCCATAAAAATATCCCGGTGACCAATGTTCCAACATACAGTACACAATCAGTGGCGCAAATAGTCTTTGCTCATCTTCTGAATTTCGCTCATCATACTGCCCACCATGCTCAAACAGTAAGGTCCGGACGGTGGACTTCCAGTCCCGACTTCTGCTATTGGGACACGCCTTTGATTGAATTAGCGGGACTGACTATGGGGATAATCGGCTTTGGAAGAATCGGCCGCGCTACTGCAAAGCTGTCCATTGCTTTTGGAATGAATGTCATCTTTTATGATATCGCCAAATCATCAAGTATACCGGAAGGATGCCAACCCGCAGGCATAGATGATATCTTTCGGACAAGTGACGTCATCAGCCTGCATTGTCCGCTTACATCTGAGACAAAAAAGATAATCAACAGGGAGCGACTGGAGATGATGAAAAAGACCGCTTTTCTGATTAATACCAGCCGCGGGCCTTTGGTAGATGAGCAGGCTTTGGCTGACGCATTGAATAACAATAGAATTGCAGGGGCCGGTTTGGACGTGCTGTCAGAGGAGCCGCCCGGTGAGAATAATCCGCTTATGAAAGCAAGGAACTGCTGCATTACTCCGCACATTGCATGGGCGACTATAGCAGCTCGGAAAAGGCTGCTCCGGGTAGCCGTCGATAATGTGGCTTCATTCCTTGCCGGCAAACCTCAGAATGTGGTCAATGGGGTAAAAACAAAAGATGTCAGATAATATAATTATAATCACCTGCAAATCCGGACCGGGTATCCGCAGGCAAAAATTATTCCGGATTCAACCGAATGAATGACATAGCCGTGAGTTTCGGAAAATTGAATTACGCCGTTGTAGGGGTTTATCTGGCTGTATTAGTTGCCATGGGTTTCTACTTCGCCAGGCGGGAAAAAACGACCGATGATTTCTTTTTGGCCGGCAGGCGAATTCCATGGTGGGCGGCGGGCCTTAGTATTTTCGGCACCCAATTAAGCGCAATCACTTACCTGGCTATGCCCGCAAGAGCCTATGCCACCGACTGGGCGCTGTTGATATTGAATATCGGAATATTTGCGATAGCCCCTTTTGTTATTTACTTATATCTGCCTTTCTTCCGGCGGCTCAATATCACGACCGCGTATGAGTATCTCGAAAAGCGTTTTCACGTAAGCATCCGAGTCTTCGGCAGCCTGTCATTTGTGGCTTTTCAATTAGGACGAATGGGAATTGTCGTCCTGCTGCCGGCCCTGGCCCTCTCTGCCGTAACAGGTTTGAATGTCTTTGTGTGCATTGCCCTGATGGGTATTTTGAGCACAGTCTATACCGTCCTCGGCGGCATCGAAGCCGTAATCTGGACGGACGTCGTGCAGGCATTTGTCCTGATAGGCGGAGCTTTTGTTGCGCTGGGAATTATCATCGGCGATCTGGACGGAGGTTTTGGTCAATTTGTCTCTGTCGCAGCCGAGAACGGAAAGTTCAATCTCGCACATCTAAACTGGGACTGGACTTCGGATGCTCTGATTGTCGTTGTCATCGGCGCCGTCTTTACTAATTCTCTGGTGCCGTACACAACCGATCAGGCGGTCATCCAGCGTTACCTGACTACGCCGAATGAGAAACAGGCGGCCAAGGCCATCTGGCTTAATGGTTGTCTGGCCATCTTCGCCGGCGCACTGTTCTTGTTGGTCGGTACGGGATTATTTGTATTCTACCAAGCCAACCCACAGAGTTTGGCTCATCTCGAAAAGACCGATCAGATATTCGCCTTGTTTATTGCCCGGCAGATGCCGAACGGTTTAGCCGGGCTTGTAATTGCCGGGGTATTCGCAGCCGCAATGTCAACAATCGACAGCAGCATGCACTCGATTTCAACCGTGGTAACGACAGACTTTGTTCGACGATTTATGCCACACCTTTCTGAAAGTAAATATCTTCTTTTTGCGAGATGTTTGACTATAGCACTCGGTATATCCGGCACAGCAACTGCCATGCTTCTGGCCCGTATTGAAATCAAATATCTCTGGGACTTTTTCCTGGGAATAATGGGCCTGCTCGGAGGGACACTCGCCGGCCTGTTTATGCTCGGTATTTTCACGCAAAGAGTTAATACCGCTCACGCCTGGATTGGGGCTGTTGCGAGTATAGGCATACTGCTGTATGTGAAATTGGCCACTGAGCTTAACAGCCTGTTATACGGTGCCATCGGCGCGATAACTTGTTTCGGCGTTGCGTTTCTTGCCGGTATTATAATGCCGGCAAGGACGGAACATCGAGCCGGTTTGAATATCTATAACATCCCCAAAGCTATACAATAAAAACAAAATCAACATAGATGGTCTTATTCCTATCCCGTACTTTTGATGCCGGAGTGGTTCAATTCAGTTCAATATGCAGTAAGCAATATTCGAACAGCTATTTGAAATAGTCTTTGGCGATCATCTCGGCAGCCTGCCCGACAGCTTTGTTGACAGGTTCCGAAAGCCCGGGATTGACACTGTCACATGCTCCGGCCACCTGGCAGGCAACCACGCTGACTTCTATTCCGCAAAGGTCACGAAGCTCACGAAGCAAATTCGATGTGGGTATCTGATGCAGGGAAAAGTCGTCGAGCTTAACCTTTGGGTAAGAATCGAGGTCCAGGTTGAAGAGTTCTCCCGGTTCGAGGCCGCAATCCATCGCATCTATAATAACGATTTTTGACGGCTTCTTGTCGGAAAGAATGGTATCAAAGAGTATCTCCCGAACAGAAGTTCCTGTATCCAGGACACAGATATCGGAGGGAATTGTGAAGTCGCGCTGGAGCTGCTGAGCAACGGCAGGACCAAATCCGTCATCCTCAAGCAACACATTGCCGCATCCCAGTATAAGAACAGATTTATCGTACCACTCAGGTCCCATATACCACCCTTTTCAATCATCCGCGCTATTCGAACTTAAAAGCTTAGCCACTTTTTCCCGTAAAACATCAAAATCAACAGGTTTTTCCAGAAATTCAGTTACGGGCATCCAGCTTTCGTCGATATCCTTCGGCCCAAAGCCGAGCGGGAATTTTGTGTTGATAGCAGTCAGCATCAGGATCGGAATATTCTTGAGCTTTCCGCTTTTGTGGCGCATGGAGCGCGCCAGTTCAAATCCGGCAGAAGCGTTTTCGGGAAACATAACATCCAAGATCGCCAAATCCGGAGGTTTGCTTTCCATACTTTTCACCGCACTTTCAATGTCCAGCTCAACCTGCACGTCGTATCCTTCTTTACGCAGGACAGTTGCCGTAGTACTGGCAAAATCTTCATCATCATCAACAATCAAGAGATAGGGCATTTCGTTTCTCCTTTCATATTATCGCCCGGACTTCCGTTCGGAGCCGGGAATTTAAGCTCAAACTTTGTTCCTGAACCGAAACGGCTTTCCACCCTGATGCGGATGCCGTACAATTCGGCTACGTTTTTAACAATAGCCAAACCCAGTCCGGAAGACTCTTTGTTATGCTGCACGGCCTCATTGGTTCGGTAATGCTCCTCAAAGATATGAGGCAGTTTATCCGGTTGTATGCCTATTCCATTGTCGGCAATAGTAACAACAGGCTCCGAATCCGGACCTTTATAACAGCAGATATGTACATGTCCGTTTCTATGGGAATATATTACCGCATTTGACAGGAGATTGACAAACAACATTTTAAAGTGATCTTCAGTGCCAACCATAGCTACAGGCCGAACATTTACTTTGAAAGTAACGCCGCGTTCACGAGCTATCGGGTCAACCTGAGATTTGCACCACAAAAGTAAATCCGTTGAAACTATCCTGCTCTGCGGAAGAGACTGTTGGCTGGTTGAGCTTAAATTTGCCAACTGGAGCATTTCCTGGATTTCAGTAGTCAGCCGCCTTGACCTCGACGTTATCCGCTGTATCACCTGCAAAGCTTCGTCCGGAATATCACCGCAATATCCCTGCAGCAGAAGCTGCGCATTGGAATAGATAGCTGCAAAAGGAGCTTTTAGCTGGTGGGTTGTCGCAAGCATATGCCGGGCCCGTTCCTCCTGGGCAGCAACCAGGCGGAGGTTGGTTTCAGTAAGTTCGAAATCCCTCCGGCGTACCATCCAGGATAAGTGGGAGGCAAGATACCATACGACCAGCCATATTCCGATAGCGAAAAAGAAGTTTACAGTCAATGTTGCCAATACCGGGGAATGATTCTGTTCATGGAAAGACTCGTTGAAAATACTCATCGAAGGCAGTATCTTCAATACATATTCTGCGGCAATACACGCGGCAAACATGACGATTGCCATGATAGTCACAATCAAACTCTGCCTGCGCGAGAAGAACACACAAGATAAAACGATATGAAAAAGATACGTGAACGCGATGTTCGTCTCAAGGCTGCCGATAAAGTAAACGACCCCGGTGAGGATAACCAAATCCACAATAATCTGACCCCACAGGTTAAAAATGATTTTGGACGGAAAGGTCCTGGCCCGTGCAAGAAACAGAAAAACAAGATTGAACAACGTCAAAATCCCGGCCATGACAAAGGGCCACGTTCCCGGAGAACGTATTTCGAAGTAGTCAATCGAACGCCGAAACTGACCCAGCACACCGTAGCAGACCAGAGTTGCAATCACCAGCCATCTGACCCGGCAGAACCACAATGCATTTCGCATTAGCAGAGATTCCGACAGAGATATTTCCGAGCCTTTGATCTCCGCATCAACGGGCAATTCCTGCCGAAGCGGCAGCTCATATACAGCCGGCTGAATACTCTCTTCTGAAGCCATTAGAAACAGTCTTTGTCCTTAATTCTCCATCTTCTCAGTTATTGACCTGTATCCCTCGCTTAGAATTAATGAAATCGCCAGGAATCAAGCGCACACCGAGAAATATCCCAAAATCCTTTTCAGAGATTTTAGACTACAACTATCTCCCCACTATAGCATCATTATATTCATCCGGCAAGTCGTTTTAGAGGGCCAAAGCAATCTCAATATCGGATTGCTTTACGGCCTTGTCAACTTACCAATTTGCAATAGTGTCGATTAGTTTCCCACGAGCATCCCGAACTTCAACCTTCACAGGAACACTGCCATCCAGTTTGTGCGTTGCGCAGGACAGGCACGGATCGTAGGCCCGTATGGCCATTTCGACCCTGTTGAGGATTCCCTGGTCGTAATTACCGTCCTTTATCAGTGCTTTCGCCGTCTGCTTAACGGACATATTGATTGGGGCATTGTTGTGGGTAGTACCGACAATCAGATTGACGTTGGTAATCAGCCCGTTCTCATCGGTCTCATAATCGTGAATCAAGGTCCCTCTTGGCGCCTCAACACAACCAATACCCCTTGCAGCTCGCGGCGTAACCGGAACGCGTATCTCCTTCCCGGTAATCTCCGGGTCGTTCAGGAGCTCAATGACATGCTCGGCGTTGTAAACCAGCTCGATCAGTCTCGCGTAGTTGTAGAGCAGTGTTTGCTGGGCGGGCCGTCCAAAGCTCGCCCGGAACTCTTCGAGCTCCGCTTGCGCCAACGGCGTTGCCATCTTATCGCAAACATTGATACGAGCAAGGGTGTTCGTGCGGTATATCCCCGACGGATTATCGAGATCCATCGAAAAATCACCCCATTTTTTGGCATAAGGAAACTTGAGGTATGTCCAGGGCTCGATATGTTCTCCAATATACTCAGTGTATTGATCATATGGGAACTCTTCGTATGAACCGTCAGGCTTCATCAATCGAGCCTTGCCGTCGTATAGTTCAAGCGTTCCGTCTTCGGCCACGGTCCCCAGGAAACCGGTCTCAATCACGCCCAAGGTTTTAATGGCGTCGAGGTACTTGGGGAAGACGTTCTCCTTGGCGAATGCTATAGCAAACTTTGCAAACTCCAGCACTTCGTTTGCCATGGGAACAACTTTTTCCCGTTCGGCCTCTGTCAGAGGCTTACTGAATCCGCCCGGTACTGCAGTGACCGGGTGAATAGCCTTCCCTGAAATTATGTTGAGCATCTGTGTGCCAAGGTGCCGGTTGCGAATGACTTTCTTGCCTATTTCGGGATTTGCCTGGGCTATTCCTATAACGTTTCTCACAGAATAATCACTATCCGGGCCCATCACAAAGTCCGGGCCGGCCAAGATGAAGAAGTGAAGTATCTTGTCCGAGCAGAAGGCGATGCTCTGGCAGAGGTCCCTGAGCTTTGCCCCCGTAGGCGGCGGTGTTACGCCGAAGACCACGTCGTTGGCCTTCGCCGACGCCAGGTGATGGTGCCACGGACACACCCCACAGATACTCGTTACAATACGCGGGAGTTCCTCTACAGGCCTTCCAATACAGAACTTCTCAAAACCGCGAAGCTCCACCACGTTAACAAAAGTATCCGCCACATTACCGCTGTCATCAAGGTTAATGGTTACCTTGGCATGGCCCTCAATTCTGGTTACTGGGGCTATTGTAATTGTTTTCATATTTATACATCCTTTCTACTTTGGACGCACAGGCAACGGCCTAAGTCGTTTTTGAGCACCAATATACCTGTTTAGCAATGCACGTCTGTCGGGAACCTGTTTTGCATCCAGCCCTATAGATGAAATCGCAGTCATCATGTCAACCAAAGGATTTGCACCTTTACGAATCGGACCGAAGCATCCCCGGCACGGCATAAACCCTTTTATGCAGCGAGGGACTGTTACACCGTCACCGTTTCCTTCTTTACTCCCACAGCCCGCCAGGGTGACAGGCCCAAGACATAAATAGCCCTGTTCCATATAGCACCTGGTCTGATCCCAGGGCTTACTTTGGTCGAACTCCACCGAATCAAGCGTTCTTTTAATCTGGCCGCCCGCAGCCTTCTTTTCCCGCTTAAGCGGACACTCGTCGCAGACACTTCTCTCTTCAAGCTTGAACTCTTTGCCTTCCAAAAGTGCGGTGAGGGCCTTGACAACAATATCAGGATTTGTAGGACAACCTGGAATATATACATCCACAGGCACAATCTCATCTACTGCGTACACCCTGTCCAATAGAGGAGGAAGATTCTCTTTAGGTGTATCACCGGCATCCGTAGTCTTCGATTCTCTGAAGACTTTGTCGTACAGGGCTTCAAGAGGAAACATATTCGCCAGGGCGGGAATTCCGCCATAGCATGCACATGAGCCAAGGGCAATAAGGGTTTTGCACTTTTTTCTCATTTCCTCGGTAACATGCTTTTCCTTCTCGTTCCGTACACCTCCTGAGATTATCCCCACATCAGCCTCGGGGATCTCCATCTCTTCCTTTTCTCCTGTTTGACCAAAATACTTATGGTCCATCAATACGGGCATATGGACAAAATCGAGCTCAGGCAGCAGGTCAAGCAGCGGCTCGCCTATGTCCAGTATTGTGACCTCACATCCTCCACAGATGTTCAGCCATTCTTCTGCTACTTTTACAGGCACGGTAGTACCTCCTTTCTCAAGAGATTTAACATATTATGTAGTATCTCATTTCTCATTAACTTATATTTACGATTAGTCGTCTCTTTTTTTGGCAAGCTGCTGCTCAACTTTCTCAAGAAGAACGTGCGGCTCAATGCCTTTCTCTATATATTCATCAACCGGCAGGAACTTGGAATGTTTACCTTCGCCGGGAAAATTAAATCCGGTCTGCTCGGACATGGATGTTATCATTAATATAGGCATCTTATCAAACCGTGGGTCCTTCCGTATCTTCCTTGCACATACGAATCCCTCCGCACCTTTTCCCATCATGACATCCAGTATCAGAGCGTCCGGTATTTCCTCCTCCAGCTTAATAAATCCCTCTTCCGGGTCATGGGCGAATCGAACGTTGTACTGCTTTGTCTCGAGGATCGCTTTAGTGACCATCACGAAATCCGGATCGTCATCGATAATCAATATCTTTGGAGCACTCATATTTTCTCCTTTCACAACGACTTTTGTTACGGCAGCTTCCTTCTGGTAAGCCGGTCCGTACAGCCAATCCTGCTGGTTTTATTCCACCACAACCTCAGTGACAACTCGCCGTGTGTAAATAAACACCTTCCCTTCCTCGCTGCAGGTTCGAACCTCAAAGCCCTTTTCGGCGTATCCCTTCTCCACTGAGCCGGCTTTTTCTTCGTCGTCGTACTCAAGGCCATCCCACATAAATTTTTTGCCATCAAAGAGACGTGCTTTTGGCATATCTTAAATTCCTAAAACAAATTAATTTCAAAGCTATACATACGTTTCAGCCCGACTCACTTCTGTTCAAGCCGAACAAATATTCTCAAACCTTATACATACTGGGACCCAGCGCACGAACAGCCTCGGTCATTTCCCGGATCACCTCGGCGAACCTGGGCCCCTCAGATGCGGATACCCACTCGAGCCTGAATCGTTCAGGTTCTATGCCGAAATCTTCCAACATAAGCTCTATTGCTTCCTTTCGGTTCTCAGCTTTAACATTACCGTCAAGGTAGTGACAGTCTCCGATATGACAGCCGCAAATCAGAACCCCATCTGCACCTTTTGTTAAAGCATCTATGACCAGATTCGGGTGCACCATTCCCGAGCACATAACTCGTATAATCCTCAGGTTCGGAGGATACTGATACCGGGAGACCCCGGCGAGATCAGCCCCTGCATACGAACACCAGTTGCAACAAAAACCAACAATTACCGGTTCAAACGTTTCTTCGTCTGCCATATTAAACAAACTCCTCTATTAGCCTGTTTCCAGCGCGGCTTCAACCATTGCACCTAATTGCTCAAGCTTGAAACTGCGAATAAATACTCCTTTTTTCGGACACGTAGCCTGACACACACCACAGCCTTTGCACAATGCCGCATCTCTTTCAACGGTCTTCTTAATATCGCCTTTGAGCATATATTCAATAAGCGTCAATGCGTTATACGGGCACGGATCGATGCAATATGCACAGCCGTCACAGTTATCGTCCACGATTTCTGAAATATTAGCGTCCAGCTCGATTTCGTCTTTGGACAGAATAGTTGCGGCACGGCCTGCGGCCGCATCCGCCTGGGCGATGCTTTCTTCGATTGATTTCGGGCAGTGCGCCAAGCCGCACATGAAAACACCGTCGGTGGCAAAATCGACCGGTTTGAGCTTCATGTGCGCTTCCAGGAAGAACTTGTCCTGATTGAGTGACAACTTGTATAATTTTCCGACTTCACTAAGGGTCTCGCCCGGTACTATCGCTGCAGCGAGCACAACCAAATCAGAGTTTATCGTAACCGGTGCATTGAGAACGGGATCAAAACAGGAAACTGAGAAGCTGCCATTATTGGCTGAGACCTCAGGCTTCTTGTCTTCTTCATAGCGGATGAAGCGTACACCTATACGTCTTGCTTCTGTATAGTATTCTTCAAGCAGGCCGTATGTTCTTATGTCACGGTAGAGAATGTAAACATCAGTCTCAGGCTGCTTTTTCTTAATGACAATCGCATTCTTAATTGCTTCCGAGCAGCAGACGCGGCTGCAATATGGACGGTCCTCGTCTCGTGAACCAACGCATTGAATCATCACAATGGATTTAGCCTTTTTAAGCTCGGCCTTGTCCTCGGACAGCCACTGCTCAAATGTCCGCTGGGTAAGAACGCGGGGGTTTTTGCCGTAGAGATACTCGGTCGGTTCGTATTGCTCAGCTCCGGTGGCGACGATAACGACACCGTGAGAGACCTGTTTTCCATCGCCGTTATGCTGGATTGTTGACTTGAAATTACCAACCGAACCATCAACCGCAGATACAATGCTTTTCAGATGCACATCTATATTAGGATGGGCGTTGACCTTCTCAATAGTGCTTTTGAGCTTTTGCTGTGGGTCGCCGCTTAGCAGGCTGTGTATATGATTAAGGTTGCCGCCCAATTGCTCCTGGTTTTCAACGAGATGCACCTTAAATCCCTGATCCGCCAGATTAATTGCCGCCGTCATTCCGGCGATGCCGCCGCCGATTACCAGGGCATCGTTATTGACCTTAAGAGTTCCCTTTTTCAGAGGTTCGAGCATTCTTGATTTGGCAACAGCTATCCTGACAAGGTCTCTTGATTTTTGAGTGGCCATTTCCGGCTGATGCATGTGCACCCAGGTACACTGGTCACGAATATTAGCCATTTCAAAGAGGTATTCATTAAGCCCGGCCTCTCGACACGTATTGCGGAAAAGCGGTTCGTGAGTTCTCGGACTGCACGAAGCCACTATTATGCGATTCAGGTCGTGCTCGGCAATCATTTCTTTTATATTATCCTGAGTATCGGTCGAGCACGTATATAGATTATGCGCTGCATAGACGACATTCGGCAGAGTTTTGGCATATTCGACTACATTTGGCACATCGGCGACTCCGCCGATATTTCTGCCGCAGTGACATACAAACACGCCGATGCGCGGCTCCTTGCCGGCAACATCCATTTCAGGTGGATATTCTTTATGCGTGATTAGAGTATTCCGCTGCTCCGTAAGCAGCGCCATCGCCTTGGCAGCGCCTGCGGAGGCCTCCATGACCGTTTCAGGGATATCTTTCGGCGAAGCAAAAGGCCCGCAAACATAAACACCGGCCTTTGAGGTCTCAACCGGTGCCATAGGAAGCGTGGCGGCAAAACCATGTTGATCAAGCTCGATTCCGAATTTATCCGCAAGTTCGCGGACCTCCGCCGGAGGTCTTAAACCTGTTGAAAGGACTACCATGCCAAACTCATCTGTTAGTATTTCGCCGTCAGCGGCCTGATATGTGATTTTGAGGTTCTTTGTTTTGGAGTCCTCTTTCACCGAAGAGGGACGACAGCGAATATATTTAACGCCAAGCCCCTTTGCACGTTCGTAATAGGCGTCAAATCCTTTGCCATAGGCGCGCATATCAATGAAAAAGATTGTGCAATCGAGGTCGGGGGCGTGCTCCTTGGCAATAATAGCCTCCTTGGTCGCATACATACAACAGACCGAGGAGCAATAGTTGCACTCTACTTCTCTGGAGCCGACACACTGTATCCATGCAATCTTCCCGGGGGCTTTTTCATCGGAGATACGCAGGACCTTTCCGAGGTACGGTCCGCTGGCCGAAAGAATCCGTTCGAACTGAAGGCTGGACAGGACATTGGAATACCTCGAGTAGCCGAGTTCCTTTTTGAGGTCCGGATCAAATTGCTCAAATCCCGGCGACAGGACAACGGCACCGACATCCAGCTCCTCGATTTCATCCTGCTGTTCATAGTCGATAGCTCCGGCTTCACAGAAATTCTCACAGGATTTGCACGTATCATTAAGGAAGTGCATACAGGTTGTTTTGTCAATCAGCGCTACCTTAGGTATTGCCTGGGCGAAAGGTATATAAATGGAAGACCTTTGGACAAGACCCATATCATAATCGGACATTACTGGCCTTGGTTTGTTAAGTGATACTTTGGATAGGTCCACATCATTGGTCGGGCAGACAACCGTGCAGGCCCCGCATGTCATACAAATAGGAGAATGCTTGTCGTACGGAACAGCGACCTTTCGTTCCGAACCTCTGTTGACAAAGCTGATGGCGCCGACACCCATCCTTTCCTCGCATACTCTTGTACAGAGTCCGCATAGGATGCAGTTATCGTTCTTCTTTTGAAAGCGAGGTTCCTCGATGCCCATCTCCCTGGCCATTTCTACTATCCGGGGCGAATCCGGGCAACGGGCCAATAGCAATTCGAGCATCATCCGGCGGGTCTTCAAGACTCTCTCTGAATCAGTTCGTACGACCAATCCCTCCTCTGCAGCATAAACACAGGAAGCCTGAATGCTTGAACCCCACGATTTTTTTAATTCGACCAGACAGACACGGCACGCACCGTAGGGCAACAAAGACCTGTGGTGGCAAAGAGTAGGAATTTTAATACCGAGCTTCTCTGCGGCCTGAAGAACGGTTGAGCCTTCTTCAACCTCAACTTTTTTGTTGTCAATTGTTAGAGTAATCATTTTCTGCATGCTTCTCTCGTGTCAAAACGGTATTTTGAATTGTCTTTATGATGTTCGTAAACGAAATTAATCTCAGGATGCCCTGCAACCAACATGCGCATTGTCTCATTAATGTCACCCATAGGTTTGCAGTCCGGATGGCTCATGCGAAACGTCGCCCTGACCGTCGTTCCCACGTCTGGTATAGAGTTCAGCTCCATCTTGCCGCCGCTCTGTTCGGCCGCCTGAGCCAGTAAGGACAGCCCCAGGCCGACTCTGCGAGTCTTGCGTGTAGTGAAAAACGGATCAAGAGCTTTTTTCAGAGTCTTTTGGTCCATGCCCTTACCATCATCTTTAATCTCAACAGTCAACAAGTCTTTCTCTCTGTCTTCATCGATTATAATTTCAATTGTCCTTGCCGCTCCGTTAATCGAGTTTTCAGCAATGTCCAGAATGTGCAGCGACAAATCTTCCATTCAATTGCTTACGACCATCCTTCCCAGCTCACAGCGCAACGCTTTTGAAATCTCCTGTAACGATGTATCCTCTATCATAAAACAAGTGGAATTCTTTCCGATGTCTTCCAGAAAATGAGCATCGGAAGAAGTTACAACCGGATAGTCATACTCCTGCCTGACCGAGGACGGGATCGAAACCTCCACGGCATCCAGCTTCAATCCTTTGGGGATGAAACCCAACTGGCCAATCAGGCTGAATCGCTGGCGATCGATGTGAGAGGCAACAGCCAGTCCGGCGAATTGGTGAATCGCATCGATAATCTGCTCTAAGGTCAGGGTTGTCGCTCCTATCAAAAGCCTGGAATTCTGACCCACCACATTACCGTATTCGTCAATGATTAGCTGAGGGCCGAAGGCCTCCTCATCGTTTTGGCCGGGCAGGTTTTCATAGATAATATCCTGAAGGCGCATCAGGTCCTGCTCGGTGTCGAACAGTCCGAGGATATGCACTTCCTCCCGCGAGGTAACCTCAACACCAGGAATAATCGCAATGCCCTGCCGCTCACCGGCTTTCATCATCGCCCTTACATTCTCACCAGAATTATGATCACATATACCTATCATATCCAAACCTGCTTTTTTAGACCGCTCGATTATAGCTGCTGGCTGCATCTGATTGTCGGCACAGGGAGAAAGGCAAGTATGCAGATGCAGGTCGGCTCTTACTTTCCTCATTATTTCGTTCCGACAATTCCCAAACTATAGAGCTTGCCGACCAGTTCAAAGGTCGGCATCTCGGTTACCATAATCGGTAATTTTTCTAATTCTGCTTTCTCCAGGGTTTCCGGCTCAGGTTCTCTGTTATTTACCAATATAATTCCAGCCAGGTCTTTCATACTGGCCACACCCACGATATTCTGATGAATCTGTAAAGTAATCCAAAGGTTTCCTTCTTCGCTATTAGCAAGGACATCACTAAGCAAATCGCTCGCATAGCCCCCGGTAACCTCGCGATCCAAGTGCGTTTTTGCCGACCTGACGCTCAAGTTTAACTTCTGTATTAATTCAGTTAGTTTCACTCATAGCTCCATCTTTGGTGTCGATACGAATATACAATTGCGTTCCTTTGCCTACGACAGATTTCAATTCCATCTTACTGGCACACTTGAAGATATTGTTCAGGCCCATACCGGCTCCAAAACCTAAGTTTCTAACCCACTCCGGAGCGGTTGAATAACCCGGCTGCAAAACCTTCTGGATATCGGGGATCCCCGGTCCGGAATCCGCCACTTTTACAAAAATCTCATGCGGTTCAACACGCGCTCGAATCTGGCCGCCATCGGTATAGATGACCAGGTTCATCTCTGCTTCGTATGTAGCAATCGCAACCCGGCGGACTATCTGAGGATCCAGGCCCAGGCGTTTTAAGGAGGCCTTTAGCCGGCTGGCGCCTTCTCCTGCCCGTTTGAAATCGTGTCCCGCTACATCATATTGAAATAAAAGCACCACTTTGTCCGCAAGAATATCCTCGAAAAAATGCTCAACTCGTCGACAGTAAATCTCTTCCTCTTCTTTATAGTGGTCGATCTCCAGCTTTTTGAGCAGGCCCTCAACTATATCCCCCTTGGTGATTATGCCAAGAAGCCGCCTGCTCTGGCGGTCAATAACGGCAAATCGGCCGAAACCAAAACGCTCGAATTTGTTGACCGCCTGGGTCAACGGCTCATCGGCATAAAGAGTTTGAACATCTTTGCTCATCTTCTCACTAATGGGGCAATCGTGCTCCCTATCGGCCAGCCACTTAATAAAATCCTCGATACTGATGATACCCACCATTTCATCCCCGTCCATTACAGGCGCTCCGGAGATGCGTTTCTCCCGTAAAATCTTCCTTAGCTCACTCATATGGGTCTGCGGACTAATCGTAATGACATCACTCTGCATTACTTCGCCTATCCTAATCTCATAGACTAATTCCTGAATCCTGCTTATTTTGTTATCTGGAGTCACTTGAAAAAATCCTATTTGATTTTCTTCTTATTTTCAGAGCAACCGGAAAGTCCTTCTCGGTGTAATCGACCGCAAGACTCGAATAGCAGCAGAGGCGTCGTCAATAACGGGATACTCTTGGATTGAGCCAATTCAATAGTCTCCTGAGCGGGCCTTTTTCCCCGAACAAAGCATATTGCCCGCAGGTCCGCCATTTCTGCAGTACGAACCACCTGCGGATTAATCAAACCGGTCAACAAAAGTGCTCCAGGCTTCACAAAAGACAAAACATCGCTCATTAAGTCACACCCGCAAGCTATTGTTATATCTTCACCCAGCAGATCATCGCCCACGATGACTTCCGCTTCCAGTATCTTTTGTATATCTTTCAAAATCATGCTACTAATACCGCTTCAGACTTACATGCGTCGAGACAAACTCCGCATTTGATACATTTATCCTGATCGATTGTATGCAGCTCTTTGGCCTCTCCCGATATGGCCTCCTGGGGACATTTCTTGGCGCACAACCGACATCCTATACATTTCTCTTCACTAATATTAAATGTGATTAAAGCCTTGCATAATCCCGCCGGACATCTCTTTTCATCAATATGGGCTTTATATTCGTCTCGGAAGTGTTCCAGGGAGCTCAATACCGGGTTGGGAAGGCTTTGCCCTAATCCGCACTGAGAAGCATCTCTGATTGCCTCTCCCAATTCTTCGAGTAACTCGATATCTCCAGGCTTTCCCTCTCCATTGCACATCCTGCTCAAAATCTCAAGAAGTGCAAGGGAACCCTCTCGGCAGGAAGTGCATTTGCCGCAGGATTCGTCATTTGTGAATGCAACGAAATACCTGGCCATTTCGACCATACAAACATTCTCGTCCATCACTACCATACCGCCGGAACCCATCATAGACCCGGCCTCATCCAGTTGCTCATAGTCAACCGATAAATCGAGCAGACTGGCCGGAAGAAAGCCGCCGGAAGGCCCGCCTGTCTGAACAGCCTTGAACTCCTTGCCTTTGGGAATACCACCTCCGATATTATAGACAATATCCCGAAGGGTTATGCCCATTGGCACCTCCACAAGACCTGCATTATTGATATTCCCCGCCAGCGAGAAGACTTTGGTTCCCTTGCTTTTCTCGGTTCCGATCTCCGCAAACCATTTTGCCCCCCAGTTTAAAATCACAGGGACATTTGCCCAGGTCTCAACGTTGTTGATAACGACCGGCTTGTCCCATAGGGTCGTCCGTGGAGGTCTTTGTCTCGGCTCAGGAATCTTGCCTTCAATAGAAGCGACAAGAGCGGTCGTCTCACCACATACAAATGCCCCGGCACCCTTAAATACCTGCAAGTCAAAATCAAAACCGCTGCCAAAGATATCTTTGCCCAGCAAGCCGTACTCTCTGGCCTGCTCTATCGCCAGTTGTATTCTTTTGACGGCAAGTGGATACTCCATTCGCAGATACATATACCCGCTCGACGCTCCCACTGCATATGCTCCGATAGCCATTCCTTCAATCACCGAGTGCGGATCCGCTTCGACGATGCTCCTGTCCATAAATGCGCCCGGATCACCCTCGTCGGCATTACAAACCACGTACTTAGGCGTCCTTGGGTCTTTCCTTCTACTGTCCCATTTACGTCCCGTTGGAAACCCTGCACCACCACGTCCCCGCAGGCCTGAATCGGATATTTCTTTGATGACTTCTTCCTGCGTCATAGATGTCACTGCCTTTGCCAGTGCCTTGTAACCGTCCCTGGCAATATACTCATCGATCTTGTCCGGATCGATCAGTCCCCGGTTACGAAGCGCAATCAGCCGCTGGTCCTTGAAAAACGGAATCGATCGAAGCTCAGGAATCGGGCTTTCTTCTCCCGGAGGAACATACATCAGGCTCTTTACCGGCCGGCCTTTTAGAAAATGCTCCTCAACAAGATTCGGAATGTCTTTGCCCTTGAGTTTCTGGTAGAAAATTCCTTCTGGCTGCACTATCAGGATAGGCCCATTGACACAAAGACCACTTGCTCCTGTCGGTACGACAAGGACATCATCCTGCAATCCCTGCCGCTTAATCTGTGCATCCAGTGAATCCCGTATATCAAGAGCGCCGTTCGATATGCAATTTGTGCAAGTGCAAATCATTACGTTCGTAATATGTGGCATCGTTGCAATCTCCTTAAAGCGTTCTCTCGCTCCCGGCCGCAAGCGCGTATTCGTTCACAATCTTACCGCCAAGGACATGACCGGCAAAGATTGCCTTTGCCTTCTCGGCAGTAAGCTCAACATACTTCACCGCCGGCTTGTCTTTTTCTTCTATCGTTATCATAGGCTCACTGCTGCAAAGTCCTGCACAACTCGAGATTGTCAGAAGAATGTCTTTCGATTCCGCCTTCTCGATCTCATCCATCAAAGCTTTCATGACGTTTCTTGCACCGGCCGCAATTCCGCATGTCCCCATATGGACGATGATCTTCACCCGGCACGAGCCTTCTCTAAGAAGCATTGTCCTCTTGATCTTTTCTCCGATCTTGTCGAGGTCCTCAGGTTTAATCTTAGACATTTTTTTCTCCTTCCTATGTGTACTTCCCGAGCACGCCGGTGACCATAGTCTGGTTCACATATCCGTATATATCATCATCGACCGTGATTACAGGCGACTGGCCGCAGCAACCCACACAATTGACGGTCTCCAGGCTGAACTGCCCGTTATCCGTTACGTCCCCTACTTCGACCTCCAGTTCCCTCGAAAATGTATCCAAAATACGCTGTGCACCTTTGACATAGCACGCTGTTCCGGTACAGACACGGATGACATGCTTTCCCTTCGGCTTAAGACTGAAGGCATTGTAGAAGCTTGCAATCCGCAGGATGTGCTCGATAGGAATCTCGGTTACCTCGGCTATTCGACAGAGGACCTCCGGAGGCAGCCACCTGAACTCCTCATTAATATCGTGAAGAATCGGAACGATGATTTCACGGCCGCCTGAATATCTGTTCAGAATGTCATCCACCTTGACTCGCACGTCTTCTTCAATCTGAACCGGCGCACGGCCCGGCTGATCTATATAGACAATGTTTCTAACAAGACAGCTCTCAACACATTCTCCGCAGCCCGTACACTTTTCCGGATCAACGTAGCGTGCCTTTTTCCTGACGCGGACCTTGAAATTGCCCGCTGAGCCTTCGATTGATTCTATCTCGGAGTAGGTCATTTTCTCGATATTCATGTGCCCGCCGCAATCGACCATGCGCGGCGCAAGAGTACACATCGCGCAGTCGTTAGTCGGGAACGTCTTGTCAAGCTGTGCCATCACCCCGCCGATAGACGGCCCCTTTTCGACTAAATAGACCTTATAACCCCCTTCAGCCAGATCGAGCGAAGCCTGCATACCTCCGACGCCGCCGCCAACCACGAGAACAGCACCAACCTTTTTATCTGTTGTCTGAATCACTTATTTGCCTCCCGTTTCTATTCCAAGAAAAGCTGTCCTTCTCAAACACCGGACAATAATCCGTCCGTACTGACAAAATGTTTCTGCAATCCCAATTTGTCGCCGGCCAAGCCCATTGCCAGCCCCATCAGTTGTGTGAAGTAAAATACCGGCAGACCGTACTGAACTCCGTATTCCTGCTCAACCTCCGTCTGCCGTGTGTCCAGATTGACATGACATAACGGACATCCAACAGCGATAGCGTTTGCACCTACCGCCTTGGCTTCCTCAAGTATATCGTGCGTCAACTTAAGAACCACGTCAGTGCGGGTCATAGCAAGAGCCCCGCCGCAGCATTCGGTCTTATAAGACCAGTCAAGTGTTTCAATTCCCAGCGAGCGAAGCAGATTGTCCATAGCCATCGGATACTCGCACTCGTCAAACTGCATTACCTTCGAAGGCCTGGTTAGAAGGCAGCCGTAATAACACACAACCTTTAATTCGGGTAACTGCTTTGTAACCGCCTCAGCCAGACCTTCCCGGTTACAGAATATCTCAATGGGGCTTAAAACATTCATCGATTTTGGCAGCGGCTTTTCAAGGGCCTCACTAATCTGAGAAGCTATCTCAGCGTCCTCGTTCGCTTCATACATCGCAGTCCGCAATCTCGCAAAACAGGCGGCACATGGGGCGATAATGTCTTTAAAACCCATTTTCTCCGCCTGACAGAGATTTTCAAAAGGAAGTGCGAGCGACAAAAGCCTGGACGAACTATGAGCGGGAGAGGTGCCGCAGCAAATCCACCCCTCGATCTCTTGAATATCCATACCAAGCTTTTCACAAACGGCCCGAAATGATATATCGTATTCAGAGCCGGTCGAGTGAAGTGAGCAACCCGGATAATAAGCGTATTTTGCTGTCATCGTATGCTGACCTCCCAGGACATACCATTTAGGAAATACAAATTTCCCAAAAACATATTAATTTGTTTATTATCAAATGTTTTACGTTATATTTTGCTCTCCCTGTTTTCGATGCTCTTTACCCGATTAAAAATCTTCCAAGTTCTTAATGCACCGGTAAAACTGGGAATCACCTTGAGCTTGCCTTTTGTGAACAGTTTCATTCCCAGTCCGACGTCTTTGAATAACTCGAAAGTCCTCATCTTAAGGCCAACTATCATCCCCATCTCGTACATCCGCCCGAACATTTTGATATTGGAAAGCGCTGCCCTGTAAAAAGAGGCCACTTGCGGGATAGTGGGTTTAATACCCTGCTTCACTGCTGTTATCTTCACGGCATCCATCACTTTCGCAATATCGACCTCTTGAGGACACCTCGTTGTGCACGTCTCACAAGATGCACACAACCACATAGTCTTGCTCTTGTACACAAGATCGTCCAAACCAAGCCGGATTGCGTGTATAATCTGGGCGGGTTTATAGTCCATCGCATAAGATATCGGACAGCCCGCAGCACACTTCCTGCATTGATAGCACAGGTTCACATTCTGGCCGCTTTCATTCAAGACTGCTTTGGCTAATTGTGACTGTGACATAACCTTGAGATTAGTTTCCATCATATCTTAGCTTCTTTCTCCTGTGACAGGTAACAGTATCTCCAAGCTATTTAAGCCAGTTTTTTGTAAGGTTAGAGTCGGTTAAGACAAACAGCCCAAGAACAGAAAATCCGAGATTAAGAACTCGGCGATGATATCTTTTTCAGGTTTTACGGTCATCGCTGGTTTACCTTTGCATTATTTCTATTATATAGAACATATCTACGGGTGATTCATAATGCCCCAATTTTCTCGTATTCAAGAAAATATGCAAGGAAAATTTCTCATTTTTAAAAAAAAGGGGCATTTAGTCGCAATTTTATAAGTCACTATTTGCAGAGAGCCTACATTTCATCTTTTTGAGGGTAAATAGCGTTCAAAATAAATCACAGCAGGTTTTTGAATTCGCTGATAGACACGGGCGAGCCGGATTCTGCGGACTTGTCAGCCGCGAAGCACACGGCCTGTGTCAGTGACGCATCATCGAGGTCTGGAAATGGCTTTTGGTCATTGATAATACAGTCGAGAAAATGAGTCACTTCACCCTGAAAAGGATGATGGTTAACATCACCACTGTCCGGAAGAATACAGGGAATCTTCATAAAATCGTTTTGACCAGGGAAAAGTTTTGGAGCAAATATTTGATCGTTGCGGAGTGCGCCATCGCTGCCATAGATTCCGATGTTGAATCTGTAAGGCATTTTTGCGTCGAAGGTAGTGTAACTGCGTCCTATCTTTCCATCCTCGAATTTTACGTTGATCGAAATGGTCCCCGGGTATTCTGCGGGATTTTCAGTCTTTACCTGATAGGCCGATACTTCCTCGACCCGGCTGCGCGCAAACCATCGCAGGGCGTCAACCGCATGGCAGCCCGCCGTCAGAAGTGCCGTGCCGCTCTTTTCCAGGCTGCCGTACCATTTTAAATCCCATATCCGGTGCATATAATCGACCTCCACCATAAAGATGTCGCCAAATACACCCTGCTCTATTAAACGGTCAATAGTCATCAGCAGAGGATTCCAGTGCAATACGAAACTTACAATTGTCTTGACTTTGTTTTTTCTTACCGCTTCGCGCTGCTTGTAAACATCTTCAGGAGTCAGCGCTACCGGTTTTTCTATAATAATATGCTTGCCTGCCTCTGCGGCCGCAACCACGTATTGCGTATGTACATTATGCGGCGTGCATACCACCACAATATCCACGTCCTTCTGCTCAAGCATTGCCGAAGCGTCGGTTTCGATGGTGCACTTTAAGCCGTAGCGGTCGCGATACCTTTCCGCATTTGCCCGATTCCGGCTAACCAGCGCCCGTACCTCGGAACGCTCATCCTTCCCAAAGGCCTTCACGTACTCTTCTGCAACCCAACCACAACCAATTATCGCCGCACCAAGCATGTCCATATTCTGTCTCCTTTAATAATACCGGGAGTATAATAAACTATATTGTTAAAGGTATCTATAAAAATTGCTTTTGCTACGAGAACAAGCGAAATTTTCCCTCGCTTTGGCTTCAGATGTAAACTCTCACTCGCTGAAATGGCGATATATCAAAGATAGCAGCGTAGAAACTGGTGACGATTGCGGCTATGTTGACTTAGTCGAGTGGACAGGCTCGCCTCCGTCCCAGGAACCAGTAACCTGGGAGACTGCCACCTACAAATATGATCCGGCCCCCCGCGCGTATCGAAAAGGATATCGATGGCTATAAAACCAGGTATATATATGACGGCGGTAACGTCATAGCCGAATACGACGGCAATAACAACCTCACGCGCAAATACATCTACGGCCCGTGCGTAGATGAGCCGGTCTGTATGATAGACGTCGCAGACAGTAACGCCGTCTATTACTATCACTACGAT
>JACNGQ010000093.1 GCA_014384025.1 Planctomycetota bacterium | reverse complement strand
AACGGCACCGCCGTGGAATTGGTCGGACCGACTTTGATCGAAGTTCCGCCTCTGGGTCTTGAACTTTCGGAAGCCACGATGGCTGGCTGGATCAAGCCAAACGGCGTATCACCTGACTGGTCAGCAGTCATTATGCATCGTGGAACCGGTCTTGCACATGGTTTCAACATGCTTGCTGATTTTCAATTGGCCTATCACTGGAATGATGATTCAAATTCATGGAGCTTTCGAGGAGGCGACTTTATAGCGGAAAATGATTGGACCTTCGCCGCTGTTACGGTCGCACCCGACAAGGCAACGTTCTATGTCAATGGTGAGATGGGAGCCGTCAATGAGATTACTCATGACCCTGCTATGTGGGATAACAACATCTATCTTGGTGGTGATGGCGGCGATGATTGGATCGCGCGCAGAATGAATGGTGCTCTGGATGACGTTATGATGTACGACAGGGCTTTATCTGCCGGCGAGATTCGTTACCTTTCAGGTGCTCGTGCGATGGATGATGTTCTTGGCGCTGATGTCACCGCAGCCGGTGATGTCGTTAAAGGTGTTCCTGACGAACCAAGAGATGGTTCGGTTGCTGGTTGGCCTGATGGCGAGTATCCCGGGTTAGCGGTCGATGACGATGTGTCAACCAAGTTCCTCCACTTCAAGGGTGAGGTCGAGCCGACCGGCTTTGTGGTTGAGCCCGCTTCTGGTGCGAGTATTGTTACGGGATTGACCTTCACCACTGCGAATGATGCGACAGAACGTGATCCCGTTTCATTTGAACTTTCGGGTTCGAATGACAGTATTGATGGGCCGTATGAGTTGATCGCCAGTGGTGATATTGTCGATTTCGCTCAGGATGAAGCATGGCCGCGTTTCACTATGAATGTCACACCCATAACGTTTGATAATAACGTGGCATACAAGTACTACCAGGTTATGTTCCCGACTGTCCGGGATCCCGGTAGTGCCAACAGCATGCAGATTGCTGAAGTAGAATTGCGAACCAGTAAATTTTAATGGCTTGCATTAACGAAAGTCTGAATTAGTTCGCAAAAAATGCGAACCAGACTAAAAAGATTTGCAAGGGGCCTATACTGATTTATTCGGCATAGGCCCCCTTTTTCATTTATCATTTCTGAGATTCTCCCCCTTCCCCTTTTGACATTTCGGTTGAGCTTAGGAAGGGCGATAGAAAATACAGCATAAATGATCAAAGGGATTTTCCTTGACGAAAAGGCGGCTAATCTGGTATAAATAAATTGGGTGATGTCCGTAAGCCTGAGATCTTCAATTGGGTGAAACGGCTTAATTCCCGGGCTCTTAAAGGAAGGTGGTAGTCTCAGTCCGTGGAGGACCATCCGAAGCAAATATGACTAAAACGCCATCGAAAGATAAAGGCCATTGCCGGTCGCTTTATGTTAGCTGTTTTTTGAAGGAGGATTGTTATGTGCAAAAAACTAATTTGTCTGGTTTCTTTTGTTTTGGTGCTGAATCTGGTTTTTACAAGTGTAGTCAAAGCAGACCTTGTCGGCTGGTGGAGGTTAGACGAAGGTACAGGCACCACTGTAGCCGACTTTTCGGGTGCAGGGCATAACGGTTTCTTCGCTGAAGGTACCCCTGAATGGGTAGAAGGCAAGTTTGGAAATGCCCTCAAATTCGACGGCAACAACAAGGTGGAAATCCCCGATCATGCTGACTTCCACCTGACGGACGCCGTTTCGATGGCCCTTTGGATCATGCCCGAAGCCGGTCAACCTGAGTACGCTAAACCCTTCATCAAGCAGAAATCTGCTGAATACCCCTACGCTATACAATATAATGGTAGCGGTGAGGGCATCCGTGGGACAGTCAATGCTTCAGCTCGCTTCGATACCTCTCAAACGCCAAATTTCCCGGGCGAATGGGGCCACCTCTGTATGACTTATGATGGCAGTGTCGTCATTCTGTATAGAGACGGAGAGGAAGCTGGCCGAATCGAAGCGTCAGGTGAACTTCAGCAGAATGATCTGTCACTCTCCATTGGCGGACGTCTCGAATCCGGTCAGAATTTCATTGGGATTATTGACGATGTGTATCTGTTCAATCATGCGCTGAGCCCTGACGAGATCCAGGCTCTTATGAAAGGTGGAGGAGGATATCCGTATGCCCTGGGTCCCGAGCCGACCGACGGCGCCATCATAGAAGGCACATGGGTGTCTCTGAACTGGTCACCGGGTGATTTTGCCCTCTCACACGATGTGTATATCGGTGATAATTTTGATGCCGTGAACGATGGAGCCGAAGGTACGTTTCAGGGCAACCAGACAGAGACGTTTATTGCTGTTGGCTTTCCAGGATTTGCTTTTCCGGACGGCCTCGTATCAGGCACAACTTACTATTGGAGAATTGATGAGGTCAATGACACCGAGCCGAACAGTCCATGGAAAGGTGATATCTGGAGCTTTATGGTTCCACCAAAGACCGCTTATGTACCCGAGCCGGCTGATGCTGCTGAATCTGTAGCTCCGGATGTACAGCTTAGCTGGACACCAGGTACCGGGGCGAAACTGCATACCGTTTATTTCGGCGACAATTTTGATAGTGTCAATGATGCCACCGTAGGACTGCCCCAGGGAACTGCAAAATACAGTCCCGGCTCACTTGAATTAGCCAAGACCTATTACTGGCGCATTGATGAGTTTGACGGTATCAGTACATATAAAGGCAATGTCTGGAGCTTTACAACTGAAGGTGCTGTTGGAAGCCCGGAGCCGGCTAATGCCGCTGTGGATGTATCGCAGACACCAGTTCTCACCTGGTCACCGGGAGCCAATGCCGCTTCATATCAGTTATATTTCGGCTCTGACCCGGAGGCCGTTAAAAAAGCCGATACAAGTTCACCTGAATATCAAGCTTCCGGAAACCTTGGTTCTGAAAGCTTTGAACCCGGACAGCTTGAGTGGTCAACAACGTATTACTGGCGTGTTGATGAGGCAAATAACACCAACTCCGACAGCCCGTGGACAGGCCCACTCTGGAGCTTTACTACGGCCAACTTCCTTGTCGTTGACGATTTTGAGTCTTACAATGACCTTGATGAAGGTGAGCCGGCTTCTAACAGAATATATCTGGCCTGGATAGACGGATTCGACAGCCCGGCAACAAACGGCTCTATCGTCGGTTATGCCAGTCCTCCTTTTGCTGAGCAGACTATCGTTCACGAAGGTTCCCAGTCAATGCCGATGTCTTACGATAATGCTGTAGGCATATCCGAGGCTACTTTGACGTTGACTTCCAATCGTGACTGGACAGTAAACGGCATCAACACACTGACAATTTGGTTTAGAGGCAGCACAGATAACGCTCCTGAGAATTTATATGTTGCTCTCAATGGTAACGCAGTAGTCAACCATGATAATACTAACGCAGCACTGAGATCTTCCTGGCTCCAATGGGATATCGACCTGACGCGCTTTGCTGACCAGGGCGTTAACCTTGCCAATGTCAATTCAATTACCCTTGGACTTGGTAATAAGAATAACCCGGTCGCTGGCGGTTCAGGTATGATGTACTTCGATGGTATTCGGCTGTATGCACCGGCTCCGTAAGCCGGGATTGAGCTGTTAAGTAAAATTGTGTGATTAATAAAGCAAGTTTCGCTATTTTGAGGCTGATACTGAGTAACTCGGTATCAGCCTCTTTTTATTTATTATTGCTTCAACTGCTACGAGGATTGGCAGTGTTGATTATCCAAATTTTGTGGGCAATCATGCAAGGATTTTCCTTGACGAGAAGGTAGGTAATTTGGTATAGATAATAATAATGATGCCTGTTCACGCACAGTCAGGCACCTGTGGTTTTGAGTTCATTTTGCAGGCAAGTTTCTGTTAGTTTTCATAGAGGAGGAATATTATGCAGTGCGCAAAGTTTTCTGAGGGAATTTTGTGCACTGGTGTTAAATTTTTTCATATCAACTGAAAATTCTTACTATTAAGAAAAGATGTTTTGGTGTGTGCCCAAAACATGGTCATTTTAACTTTTTTAAGGAGGATTATAATGTTTAGAAAAGTTGTTTATTTGGTTACGTGTGTTTTTGTGCTCGGCCTGGCCCTGACAAGTACAGCTAATGCGGCCATTCCCGGTCTTATCGCTCATTGGCGCTTAGATGAGGCATCCGGAACTGCGGTCGGAGATGCCAGCGGCAACGGCAATAATGGAACTCTGGAAGGAGGCGCACAAAGAACGCAGGGTAAACTGGGTGGCGGGGTCTATCTGGATGGTGTGGACGACTACATCGAGGTCCCCAACTTGATAACTCAAACTGGCTCTTTGGCTTTCTGGTTCAAGCCGGACTGGGATGGGTCAGACCCGGCGGATTACAGGCTTTTTGATGCGAGCCTGGGCGGCATATACTTCTTCATATCAAAGGGAGCAAATCATGCCGACATCAATCCCGAAGACTTCGGATTCTATCTGGAGGACGCCACCGATGCCGACTATCAGGGCATCGAGATTGACCCGGCAGGCGTTATATTTGCCGATACATGGTTTCATCTCACTGTGACCTGGGAATTTGGCGGCGGCCCGGCTATCCTGTACCTTGACGGCGAGGAGATCGCAAGAGCGGCTACATTAGGTCCTTTACCCGCTCTTGATCCAAATCCGCGCTTCGGTCTGGAAACTTTTACTTATATTCCGTCGGCAAATGGTGCAATGAGTGTCATCGACGATATTATGTTCTTCGACAAAGCCCTGACACCTCCGGAAATTCCAGTTATTATGCAGGGTCTCGGAGCATTTCCATGGGCCTGGGGACCAGACCCAAAGGATGGTACTATTTACAGTGACACATGGATTACCCTTGGCTGGTCGCCGGGGGATTTCGCCGTCTCACACAATGTGTACTTGGGCGACAATTTTGACGATGTGGACGCCGGTGCCGAGAGTACGTTTCTGGGCAACCAGGTCGCAACTTACACTATTGCCGGCTTTCCCGGATTCGCTTTTCCGGACGGCCTCATTCCGGGTACGACATACTACTGGCGGATTGATGAGGTAAACGATGCTGAACCGAACAGTCCGTGGAAGGGCCCTGTCTGGAGCTTCAGTATTCCTCCCAAAACTGCCTATGCCCCCGTCCCGGCTGATGGTGGTGAGGCTGTAGATCCGGATGGAAATCTTAGCTGGACGCCGGGTTTCGGATCGATAATACACTATGTGTACTTCGGTGACAATTTTGACGACGTGAGCAATGCCGCTGGTAAACCCCCATGGGGAGCTACAACATATAAACCCGGCCCGCTTAAAATGGCCAAGACTTACTTCTGGCGCGTCGATGAGTTCGATGCCGTCGAAACGCATAAAGGCAACATCTGGAGCTTTACAACTGAGGGCGCAGTTGAGAGCCTTAATCCGGTTAACGGCGCTGTGGATGTAACACAAACACCAACTCTTACCTGGGCACCCGGCTTTGGTGCATCCCACGAGATTTACTTCAGCACAGACGCAGCTTCTCTGGAATTAAAAAGCAGCGGAAACCTCGGCTCCGAGAGCTATGACCCCGGACAGCTCGAATGGGATACTACATACTACTGGCGTGTTGACGAGGCAAATAACACCAACGCCGACAGTCCCTGGACAGGTCCCCTATGGAGCTTCACTACGGCCAACTTCATTATCATTGACGATATGGAGGGCTACAATGACATTAATGAAGGTGAATCCGGAAGCAACAGGATATATCTTGCCTGGATAGATGGATTCGACAATCCGGCTGTAAACGGTTCTGTCGTCGGTAACGCAAATCCTCCATTTGCCGAGCAGACTATTGTTCACACCGGCAATCAATCGATGCCGATGGCCTATGACAATGCCGTCGGAAAATCCGAGGCGACTTTGACACTCACTTCCAATCGTGACTGGACAGTGAAAGGCGTCGATACATTGACGATTTGGTTCCGAGGTAGTGCTGGCAATGCAGCCGAGCAAATATATGTTCTTCTAAACGGCAGCGCAAGGGTCGATCATGATAATCCTGATGCAGCAACAAAAATTTCCTGGACTCCTTGGAATATCCCCTTGCAGGCATTTGCAGACCATGGCGTGAATCTTGCCAATGTAAATTCGATTACTTTTGGCCTTAGCTCGGTTACCGGCGGCGCTGGCATGATGTACTTCGATGATATTCGTCTCTATCCACCTGCACCGTAAGTGAAAATTTATTGCGCAATTGGAATAAAACTCTAAAAGATATTCGCTGAAAACGATATATGTTTTGGTGTGTGGCCAAAGCATAATTTATCATAACTCTAATCTTTTAAGGAGGTCTGATTATGTGTAAGAAATTGTTTTATTTCGTTTCCTTTGTTTTGGTGTTGAGCATAGCCGGCAATGCGATGGCCCAGCTCGACCCGGCTTCCATTACTGATGGTAATGTCTATCTGTTTGAGGATGTAGGTACCGATGTACCGGATGATTCAGCCAATAGCCATACGGCCAATCTTGTTGGAAATCCACAAGTCGTTGATGGCCTTAAAGGCAAGGCGTTACAGTTCGATGGAGTCGATGATGGCGTTCATATCCCGGATGCAGCTACGATCAACACGAGTACTCACCAGAATCGTACGGTGGTTGCAATATTCCAATGCGCTGATGTGACTAAACCGGAAAAACAGGTGGTGTATGAAGAAGGCGGCACAACCCGCGGGCTCACCATATACGTCCATGAAGGTCTGGTCTATGCCGGAG
>JACNGQ010000328.1 GCA_014384025.1 Planctomycetota bacterium | reverse complement strand
GAGCATCATTGACTTTTTCATTGGGATAGCTGTTATCGGCATGATAGACTTACTGATACCTGAAGCCGAGAATCCGCACGAATTCAAAGGTCTTGATGATACTTCGAAACAACGGACAAACGAATCCCTTATGAGAACGGGACTTTTAACCGCCTTAGCTATCGGGATTCATAACTTCCCGGAGGGTCTGGCCACATTTGCAACCGCCCTGAGCGACGTCAAGCTTGGTCTGTTTATCGCTATTGCAATTGCTATTCACAATATCCCTGAAGGCATCTCAGTATCAATGCCGATATTTTACGCAACCGGCAGCAGAGGCAAGGCGTTCTTCTACTCCTTTCTTTCCGGCGTCGCCGAGCCAGTGGGAGCGATTGTAGGCTACCTGATATTAATGCCGTATATATCCGAGAATCTAATCGCATATCTTCTGGCATTCGTAGCAGGAATTATGATATATATCTCGATGGATGAGCTGCTGCCTATGGCACATCGCTATGGTCACGAACATACAGTAATTGCAGGGATAGTTGCAGGGATGCTCGTTATGGCGTTCGGGCTTTTGCTGTTCTAATTACACTCGCAATTTTCAAAAACAATAATACCGAAAGACACCTCCGTCACTTTTGGAATTACTTCGCGGGTTTTCTGTTTTCGCGACAGAAATTTCCCATTAGCTCCATTGCTTTATTCAATCTTTCGGCAGAGCCATCTATCTTAGCATAGGCATCGACCAGCTCCAGCAGCTCCGCATCCGGCTCAAGCATACCATAGCGGTGCCCCACGTTGACAATTGCGGCATCGAGGCCGTACTCGACCGCCTTTGCAAGGTAGGCCCTGCAGACGCCTATTTTCCGGCCGGGAAGGTCGCGTGCGCAGTTGCTTACACCAAGCGAACAATGCACATCTTTCATTTTCGGGTCGCTTTTGATTTTCTTTATTGTCTCGAACGCCCTGTACGTATAGCCCGGCACATTCGGCTCCATCGGCATATCTATAGCCAATGGGAACACGGTCGAATCGAAAAATACTTCGTCGGGACTAAAGCCGTATTCATCAATCGCTTCGCCGAAAATCTGCTTAGCTATTGAATACAGCTCATCAACCGAGTGTGAGCCTCCCGGGCCGGTTGATGCTTCCTCGCTGACTAAAAGACCGATGAAAGCGAAATCATAATCTTTCTTCAAAGGCAAGATGCTGTCAGTCGTATAGACTTTTACTGAGTTGATAAGCGGCTTTTTAACTTTCTCGCCGGTATTATACCACTCTTTCAAGCCGGCTGTAAGGACATCGTTGTCACTGCTGTCGATACAAATCGCAGCGCCACTACCCCACTTGCGTATAAGCCTGACGTATTCAACCATCGTATCGACACAAAGCTGCGGCTCGTCCTCGCCAAAGGCATCGAGATTAACGGCTATATAATTTGCGCCGTCATTAGTTTGCGATTCAATTAAAGACTTAATGAAATTTAACTGATCGGTTTGTTTTGTATAAGCCCCGGAGCCGAACTGTGCTAACTGTTTCATAATCGCAGCGGTTTTCGGAATCGAAGCGTGTATCGATTCACCAATAGTAATCAGTGGATTCTTCATCATACTATCCTAAATACCAAAATTAACATCCGTTAGGTATTTACTTATAACCTGTATATACAAACACTTATACGGTCCAATTGCTTCTATCGTATTGTTTTTTGGCGTTGTCACGAGTGCAAAAACTACGCCTGTGAGCATTTTTCTGTTGTGGATAACCTGTTGATAACCCCAAAAACACTCCTTATGCCACTGTCGGGTATCACCCAAAAATACCAGAAAAAAAAAGCGGCCTTTTGAATCGCTGCTTCTATGCTTTGCTTAAATCACATTAATTCTTATATAACATCTTATCGATAAAGACGTTACAACTTCAAACAAAGCCAGGGCTCAAAATCTTTTTCACTTTTCACCCAGCGAATTGCCAGTATGCCCAAATTCCCCTGGTTTTGCAATGGATTCGTGAAAAATTATCCTGTTAGTGGATAATTCAAGGAAAAATTTCTTATAACTCTTGTTTTAGTCGTAGATAAACACTCCTCAGAAAGCTAAGTATTCTGCGAAAAAAAGTTGTCCTTTATCCCCCAAACAAGCTCCTTTACCATCCGAACCGTATGGCTGCAAAGTCAAATATATCCTTAGGAAAAGCCCCGTCAGCTCAATATTTAACCACCACTAACGTTCGCGGAGTTATTTCGTATAAATGCGATCTACCGCGACTTTTTGAAACTTTCACATCCCCATCAATGGGTAAAATCAGCTCCTTACCCGCTTTGAAAGGCTTCGAGAATGTAATTGTCGCATCGACCGGCTCATCATTAAAATTCTCTACAATCAAGTAATCTTCGCCAATAAGATACAAGGCTACTTTGTTCGGAGCGTCAAATTGTATTCCCAACGGCCACAATAATTTATCCCTGATGGGTTTTATCTGTTCGCGAGTCAGCGCAAGCAGGCTGCGAGGATTTCCGTTCACTTTCAGGATTACTAAATTCTCATCATCAAGATTTATGCCATCCAACCTTCCAGCCAGCCCATCCGTTATAAGCACCGGTTTTCCTGCAGCAAGCATTCTTTTTAGTTTCGCTGGGAACTCCGGGTCCTTGAGTGCATGGATCGGGAAAAAAGCTGCCTTCACATCAGAGCGAATCTCGGCATCAGGCACAAGAGGCAAACCCAACATCCCCACAAAATCATATACGTACTGCTCATTATACGCATCGCTGTTGGCCGGCTTTGGAGCATGAATGCCTCTGATTGGCTTGTTGCGCACCAACCCGGCAAGCTTAAACAATCCGGGAATCTCCTCTCGCAACTTTTCCACATTAGCCGGCCCTGTATCTCGCAACAATGACCCGTAACAAAATAGCAGCATCTCCCTGGCATCGGCCAATACCGTCTGCCGCGCCTGCTCTATATACGTATTTTCCGTCGTTCCATAAGGATCGAACCAGCCACCGCCAGTTTTCAGGCCGCCTATCAGGCCGAGCCACCTCATAATGAAGTAAGCTTCGTATTGTACCTTTCCACCCCAGCGTTCATTTTCATAATCGCGCGTCTCAGTACCAACCCATATCTTCTCATAGTCGGCTGTCTGGCGCAAAACCTCATAACCCCGATTATGAAAGTTATCGTACCATTGCGGATACTTGATGATGATTTGAACGCGGGGATTGACCGCCCTTGCCGGTTCCAGGATTCTCTCACGGCTCATTCTGACCATAAGCTCACAGCGGTAATCGGCCCATGTCCTGTTACCGCACGCCGCTTTACACTCATCGCACTGGCAGTCGGTAAAAAGAAAGTCATCAATCATAATCTCATCGAATATCGAGGCGGTGTATTCGAAGATTTCCTGAAGCTGCTCTTGAGTACCTTTATTGGTGTAGCATGAAATCAGGTTCCAGCCGGTGGAAATCTTGCCAACCTGTGTAGTCGTAACACAGCCCGAAACATCAATGCCTTCTTCGGTGAATCTTTTTTTCGCGTGTTCCAGAGTTTTTCTATCGGCTGTGTACTTGCTCCTGAACGTCTCTAAAAAAACGTGCGTAACGCCGGTCTTCTTGCACCAGTCAATGGCTTTATTGATACCCTCCTCATTGCCCAGATGATCACGTACGTTCTGCGCCGTAAACAGTGTGGAAATCTTCAACAAGTCCTTGTTTTCCTTTGCCAAATCCCACAATGTCTGAGATTGACACCTCATTGCTGTCAGCAACATCAGCGCTGTAACAGTAAATGTCAAACGTTTCGTTTTATTCATTCCCTTATCTCCCTGAATCGTTGTACTCTTCATTATTTAAGAAAGCCGGGGCACCCTCAAACTTGCATGGCCGGGTCACAATCAGCTCTTTTTATAATCAATTATTTTATCTTTGAGCGCACGGCAGGCCTTTGCGGGGTCTCTGGCTTTCGTCACCGCAGCACAGACTGCAATTGCATCAGCTCCGGCTCCCAAAACCTCTTCCACATTGTCCAGCGTTATACCGCCGATAGCCACATTACCTATGCCGGTACCGGTAAGTATCTCTTTCGCCTGCCTTACATAATCCAGACCGACCGCAGGTGCCGTTGGTTTGGTCGCAGTGGCAAAGACAGGCCCTAAAGCCGCGTACGTAGGCCGCTCTTCGCAGGCGGCACGCAACTGTTTGGGCGAGTGTGTGCTTTTGCCGGTTATCAGCGGGGTCAACTGGATTTTGCGTGCCTGCTCAAGGGGCAAATCATTCTGGCCAAGATGAACGCCGTCTGCCCCTGACGCAGCCGCCACGTCAACCCTGTCATTTATTATACTAAGGACGCTTGCATCTTTACAAATCCGCACGAATTCAACTGCGAGAGCGAAGAGCATGTCATCCTCGATATCCTTGGTACGCAATTGGATACAATCAGCACCGCCATCCACACACTTGTAAGCCAAGGAAATAACATCGGTCGGTAGATTGCTGGTAATAACTATATATAATTTGACGCTTTTGTATCTCTCAGAAGTATCGCCGTAAATGACAATGTCTTTCTCGAGCGTATAAGCAGTATATCGCAACTTTTCGATTTTATTAGCCACGGCTCGGTCTAGCGTTTGGATGGTCTCGGTAAGCGCCCGCAGGGCCTCGGTTAGACGCTTACAGCCGGCGGTAAAACAATCTTTTAACTCGCCGCGTACAAGCTGGTTTTCAACGGTCCTCCCGATACCAACATCACCTAACGTATCTCTGCTCGATATAAGCCTACCGGCCTCGAGCTTACTGATTGCCGTTGAAAGCTCATGGCGAATCTGCTTGGCTCGTTCGGTAAGCGGCACGGAATTCAAAGCGAATCTGCAATATTCCTCTATCACGCGAATCGCTTCGCGGGCTCGATTGAAATTAGCATCGATAATTCTATAAACCGCACGTTCCATAATGTCATTAATTATACGAACAGGAAGGTTTATTGTGTAGCTAAAATCTACGCCGAACAAAGTGCCGGTCGCCAAAATTCTTATTGAACATTCTTCAGGGTGCTCTTGCACAAATGATGAAAGGCCTTTGCGCATAATAAAAGCGGAGCCGACCCTCCTCCGGAGCGACCCCGCTAAACCAAAATTATAAACAAAACCGGCAATGCCGATTTTGGATCTTTCAAAATTGGACGGACGCATCCTCCTTATTATATATGTTTAGGCCGTCCGCCCAATATATCTATTAAAAACAAGACAAATTAAACTAACGAGCAAAAAATATGCCAAATAAAACTCCATCTATTAACAATTAACATCAACGATAGTTAATATCATATGTAACAGAGAGTTACGTCCGTAATATCCTTTCTATATTAAAAAACAAGGGCTTTGCATCTTAACGGCGTGTTGTAAATATTAAACATTTATTATGCCCATTTAACCCATTTTCACTTGTTTTGGCCTCCACGCCCCTTTATTAAGGGCGTAAATCTTTTGTTTATAAAAAACAACATCACGTGAATAAAATAAACAATTAAGTGAAAAGAGGTTTGGTTTTAATTTCGCGAATATGCAATGATCTTATCATTGTTCTGATATTTTGCACAAAGAGACACGGTTCGTCCATTTGCAAATCCAGCGGTCAAAAAGTACCTTCCTGCCGCTTCTCTGCTGGTTGATTTGAAATATTGTGTTTTTTCGCCAGCCTATAATTTCATCTGAAATCCTTTTGACTTCTTCCTCAGACAGCTCTATCCTGGTTAATTCAAGCGGATCTTCGCTCACGTTATAGACACAGGACGTTCTGTCCGCCGGATTGTAAATGAATTTGCGTTTTCCCTGAACAAAGCCCGAAGGCCCTTCCTGCATCCAGCCGGAAAAATAGACCTTGCGCCCTTCCGGTACAGTACCGAGCACATTAATACCGTCAAAGCCAACCTTCTCTGTTTCAAAGCCTAAAAGCCCTAATAATGTCGGTGTTAGATCGATCGAACTAACGAGTTCTGTAACCTTCTTTCCCGGCTCTATCAGAAGTGGGGCACGCACACAAAAGGGTATGCGCAGGGCCTCATCGAATGCAATCAAAGCATGCCCAAGCTGACCGTGCTCACCGAACGCCTCGCCATGGTCGCCAACAACGCAGAAAATCGTTTCATCGGTCAGCCCCAATCTTGCAAGCTCCACATCCAGGGCCGCCAGAAAGCTATCAATATAGAGAATAGACTGTTGATAGCGCTCTATCGGCTCCTTTGCCGGCGTGTCGAACCATTCAGGAACTTCGTAAGGATCGTGAGTAACCGAGCATAGAACAGTAAGGAAGAACGGCCTCTCGTCGGTTGTTATCCATTCGGTAATGGGCTTTAGTAGTGAGAATTCGTCGCTTGCCAGGTAACCGAGAAAGCTGTTCGGGTCATTCAGGTCATCCCTGGCCCAGAATTTATCGAAACCAAGATTATATATCAGCCCGGGCCGGGATTCAAAGCTGCCCAAAGCTGATTGGAAAAACGCCGTTCTGTAGCCTGCTTTTTCGCTAAGGGTCGTAACTATGCCGGGATAGCGCTTTACAGCAGGAACCGTCTCTGCGAGGTCCTGAGATGCGGACGAAAACCATCCTGTCAAAAGAGCAAACAGTGCTTTGGTAGTATGAGTCAGGGAGGAGCGAGTGTTTGAGAACTCAACGCCCTGTTTAGCTATAGTTGCAAGATATGGCGTTGAATTGCTTCCACTGTCCGCAAGTGAGGTGTATTTGTATTGGATTCCTTCGAGAACAATCAC
>JACNGQ010000313.1 GCA_014384025.1 Planctomycetota bacterium | reverse complement strand
TTGACATTGAGTGCGTTGCTCAATACACTCAAAATACCCGTGAACGGTTACAAGAAAAGAGATATAGCATTAGAGTGAAACGAGATTGAAACGCTTACACCTGAATTTGGCTGTTATGGATTGGCTTGCTTTCGGCGATGTTTTCCGCAATCGAATATGGCACTTTTTAAGCCTGGTTTGGGCTTCGCTCGTGCCGACAGATTCCCACGACTTAGGCGGTCACAGGCTCTGTATGAAAACTGCTTTTGAACGTAGCAATATCGAACTGGGTGAGACAATCGGCCGTCTGGTTTGCACTGAAAATCCATTAAGAGTATTAAAAGGACAGGATGTGACCCTGACCGATGGCATCGTGACTTCACTCTATAAGCAGGAGGAAGTGTGATGATAAAAGGGAGAAGAGTAGTTCTTGACAACAACGGGCGTGTTGCTTTACATAGAGGGACCTCGTTTGGTGATACATTGCAAAATGGGAACCCGTTCGATACTGCGATCGAATGGCTACTCGTAGGCCTTTTGGCTTTTATGCCTTTTGCATTTGGTGTGGTGCATGCCTGGAGTGAAGAGGTTGTCATTGTCCTATCCGGTGCTATTGTCATCTGCTTTTTACTCAAGCTTGTATACCATCGCGATCAAGGCATAATTTGGACTTGGGCCTATGTGCCATTAGGAGTATTCTTACTTATCCCGATACTCCAGCTTATTGCATTACCTGCGACTCTGGTAAGCATCGTCTCGCCGAATACCGCGGTTTTAAAAACAGAGCTCTTAGGTGATTTGCCCAACGCTGATGCGCTGCTTAAGTCAATGCCCCTTAGCTTCTATCCGAATGCTACAAAGCACGACCTGCGGCTGGTACTGGCAGTTGCAGCAGTGTTTGTAGTTGTTCTTAACGTCTTCCGCCGCCCGGACCAGATAAAACGCCTCCTGATGGCTATAACACTAATCTGCGGCATCATCGCCATGATTACCCTGGCACAGAATCTTTTTGGAAACGAAAAAATCTACTGGTTTGTATCTACGTATGGTCAGGCCTTATCAGGTCCGTTTGTCAACCATAGCAACTATGGGCAGTTCATGAACTTATCAGTTGGGGCGGCCCTTGGTTTGCTTCTGGTAAGACTGCACGAGGGCTTTGCCGGTAAGAAGATAACACCGGCTGTTATCTCTGAGTATATCAGCTCTGGCTCGTCAAAATCATTGTGGTTCCTCGTAGCAATAATGAGTCTTGGTGTGGCAACGGTTTTTATCTCTCTAACTCGAGGCGGTATGGTCAGCATGCTTATCGCCATAACCTTTACCACATTGCTCCTTGCTTGGCGACGGTCTCTCAAGGGCAGTGGCTGGATAATAATGTTGATGGCCCTGGGTGCGTTTATCTGTGTGATATATATAGGTTTCGATGCAGTTTACGACCAGTTGGCTACTCTAAGGGGCCTACATGAAGCTGAAGGTGGTCGATGGCAAATAGTCAAAGACATAGTTGTCGCCTGGACCAAGTTTCCCCTGCTGGGTACAGGCCTGGGAACCCACGCAGTGGTTTATCCCATGTTCGATCGCTCTACGATACCTGCTCTGGCATACCATGCAGAAAACGAATACGCCCAGGTAATAGAGGAAGCAGGTTTGGTCGGTTTGACCTCGCTGGTAATCTTTGGAATAATCGTCTGGGCGAACTATGGGAGAAGCATTCGTCCAGCACCCATTAGGCATGAGTCTAAGACCAACAGCTGGGGGGCTAATTTGCCCATTCGTTCGGCAGCATACGGGCTCGGCTTTGGCATTTTAGCAATACTTATCCACAGTCTCAGCGATTTTGGCCAGCACCTTCCAGCGAACGCTTTCTTATCTGCTGTATTCTGTGCTCTCCTTCTGGCTTTAGCACGCCAGGGAGAAAAGGAAACCCACGCCAAAAGAACAGTCACACTCTTTGGAAAATTTAAAGTTTTACGTACAGCTTTGCGTACAGTTGTTCTTCTTGGTGTGTCCGGAACTTGGGTATGGGCCCTTATCGGTGCCGATAATGCGCGTATTGCCGAGGCCCACTGGCAAAGGGCTGTTGTTACAGAAAAAGGCCTCGTAGATAGAAATTGGCAGGGGACAGACGCGGAGTATGCGGATTTGATTTCTCACGCCAGCGCTGCAGCAAGCCACCAGCCAGAGAATATAGAATACCAGCACTGGCTCAATGTCTATCGCTGGCATTCGATAGGCAATATAACAGACCCTAATACTGGAGACATTATTATACCCGAGAATTTAATGCCGTCTGTTCTTGATATAGTTCGCGAGTTCCACAATGCACGTACACTGTGCCCAACATACGGACCAATCTATAGCATGGTCGGGCGGATCGAAAAGTTTATCTTGGGTGATAACTCTGGAGCAAAGAGAATAAGAAAAGGTTTCCGTCTTGCGCCCTGTGACCCGATAGCCTGTTTTGTAGCCGGCTATCTTGATGTTTCGGAAGGAAAATACGAAGACTGTATTGAAAAGTTCCAAAAGGCTGTACAACTTGACGGTAGGTTGTTTAAGAATGTTGTAGATATATATATTAATCATCTTAGCCGGCCTCATTTGGCCATGACGGCTGCCGGAGATGGTATTGGCCGGCTAAGCCATGTGGCCAATGTTCTTGAGGATATGCAATATAACGACCTTGCAGAACAAACTCGGGAGAAAATGAAACATTTACTTGAAGCAGAGTGCTCGCGCCCTGACGCTCCAGTCTCGGCGTTGGCATTGCTGGCGCATATCTATAGAAAACAAGAGGATAATGAGGCGGCGATAGAATATTACCGTCGTGCTCTGGTACTTGAGTACGGCCAGTTCCACTGGCGATTAGAACTGGCAAGACTGCTTGTCGAGATGGGGAAAATACGCGAGGCGATGCGTGAAGCAAGGATATGCCTGCAGCTGCGTCCTCAGTCTAAAGAGGCTGAGAAGCTTGTTGCGGACCTTTCGGTTTACCCTGCAGTCTTCAACGAAGAAAACACGGGGCCTTAGTTTTAAAAAATAATATTGATTGCTGATATCTGAATACTATACTATACTATACTAAAAACTCGTATTTGAACGCGGGCCGCTTTTTTACTTGATTTTTGTTGGCAAAATGCTTTGTCGGTGCACCGACGGGAACGGAGTTTGCGCCGAGCTAATTCTGACTACTGTCTGTTTTTTAGTGTTGAGGGCGGAAAAAACCACCAGAAAGCACAGCCAGCAGGCCCGTGACGGGCAATTAAGCGTCGGGGTACGCATCCTCGGGGCGGTTGTAAACGATGTTTCAAGAAAAAGCCGCTACGGCTATTATGGTTACGGTCGCTGCATCAAGAAAAAGACCAGCGATAGAAAACCTTCCGCTGTTATGGAAAGAGTTGGTACTGATGAAACCTCGAATGGTTAAGGATAGCAGATGATGCGCTCTGCTAACGACAAGGTGGTTGATGCTCAAAACAGTCGTCTTAAAAAACGCCGGCGGCTGCAATTTGCCGATATCCACTGCCACTGCTTGCCTGGCCTTGATGATGGCCCGGCTACAATGGCCGAGTCATTTGCGCTGTGCCGAAGGCTGGCCAACGAAGGCATAGCTACCGTAGTGGCAACACCACACCAGCTTGGCCGATTCGAGGGTTGTAACGAAGCGGCGAGGGTGAGGGAGGCTGTCCGCAGCCTGAACGAATCGCTTGGAAATAGTGACATTCAACTTAAGGTCGTCCCCGGAGGCGAGGTTCGGGTGGATGAAAGGATTTGTGAGCTTCTGGAGACTGATGAAATACTAACACTTGCCGACGGTGGCAGATATATCCTTCTCGAACTTCCGCACCAGGTCTTTATAGATATTGAGCCGCTGCTTACAGAACTCGCCTCTATGGGTATCCAGTCTGTCATATCACATGCCGAAAAAATCACTCCTCTGGCAGCGCAGCCCAAGGTGCTGCTCAGGTGGCTCGAGCACTCTGCCCACCTGCAGATAACTGCATCCAGTCTGGTGGGCGATTTTGGGTTGGAAGTCCAGAGGGCTGCATGGCACTTTCTGACTTCGGGCCGGGCAACACTTGTGGCGACGGATTCACACGATATAAACGGCCGCAGGCCTCAGATGAGAGCTGCTTTTGAGCACATAAGCGCCAGACTGGGTAAAGACCTCGCTCATCTGGTCTGTATTGAAAATCCATCGAGGGTGATAAACGGCCAGGATATACTGCCTGTCTCACTCTATAACCAGCAGGAGGCTGACCGATGAGGGAAAATCGGATCAATCTCGACACCATCGATGTTCCCTTAAGCTGGTTCGATAAGGTGATCGAATGGCTGCTGATATCGCTTCTGGCGTTTATGCCTCTTGCGTTTGGCGCGGTGGAGGCCTGGAGCGAAGAGGTTGTGATAGCCCTTGCAGCAGCAATTTCGGTCTGCTTTTTACTGAAGCTTATCTTCGAAGAAAATACACGTATGATTTGGTCCTGGGCATACGTTCCGGTAGCACTATTTATCCTTATAGCAGTATTTCAGCTTATTCCCCTGCCGACCGGTGCGGTAAGCTTGGTTTCCCCCGGTACGGCAGCGGTAAAAAAAGAGCTTTTGGGCGATTTACCAAATTCCGCCGCCTTGCTTAAGTCTATGACCCTAAGCTTCTATCCGAACGCCACAAAACATAACCTGCGGCTGGTGCTTGCCGTTGTAGCGGTTTTCTTTGTGGTTGTGAACGTATACCGCCGGCCAGAACAGATAAAGCGGCTTCTGGCGGCAATTGCCATTATCGGTGGCTCAATCGCTATGCTGGCACTTGCACAGGACCTTTTCGGAAACGGCAAAATCTACTGGCTAATACCTACAGGCCATGGCCAAGCCTACTCAGGTACGTTTGTAAACCACAGTCACTATGGGCAGTTTATTAATCTTTCGATAGGTGCTGCTCTGGGGCTTGTTATGGTAAAAGTCCATGAAGCGTTCACAAGGAAAAAAGTGACGCCGCCTGTTGTTTTTGAATACCTCAGTTCTCCTGCGGCTAAGGTTATATGGCTGCTTGTAGCAATGATAATTATTGGTGCGGCCACGGTCTTCGTGTCACTGAGCCGCGGCGGTATGGTCAGCATGCTTATCGCAGCAGGCTTTACCACTTTGGTCCTTAGCTCGCGACAGTCGCTTAAAGGCCGGAGCTGGATAATGGCCTTGATGGCGCTTGGGGCATTTATCTGCGTGCTCTATATAGGTTTCGATGCGGTCTACGACCGCCTGGCGACCATTCGAGAGCTACATGAATATAAGGGCCGCTGGCAGATAGTTAAGGACATATCAGTTGCCTGGGCCAGATTCCCTGTGCTGGGTACTGGTCTTGTACCCACGAAGTGGTTTACCCGATGTTCGACCGCTCAACCATAGCATCCCTTGCTGCCCACGCAGAAAACGAATACGCCCAGACCGCAGAGGAGACTGGTCTTATAGGCCTGACTGCCCTGGTGTGCTTTGGAATTTTAGTATGGGCAAATTATGCTCGCAATATAAGAACCGCATCTGTGCCGATTCGCTCGGCTGCCTACGGCCTCGGCTTTGGCCTTGTGGCGATAATGCTTCACAGCTTAAGTGACTTTGGCCAGCACCTGCCAGCCAACGCCTTCCTGTCAGGGGTGTCCTGTGCGATGCTGTTGGCTCTGGCCCGTATACGGCGAAAAAGCAACCCGGATATAAAAATAGCTCGAGTATCTCAAAGCTCAAGAGTTCTGCGTATTATCGCGCTAGTTTGTACGGCAGGATTTTGGACCTGGGGCCATACTTGGCGCCAATAACGCCCGCCTTGCCGAATCTCATTGGAAAAAGGCCCTTGTCATTGAGCAGGCCCTTATGGGACAAGATCGGCAGGCAAGTGACAGTGAATATGCAAATTTGATATCAAATGCTGCCGCCGCAGCCGATTTTCAGCCGGACAATATAAAGTACCAGCACTGGCTGAACGTCTACCGCTGGTATTCCATAAGCCGCAGCACTGATCCGAATACCGGCTCAGTTATCATCCCTGAGCAAGGAATGGAATTTGTACGCCGTATAGTCGATGAGCTTCATGACGCACGCCTGCTTTGTCCGACTTATGGAGCTACTTATTGCTTTGTCGGACAGCTTGAGAAATCCACGCTGGACGAACCCAACGGCACAGAGCTTATAAGAAAAGGTTATCAGCTCGCACCCTGCGATCCAACAGCCTGTTATGTAGCCGGCCTTCTCGATATTGAAGAGGATCAGATTGATGCCTCATTTGAAAAATTCAGCAGGGCTATTGCGCTTGACGGCAGGTTCTTTCAAAGCGTTGTTAATATTTATGTCAATCATGCAGGCAGGCCCGATCTGGCTGTAGCCATAGCAGGGGATAATAGCGGCCGGTTAAGCTACGTGGCTAATACCCTTGCGGATATGGAAGAGCACGAGGACATTGCTGAAAAAGCTCGAGCACGAGTTATTGAGCTTCTCAAACAAAAATGCTCTGATCCTGATGCGCCCGCCTCGGCACTTGCCTCTCTGGCGAACTTTTACAGAAGAGAAAAAAACAATCAGGCGGCTATAGAACTTTACCGCCGGGCCCTGGTGTTGGATTATGCCCAGGTCCAATGGCGCTTTGCATTGGCAGGATTGCTAAGAGATACAGGCAAAATACCCGAGGCGATTCTTGAGGCAAGGAGATGCCTGCGTCTTAGTCCGCAATTCAAAGCGGCAGAAAGACTAATCGCTGAGCTATCTGTATTGCCGGGCTCAGCACCCAAAGAAATTCCGGCGCCTTAGTGCGTCTTAAGGATAATACAACTCAGCCTTCTCATGGATTTTGAGAGTTG
>JACNGQ010000079.1 GCA_014384025.1 Planctomycetota bacterium | reverse complement strand
GTGGAAAAACAAAGCCAATTCAAACCCAATTCAAAGCCAATTTAAGCCAAAACAAACCCAATTAAAGCCAATTCAAACCCAATTCAAACCCAATTTCAAGGGCAAAAAAAAGAAGTGTATCTCACTGGGACCCATAATACCTCTGTTCTTATGCCATATTTCAATCCCCTCCGAAGTCTCAATTAAGCTGCGTTGGATTGCTGCCGATAATGCCAATACTGACAATATCAGAATTTTAAGGAGCAAATCAAATGACACAGGAAATGCAAAATACAATGAGCAGCTCAAGCAGGCAGGATGTGTTCAACCTTCCCGTTAATACTGACCTCATGTTCACAAATCATAAGAACATTTACAAGCAATCCATAGAAAAACGCCAGCGAAAGCTGCTGCAAAAAATATCGTTTATCAGGCCGTTCCTGCATGAGAATGAAACAATCCTCTGCGTCACTACCGGCTGCTCACCGGCGTCTCTCATTGAACAGTTCCTGACAGGCTGGATTATCTACTCTCTTAAACGCTCCTTATTTATCTTCACCAACGAACGCGTTTTCCATATTCCAACAAAATACGACATCTCATATCGAAACTCGATAGCCCAGATACTATATGCCGACTGCCGGAGTATCATCATCAAAGGCCGCAACCTCGTGGCAGAATATAAAAATGGAAAAAAGGAGAAATTTTTCTACCTCGCAGAAAACAAAAAAATCAAGTCCATGCTCCAGCAGATGCCTCTCGAAGGTCAGACAAGCCCAACATTAGAAAGGACGCACCTTTGTCCTCGCTGCACGAATACACTCATTAAAGACCAGTACATCTGCCCGACCTGTTCACTTGATTTCAAGAACAAAGAGCAAACCAGAAGGATTTCAGTCATCTATCCAGGCGGCGGCTATTTTTACACCGGCCATCCTCTCCTCGGAATCGCTGACGCCATAACGGAAACTTATCTGATGGTTCTTGTAATCACCGCATCGATTGCCGCAATATCCGGCATAGCGGAAAATATCCCCGTAGTGGTATTACTCGGTATCATACTGGCCCTCGAAAAAGTTTTGACCGTGTACCATTCGAACCACTTTATAAAAGAATTTATCCCAAAGGACCGCTCTATCGAAATGCTAACAACAATACCCGAGGGACAATCTCCCGAACAAGTTGCCCCCGAGCCAAAACCGGAAGAAATCCTGTCCGCCTCCTGGCGCAGCAGCTAAACTGAACCAAATACTCAAAAACTACAGTGGTTTACCGATTGACTCTATTTATTTCTGGGAAATTTTTATAAAAAAAGGATTTACAAAAGGATATATCCGATATATAATAATGTCTATGAATAGAGTTTGCATAAATCGTTCTTCTTTTGCTACGGCAATCAGCCTTAGCCTGCTGCTACTGCGCCGCAAGGCGCAATAAATATACCCCCAACAAAAATCTATTATAATCATTCGTTTTTAACCACAAACCGCTCGGATTATGCGTTAAAATAAATAATTCGTGGCAATTTTACGCTGTCTGGGGCATAATTTGGCTTTAGTCAGCAATAAGAAAATTTGGAGAAAAAGCAGATGTCCGAAGAAAAAGTATTAATTTTCGACACCACCTTACGGGACGGCGAGCAGTCGCCTGGCGCTTCTCTTTCGATAGCTGAAAAGCTCGAAATAGCCCAGCAATTGAAGATTTTGGGCGTTGACATCATCGAAGCGGGCTTTCCAGTATCCAGTCCGGCCCAGTTCGATGCGACCCGCCTCATTGCAGAGCAGGTCCGAGGCCCGGTGATAGCCGGCCTTGCCCGTGCGAACGAAGGTGATATCGAGGCGGCCGGAAAGGCGGTAGCCCCGGCCAAAAACAAGCGAATACACACATTTATCGCCACCTCGCCAGTCCACATGGAGCACAAGCTCAAAAAGAAGCCGGATGAGGTCCTGAAAATGGCGGTCGCCGCTGTGCAGTGTGCGAAGAATTTCGTCGATGACGTAGAATTCTCGCCGGAAGACGCGTGCAGGAGCGAGATGCCATTTCTGATTGAAGTATTAGCGGCGGTTATAGAAGCCGGAGCGACGACGCTGAATATACCCGACACCGTCGGCTATATTTTGCCGTACGAATACGGCAAAATCATCGCGAAGCTCAAATCTGACGTGCCCGGCATAGACAAATGCATTATAAGCACGCACTGCCACAACGATCTGGGGATGGCGGTGGCGAATTCATTAGCCGGCGTGCGAAATGGCGCCCGCCAGGTCGAATGCACGGTGAACGGCCTTGGCGAAAGGGCGGGTAACGCAGCGCTCGAGGAAATAGCTATGGGCATCCGCACGAGAGCGGACTTTTTTGTATCGCTAACTACGGGCGGTTTGTCCACTAATATCAATACGAAGGAAATCTGTCGCACCAGTCGTATGGTTTCGCGGCTTACAGGTTTTGTCATTCAGCCGAACAAGGCCATAGTCGGTGCCAACGCCTTCGCTCACGAAGCTGGAGTACATGTCGATGGAGTTTTGAAGGAGCGCACGACGTATGAGATTATGACGCCCGAGAGCATCGGGCTGGGCGGCTCGCGAATGGTCCTAGGCAGGCATACCGGCCGGCACGGATTTGTCGATAGATGCAAGCAACTCGGCTTCAAGCTCACCAGGCAGGAAATCGAACACGCGTACGAAAGATTTCTGGAGATAGCCGATAAGAAAAAAGAGGTCTTCGACGAAGATTTAACAGTGTTAATCAACGACGAAATCCGCATTGTCGAGCAGATTTACAAGCTGGAGTATCTGCACGTGGCCTGCGGGACCGGTACGCTGCCGACCGCGAGCGTCAAGATTAAGACGAAAGACGAAACCCGGCAGGCGGCGGCCTGCGGTGACGGGCCGGTGGATGCGGCTTATGAGGCTATAAGGGAAGCTACGGGTCTATCGCCTAAGCTCGAAAATTATTCGATCAGAGCTGTCACAAGCGGCAAAGAAGCGCTCGGCGAAGCGACCGTCAGCATTACAGAGGACGGCAGGACCTTCATCGGCCGGGGTATTTCGACAGATATCATCGAAAGCAGTGCGAAGGCTTATATCGATGCCATCAACAAAATGGTCTCGGCACAGAATAAAGGCCCGGAGACGGAAGTAAAAGTGGAACTTTGAGAGTTGTGAACTTCAAATAATGAAAGAGTAAAAAAGTTATGGGTATGACAATAACAGAGAAAATTTTAGCAAGGTCGGCCGGTAAAGATAAAGTTATGCCGGGCGAGCTTGTGGATGCTAAGATTGATATTGTGATGTGCCACGACGTTACGACGCCGCCGGCTATTTCGATGCTGGAAGAAAAGGGTATCGATAAGGTTTTCGATGCGGAAAAAATCGTTGTGACGCCGGACCATTTTCAGCCGGCCAAGGACATTAAAAGCGCTGAGCTTCATAAGCGGCTCGACGGCTGGGCGAGACGGCACAAAATAAAATATTACTACAAGCTCGGCAGGGCCGGGGTATGTCATGCGCTGCTGCCGGAGCAGGGTCATATCCGGCCGGGCGAAGTTATCATCGGCTCCGATTCGCATACATGCACATACGGGGCGTTTGCGGCGTTCAGCACGGGTATCGGCTCAACAGATGCTGCGGCGGCGATAGCGACCGGGCAGTTATGGTTCAAGGTGCCGGCCTCAATGAAGTTTGTCCTTAACGGCTCGCTCGGGGCGGGTGTTTACAGCAAAGACGTTGTTCTCGCGGTTATCGCACGAATCGGCACGGACGGGGCGCTTTATAAGGCGATGGAATTTGTCGGGCCGGCCCTTTGTGATATGTCGATGGAAGCGCGAATGACTATAACGAATATGGCCATCGAGGCCGGAGCGAAGAGCGGTATAATCGGTTTTGACGAAACTACAAAACAATATCTCGACGAGCACCTGAAAGATAAAACAGACTATACTGTTTATGAATCCGACTCTGATGCGAAATACGAGGTGACCGAAGTGTTTGACTGCTCAGCCATCGAGCCGATGGTTGCTCTGCCGCATTTGCCGAGCGGCGGTGTGCCTATCGGAGAATGTGCCGGCAAAAAAATGGACCAGGCGTATATCGGAAGTTGTACGAATGGGCGAATCGAAGACCTTCGCATCGCGGCGAAAATACTCAAAGGTAAACAGGTGGCCATCCGAACGCTGATTGTGCCGGCGACGCCGGTTATCTGGAAGCAGGCGATAGACGAAGGCCTGGTCGATATATTTTACGAGGCGGGCTGTGTAATATCCGCCCCGACGTGCGGGGCGTGTTTAGGCGGATTTATGGGTATCTTAGCATCCGGTGAAAAGTGTGTCAGTACAACCAACAGGAACTTCGTCGGAAGGATGGGGCATCCGGAGAGCAAGGTTTATTTGGCCAGCCCGGCAACGGCGGCGGCAAGCGCAATAGCAGGAAAGTTAACTGATCCAAGAAAGCATTTATGAGAAATTAAATATCAACTATTAAAATGCAAAATGACAAAGTAAAATTCAAAAGTGATTTAAAGAAACGGCAGTATGAATTTTTTTTTGTTTCATGCGTATTAATATTTAAGGGGAAAAGATAAATTTGAGTTTCGATTTTTAATAATAAATTGGAATGGTTATATGAGGAAGGATTTATGATGAAGAAAGAAAAGAAACCAACAAACATTTTTGCGATTTTGTTTACCGTTTCGGCGGTGTGCAGCCTTGTGACTTTGATTTTGATGATCATCGGCGACAGAACAAGTACGGGTCTTATGCTGTTTCAGGCACTGACGGTACTATTGCTGGTAATAGGCGCGTCTGGCAACTGGTATCAATATACTCAGAGGTATATCAAATACGAAGTCCAAAAAAAGCTGGAAGAAGAAAAGAAGAATAATCAGTAAATCCGAATTATCAGAGCAGATGAGGTGAGTTATGGCTAAGTCTTTCTTGGGAAAAATCAGAAAGTACAAGTATATCATATTGATTGCTTGCATAGCCGCATTCATTTTACTTGTAATTCTTGGTTTTGCACTCGGGCCGGATAAGAGCTGGGGGCCACCTGCTACTGATCAACAGACTGAATCAAGGTAATCAGTGCGAGAATATTTGGGCAGGTTGATAACATGATTTTCGTTTGTTATGAAAATGACGAATAAAAAAAATATAATTACGGCGGTGGTGTTTTTCTGTATGGTGCCAGCCTGGCCGGGGCAAGCACATGTGCTTAGTCACGGCCCTATGATCGGGCACACTACAGATACCAGTACCCGGATATGGGTTCGGGCCGACGGGCCGTGTAAGATGCAGGTACGCTTTTTCTCCAAGGGCAGGACGATTGTTTCAGAAACGATTCGCCTTGTAGAGGACAATAACTTTTGCGGCAGCGCGGAGGTAAGGGATCTTTCGCCCAAAACCACCTATAGCTATAGCGTGTTTCTGGACAATAAGGAACAGGGCAGTGACGTTCGGCAGGAAATCACTACGTTTAGCCGTGCTTTGGAGCCGGGTATTATTCGAGTCGGCTTCGGCCATTCTTTGAGAGGGAGCGGCGCTCAGGACATATGGAAAGCCGTCGAGGCCAAGAAGCCCGATCTTTTTATCCTGATGGGCGACAATATCTACTCGGATAATACCGAGCCTGCCAAGCAGCGCAGGATGTACCTTGAATACCGTGCAGATCGATATTTCCACGCTTTCGGAGCTTCGACACCGATTTACGCTGTCTGGGACGATCATGATTACGGTATAGACAATTCAGACCACACCCAGCCGGGCAAGGAGCGTTCTCTTAAGACCTTTAACGAGATTTGGCCCAACCCGAAATCACAGGCCGTACGAAATCCCGGTATCTGGACACGTTTTACAGTCGGAGGGGCCGAGTTCTTCCTCATGGACGTTCGGTATCACCGCTCTGTCAATAGTGACCCTGATGGGCCTGCTAAAACGATGCTTGGCAGAGAACAGCTCGCCTGGCTGAAGAGTTCGATTGCAAGCTCGCAGGCGGTTTTCAAGTTCCCCGTCTCCGGCAGCAGCTGGAACTGCGGTGGGCCGGAAGCCTGGAACCACACCTTCACATACGAGTACGATGCTCTTGTGAAACACATAGCTTCGAACAAAGTACCCGGTGTTATTCTGTTGGGCGGCGACCAGCACACGTGTAAAATTGCGGTGCGGCCAAAGGAATCGTGGGGCGGCTACGACCTGCATGAGTGGATGGCGGGTCAGCTTTGGAACACCAAGGCGGAACGTGACAAAGGGTATTCCCGGGGCTTCGGACTGATTACCTTAGATACAATAAAAAAACCGGCAAGTGCACGTTTGGAGTTTTTTGACCGGCTCGGTGAGCCTCATCAAGGACGACGCATACTCTATACTACATTAGGTGCGTTGCGCGGGCTTTTGGACAGTCCTGCCGGAGTGACCGGAGTGCCGAAAGAAAATCTAAGATATATCGACAGGCTCAGACCGAAAACTTCCGGCCCACTGTGGGATATAATGCCGGTGACAACAGGTGAGACTTTAACAGAAAAAGACCTGGATTGGCCATAAATAGGCTATGATTAGAAAATAAGAAATACGAAATTAAACTTTTAGGTGAGGTTATAAAAATGAGTGTAGCGCATGTTTACAAACGAGATCATATAAATACGGATGAGATAATTCCGGCCAGATACTTGAATACTGATGATGAGATGGAATTGGCGAGTCATTGTCTTGAGAACTTGGACAAGGAGTTCGTTAAGAAGGTCAAAGAAGGTGACGTGATAGTGGCAGGTGATGATTTCGGCTGCGGCTCATCGAGAGAGCATGCGATCTGGGCCATTCGCGGGGTGAAGGTGCAGAACGTTATCGCAAAAACGTTTGCGCGAATCTTCTATCGCAATGCCATCAATAACGGCTTTTATCTGATTGAATCGGCGGAGGCAGTTGAGAAAATCAACGACGGCGATGAAGTTGAGATCGATTACAAAAATGGCCTGATTAAAAACAAAACAGCCGGTATTGATATCAGCTTTAATCCTTTGCCGGATTTTGCGCTTGAGATTATCAAGGACGGCGGACTTCTAGAGCACATCATGAAAATTAAAAATTAAAATGAAAAATGCAAAATTGAGGAATCGCTGCACGATAGTTCTTCAAATAGATTTCTCGGCTTCGCTCAAAATGACGGTTGTTTCGGCTTGCAAAACTTGGTGGGGGAAACATTAAATAGCTTGCTTAGCAACAGTAATATGATATGATACGGTTTGAGATCAAAGATTTGGTGTTTGGTGTTGAAATGCGAAATCGAACTCAGAGGCCGTTAGTGGAGGGGAGGAATCATCAAGCGGGGTTCACGTTAATCGAGCTGCTGGTCGTTATCTCGATTGTCACTTTGCTGGCGGCGATTCTGCTACCGGCGCTTTCATTAGCCAGGGGGAAGGCCGAAGAAGTGGTCTGCCTTAATAATCTAAAGCAGCTTCAGATATGCGCAAAACTCTATTCTCAGGACAATGACTTTTTCCTGCCGCCGAACCGGAACGTTTATTACATCAATACCATGGGGCCCTCAGAAGGTTTCGATCCCAACCTGACATGGTGTGCGGGGCTGGCGCCCTTCGATACTACTACGGAGAATATCGAACGAGGCAAGCTCTTTACTTACAATAAATCAACAGACATATATCGGTGTCCTTCGGACAAGTCGCGAGTGCAAACGGAAGAAGGTAAGTTCCTGAATATTCGACGGACGCGCAGCTACAATATGAGCCAATCGGTCAACGGCCTGCCTTATTCACCCGATTCGGCCGTGCTGCCGAGTTTCGCCAAAGAAACAGATATCGACAAGCCATCACCATCGAAGCTGCTGTTCTTCGTTGATGTCCATGAGGACAGCATTCTCGATTCGCACTTCGGTATTCCGCCCCGGGGCCCTATGTTCGCATCGATACAGCCACAATGGTGGGATCTTCCGGCCGGACGGCATTCGCAGGGGGGCAACTTCTCTTTCGCAGACGGACACGCCGAGCACTGGCGGTGGGCCAAAGCGAAGATTTTTAATGAACTCGGTCAGGTCGTAAGGCAAGACGGCGAACTTGAGGACTTTCTTAGAGTACAGCGAGGCGTAAAAGCAGAGACAGGCTTTTAATTTATTATTTACTATTGGTTATTTTCTATTTGTTAGTGGTTGTGCCCAATAATCCTGTCATTCGAGCTATCTATTTTATATGAATCTTTAAATGGACACTCTGGTCGACCATCTGGGAAATAGTTAGGGTCGTTAGTCAGTTGGTTAAAATTATTAGGCCAATCACCCTCGTTTTGGTAGTACAATTCTATCTGTGAATTCATCACTTTAACATTGGTTCTGCAGGCATTAGTCATGGCAATCGTTGCACCTCCCATAATCCTCGGAATAGCAATTGTCGCTAATGCCCCAAGAATCAGAACAACAATCATCAATTCAACAAGTGTAAAGCCTTTGTTGGGCCGCATTATAAATCTCTCTTCCAAAATGGGGACTAATCGCACATTCATATCGGTTAGGTCCGAGGTTAAGTTGAGGACGAAGCTGGGTATAAAATATGCTGGTTAATTCTATTTGTGGAGGTCTTATAATATTCATAAAGCTACTCTTTTCGTTTGGGGCCTATAACCGTAGATTTACTTGAAAAACAGGTTCATTGAGAGTATAGTATCGGCAATTAGAAAAAAACGGCAATTGTTACAAGATAAAGAGCAATCTTATGAACAGGCGTGAATTTATCAAGGCAATAGGATTTGGCGCGGCGGCGCTGGCGGTACCGGGGTGCGCGGGCATTAATTCGCAGGCGGCAAGCCGGCCGAAGAAAAAGCTTAATTTTGTTTTTATTCTTATCGATGATTTGGGGTGGACGGATTTGGGCTGTTACGGCAGCAGCTTCTATGAGACCCCAAACATCGACAGGCTGGCAAGCGAAGGTATGCGGTTTACCGAGGCATACGCGGCGTGTCCGGTATGCTCGCCGACGCGTGGGAGTATCATGGCAGGCAAGTATCCGGCAAGGCTGGGGATAACACAGTGGATAGGCGGCAGCCAGAAACCGACAGAATATGCGGACAGGCTCGAACTGGAGGAGGTGACAATAGCCGAGGTATTGAAGGGGCAAGGTTACGCCACGGGCTTTGTGGGTAAGTGGCACCTGTCGCCACGGGAAGCCGACATCAGGGCGGATTTCTATCCCGACAAGCAGGGTTTCGATGTCAATATCGGGGGAGACTGGTCGGGGGCTCCGCCGACTTATTTCTATCCTTATAAAAAGAATAATCGTGCCCTGGAGGAGATGCCACCGGGGGGCGAGGAAGGTGAGTATCTGACAGACAGGCTGACGGATGAGTCGCTGAAGTTTATCGAGGCCAATAAGAATAGGCCGTTCCTGCTGTACCTTTCGCATTACGCGGTGCATACGCCGATAGAATCCAAGCAGACACTTACGGACAAATATAGGACCAAGGCGGAGAAACTGCCGGCGCCAGATGGGCAACGGTTCGCGGGTGTTTATGGTCGTTATAATACCAGAGTCGTTCAGGACAATCCGGCATATGCGGGGATGGTTCAGAGTGTGGATGAAAGCATTGGGCGGGTGATGAAAAAATTAGAGGAATCAGGAGTGGCGGACAATACGGCTTTGATATTCATGTCCGACAACGGCGGGTTGTCCACCGTGCCGCGTGAGGGGCCGACGGCCAATCTTCCACTGCGTGCGGGCAAGGGCTGGCTGTATGAAGGGGGCATTCGCGAGCCAATGTTTATCAAGTGGCCGGGGGTGGTGAAACCGGGAAGTGTATGCGATGAGCCGGTGACCAGTACGGACTTTTATCCTACAATGCTGGAGATGGCGGGGCTGGGGCTTATGCCTGAGCAGCATATTGACGGTGTGAGTTTGATGCCGCTTTTGAAAAAGACGGGAAGGCTGAAACGTAAGGCGATATACTGGCATTATCCGCACTATCACGGCAGCGGCAACAGGCCGAGCGGTGCTGTGCGGGCGGGGGATTATAAACTTATAGAATGGTACGAAGATAACAGTGTTGAGCTGTACAATCTGAAAAGTGATATAGGCGAAAAGCATGACCTGGCTAAAGAGATGCCGGAAAAGGCGGCGGAGCTTAAGGGGATGTTAGGCAAGTGGCTAAAACAAATGAATGCGAAAATGCCTGCGGCGGGGCCGCGGGATGATTTCGAGGTATGGAAGACTTCGAGGGAACAATAACGTATGGATAACATATAGTTTTTTTTGCGACAAGGAGACTAAAAAGTGTACAAGATTGCTGTGATACCCGGCGACGGGACCGGGCCGGAAGTGACTGTTGAAGCGGTAAAGGTTTTGAAAGCCGCCGCGGAGAAGTTTAATTTCCAAGTTGATTTGACTGAGTTCGACTTCGGTGGTGAAAGATATAAAAGGACGGGCGAGACTCTGCCCGACAGCGCTATCGAAGAGCTTCGCAAATTCGATACAATCCTCTTAGGTGCGATTGGGCACCCGGATGTTGCACCGGGAATCCTGGAAAAGGGTATTCTTCTCAAGGCCCGTTTTGCGCTGGACCAATATATAAATCTGCGTCCTGTGAAGCTATATCCGGGTGTTGAGACGCCGATAAAAGACAAAGGGCCGGATGAAATTGATTTCGTGGTCGTTCGCGAAAATACGGGCGATCTCTATACGGGTACGGGCGGGATTTCAATGAAGGGAACGCCAAACGAGGTGGCCGTTCAGTCGGCGGTTTATAATCGTTTTCAGGTTGACCGTTGTTTGAGGTATGCATTCGAGTATGCACGCAAATACGGCAAAAAGGCACGGGGCAAAGGCGATAAGAACACCCTTGCTTTGTGCGGGAAAACCAACGTGCTTACTTATATTTATGATTTGTGGGAACGGGCTTTTCACGAAATGGGCAAAGCCGAGTATCCTGATATAGAGAGAGAATATTTTCACGTTGACGCCACATGTATGTGGATGGTCAAAAATCCAGAATGGTTCGATGTTATCGTAACCGGCAATATGTTCGGTGATATTATAACGGACCTTGGCGCGATGATTCAGGGCGGTATGGGTATCGCGGCCGGGGGAAATATCAACCCTGAAGGCGTCAGTATGTTCGAGCCTATCGGCGGCAGCGCACCGAAGTACACGGGCAAAGGGGTAATCAATCCGCTGGCGGCTATATGCTCGGCTCAGATGATGCTGGCTACTTTAGGAGAAGAGAAGGCGGCGGACAAAATAGAGCAGACGGTGATGTATCTAACTGGCAATAAGCTCAAGAGTATGCAGGCCGGGAGGATGGGTTATTCGACGAGTGAAGTAGGTGATCTGGTAGTTGAGAAACTCTGCGAATAGGTAAAAAGTACAAAGGATAAATTATAAAGGTAAAAGGAATTTGTCGAAAAAAATAGATATTACAGGGCGAACTTTCGAGTTTGCTCTGGGAATTCTTAAATTGGCTGATGAACTTAGCAAGAGTTCTTCTTCAGCAAGGGTTTTATCGAATCAGCTTTTACGAGCAGGAACTTCAATTGGGGCCAATGTTGAGGAGGCGCAAGCAGCAGATGAGTAAAGCTGATTTTATACATAAATACAAAATTGCTCTCAAGGAAGCTCGTGAAACAAAATATTGGCTGAGATTGCTCATCGCCTCAAATATTGCGAAAAATATAAATTTAGCTTCTCTGACCAAAGAATCAGATGAAATTTGTAGGATTATAGCCAAAATCACAATTAACGCTCTAAGAAATAAATAACAGTGTTTGTTTTTTGTTTTTTACTTTTAACTTTAATCTTTTTAATTTTGTAACGATGCCAGCTAATCTTACACCAGAATATTTCAAGGCTGAGAAGTGGTTTCGAAGCGCCACGTCAAACGACGAAAAGATTATGGCGCTGGAGCAAATGCTGCGCGTGATGCCGAAACATAAAGGGACGGACCATTTGCGTGCGGACCTTCGGAAGAAGCTCAGCAAGCTCAAAGAGGGCGGGACGCAAAAAAAGGCCGGTAAGCACGTGGACATTTTTCACGTTCCACGGAGTGGAGCGGGTCAGATTGTTCTTTTGGGCTCGCCGAACTGCGGCAAAAGCTCCATTGTTGGAGGTCTGACCAATGCGAAGGTCCACGTCGCCGATTTTCCATTCGCGAGCGGCGCGCCGGTTCCGGGGATGGTTCAGTTCGAGGACATCAAGATTGAATTAGTAGATATGCCACCGATTACGGCCGACTACAGCGCTCCGGGGCAGGTCGGGACATATCGCAACTGTGATTTGATTGCCATTGTGATAGACCTTTCGGCAAACGTGGAGGAGCAGTTGCTTATTTGTCTGGATTTTCTCGAATCACGCAGCCTGCTTCTTGGCAGTGAAACGCCTGAACACGACAGCCAGGGCAATGTGCTCGGAAAAAAGGCATTTTGTATATGTACAAAATCCGATATTGCCAAGCCAGGTGCCCTTGAGAATCTAAAGAAATTATGTACATATCCTTTCGAATTCTTCGAAGTCTCAGCCGCGACCGATGACGGGCTTGAAGGATTGTCGGAAAAACTTTTTCGGCTTTTAGGAATAATCCGCATCTATTCAAAGCCGCCGGGCAAGCCCGCCGATATGACAGACCCGTTCACACTTCCTGTCGGCTCTACTGTTATGGACCTTGCCACGACTGTTCACCGGCAATTAGCCGAAAAACTCAAGTTCGCGAGAATCTGGGGCACGGGAGTCTATGACGGGCAAAACACACAGCGAAACCATGTCCTCAACGATAAAGATGTTATTGAGTTGCATTTTTCGTAACTGTTAACTACAATACTCCTCGAAAAAAAGAGAAGAAACTCTTCAAGAAAGGGTGTTGTTGATTATGGAATGTAATAAAGAACAAAATTTAAAAAATTGCAATTGCTCATATCCCGGCTGTGACAGAAAAGGGATATGCTGTAAGTGTATAAGTTATCATCTGTCGAGCAGGCAACTGCCCGCGTGCTGCTTTCCGAATGACGTTGAGAAAGGCTATGACCGCAGCTTTACGGCCTTCGCCAAGGCCTGGAACTTATAGACATTCAAAGGCCACAATTTATTGCAGGATTAGGACCGCCTAATCGGTTCAGTAACAGACGTTTGTTACCAATATAACAATTTGGACAGTCGTTCAGCTTTAAAGAAAAAAAATCTTCCTGAATTCACCTAAACATAAAACTGTTCGGTTTTTAGAAACGCATACAAAAGGCCGAGCCATATAAGCCCGGCCTTTTTTACTCATACTACTAATTACTCATGTAGCTTTGTTAAAACCCGCGCATCGTCCAGCGGCCAGGTTGATTATCAACCTGCCAGACTCTAAGCTGATCCAGCTTCCATTGGTGTATTTGCCCATCCTTTTCGATTTCAACAGTGCAAGGTACAACTAAACCTTTCTTTGCGAGATTGGGATTTGGACCAGCCGGCTCAATGGAAACAATACGAAGGAACTTGGTATGGCCGAGCATCTGCTGCATTTGGTCGGCAGATATGACACCATCACCAAATAACCTACCAGCTTTGGTGTAATCCTCAGCTATCAGGGCTTGAAAGAACTGCCGAACTACCTCGACAGCAATTTCATCATCACTAAGTTCTCCCTTTGCCAAGCCAATCTCCTGAGTTGGATCAACACGGAATACATCAGCAGGAGGTTTCAGAACGAATATTTCCAAATCAGCAGGATTGTTGTAATCCAGGTATCTAATTCGACCCACGAATTTATACTCTCCTTCCTTAAGCTTATAGCTTTCACTTTGTTGCAACAGCTTAGTTTCCGGGTCAACCTTATATACAGTCCGCAGGTCAGGTGAGTCTTTCTGAGTCATTGTTATAATAATTGGTTCACCCTCAGCAGAAGATTCCTGTATTTTAATCTGTACATTTTCACTGTCTTGTGCTTGATATAGTTCTTCCACGATCCGCTTCGGGTCAAAAGATTTATAGGATTTCATTTGAGCGGGTATATCTTCCTCCCCAAGAACCACGATCCTTTTTCTTGCCTTAAACCAGATTTCCGCTTTTCCTTCGTGCCAGACTACATCTTTTGGGCCATCCATCGAGTTTAAGTAATTCATACGTAAATTTGTGAGTTGCCTATTGTCGTCGAATTGAGCCCAAATTTCATCAACATGTCCATTGGTAGATGGTTCACATTTGAGATGGATGAACCATAAACCACGGTTAGCTTCGATGGTTTGCTCGATTGCATATGCGGGTGTGACTGATTTATCCAAAATGTTCACTGAGATCGCTACAGCGATTATTATCACAGCAGCAACGGCCAGTTTTGTGGTTTTTCTTTTCATAATATTTCTCCATACATTGACAGTTTGAACTGTCGGTTGGAGCCGATGTTTGGGGAAGGAGTTCAGGAGCTGTTTTTTCAGCTCATCGCGATGTTCGTTATCCGGGGCATCAAAAGGAATACCATTTACAAACTCTTCGATGTGTTTTTCATTATCATTCATAGTATTGCCCCTTCATTTCTGGTGGCAACGTTCAGCTTTTTGCGCAGTTTGGCGGTAGCTCGAGAGAGCAAGCTGCGCACGATAGATGGATTTTTTTCCAAACAAGCGGCTATTTCGGTTAACTTCATATTCTCAAAAAAACGTAAAGTGATGATAGTCTGGTACTTCGGTTTCAGGCTTAAAAGAGCCCTTTTTAATAGAACCTTCTTTTCGAGCAGTTTATCATTTGATGGGATTACACTGTTAGATTCTGTACAGGTATTTTTAACAACTTTTTGAATTACATCCGCTCTTCTTTTGGAATTTCGCAGGTGGTCATTAACGGCATTGGTTGCAATTTGAAGGAGCCAGTTTCTAAAATCAGTTACTTTTCCATCAAAAGAGCCTAAGTTATGCATAACTTTAAAGAATACAGTCGAAGTTACATCTTCAGCTGAGTGGCGATCGAACAAGCGGCGTATGCAATAGTGAAATACATCGTTATAATGCAAGAGGTAGAGCTGTGCAAAAGCGTCCGGATCGCTGCACGCTTGCCTGATTAAGTCGGTATTTTCGGCTTTGCTTGACATGAATGTCTTTTGCCTCTTTATCCAATTTTTCTCAGTTCCAGCTATCATCGTAATTATAAACGTATGCAGGGGTGAAAACGTCCCGAAAAAAATCATGTAAAGTGAAAAAATTCGCTACTATTAGCAGATAAAGAAGGTCTGACGATAGAAATCCGGCTTTTTTTGTTGAAGATTGAGGTTTTTGGGGAAGTTTATTTTCCCATCATCTGTTTTTCGATTGAATCGGCAATCATTTTGCAGTCAGCTTCCAGATATTCTCTGGCTGCTTCGGCGTCGAAACCGGCCGGGTCTCCGAGATAGCCCTGGGGAGTTACCGATCTTGCATCTGTCAGCCATTGGGCAATTTGTTGATAAGTAATCCGAGTTGGCTCAAGTGTTCGGGCGAGGTCAGTATCAACCTGGTCGGGGAAAAACGCTGCCACGATACCGGTCTCATCGGCTCCTGCATGAATATCCAGGAATTCCTGGGGCTGCTCATAGGACGGAGGGGACATATGAGAGACTATGAACGGCTCGTTTCCGGACAGTCCGTAACGCATGATTTCCATTTCCGAGAGAACACAATAGGCATTGAGTCCGAGTGTTTCACGGGCATCTACGATAGATTCAAGAATCGTGATGCAATGCTGACCATCTCCGTGAAAGTTCAGGTTAAAGACATCGTTGAAGCCCCAGCTTTTGAGCGACGAAAGTATATCGTGGAGCAGGGCCTTCATAGTTTCTTTGCGAACGGTAAAAGTGCCGGGAAAAACGTGTGTCGTTCCGTTGATTCCCCAATAAAATGGCGGAGCAATAAGTGTTTTTATGCCCCGGGACTCAAGCTCGCGCCGCGTGAGCTTACATACAAGATAAGCTCCGTATGTATCTATGCCGCAGGACATGTGCGGGCCGTGCTCTTCAATAACCGCAGTCGGCAACAGGATAATAGCGCCCTGTTCGGCGGCTTTTTCCACATCCGGCCAGTTCATATCAACCATCGTCTCATGAAAGATAGAATATCCGCCGGAAGCGACCGGCATATCAGCGGTGTCCAAGCTTTCCTGCCTTTCAACAGATTCAAGAGAAGGTGACATCATCAGAATCAAAGCAGTGCAGGCAACAACCAAAAACAGAAATTTAAGGCCAAACAACGAACTTCCGCTACGAAGCCTGCTCAAAACAACCGGTAATTGTTTCTTAGGGAATCTGCTGTTCATTGCCTTTCTCCTTATAATTACGAGAACACATCAAAGGGTTAAAAACCTTAATAAATTATCACAAACCAAATGGCGCAATTCCTTTCCGGTGAGAAACACCAAGAGTTGATTTACACTCAGGGCAGAAAAAGATACAACGTTTGCCGAGGTCGCCTTTTACCTGCTGAAACCATACCTTTGTAAGCTCTTTTTTGCAGTGCGGGCAGACCGGCGTGACTTGTTCATTTTTCTCAAAAGCAATCATAATACACCTCTATTTTCATCTACATTGAATAATTATTATGATTTATTTCTGCTGATATATTTATCTATTAAATAACAAGGAATCAATATTGAAATATAGGCCAGATAATCCCACGGATCGAAATGCGCTTTATAGAACTTGAAAAATTGACTTGTTTCTATAAGAAAACAAATTCCCATGATAAGAAGCAAAGCAAATTCAGGATTGAATCTGAAGGAAAAAAAAGTTTGTTCCGCTGAATATTGACCGCGAATAAGAATATAATTCCAAGCCGGGCCTACCATATCAAGGACATAAGACGTCCAGAATCCAGGTCGTTTACTAAAACCTGTTGATAAACTAATGACACCAAGTAATATAAGAGAAATTTTCCAGCCTATTTTTACAATTCTTTTCATTTATCATATACTTATCTTAAATAATGTTTTCCCGTGGTTTTGTCGTTATCATTTTACTATTCCTATATTGTTATAGGCTTTCACCGGGTGAATTTGTCAACCGAATCTATCTTCATTGTCGTCACATTGCCCTTGTTATCCATATCGAAGAAGATTGAATTCTTATTAAATTCATCCACCCACCTTCCTTTTTCATTCGGGGATTGCAGTTTAATTATCTTCTTGGCAAGTGGGTCGTTGACAGCCAGGCCGCCATCTTTGTAAAGCACAGTAAATTCGGCCTGAAGTGCGGCAAGTGAATACTTACCGAGATAAGGTCTTAAATTTTCGGGAACATTATTGTTTAGGTTTTGTGGGCCTGATTTCCTCGGCACGGGGATAATTTGATGTAAGTGCATTTCAACAACTTTGCCGAAGCCAAGATATTTTCTCTTAAACGTGAAATACAACTGGTCCGACAATTTACAATACCACAGGCCCTCCTGGTCAGCATCATTCAGTGCCAAGACTACTTTTCCCGGAATATCAACGGCCAGAGAGCCCCCCTGAACAAATACTTTTAATACAGTTTTGGTAGTGGGATTGGTATATTCACCAACGTATGCAGTATACATCCCGGAGGCGGATTCTTCCTGCCCCATCTTCATAGAACCGGCGGAGAAATCAAGCACTTCCATTTTTTTGGGATTAAGCGCTGTTACCATTGACTGATATTCACCGATTCGGATGTGGCCGGAATCGACATAATCAATCTCAGAGGCAGTGGAATCGACGGTTATCCAGCCCGCTTTGCCCATATATATTTCGCTCCAGCCGTGCTGTCCGAAGGCTCCGCCATAATTCGGTACATACATACATCCCCAGACAACGCGTGCAGGTATTCCGACGGCACGACAGAAAGCGGCCAGAAGAATTGAGTGTGCTCCGCATTCTCCGGCTTTTTGGTCGTATGTATTGCGGGCGGTCACGCCGCCGGGTATGGCATAGCTGATATTTTCAGAAACCCATTTGCTCAGGCGGCATGCCGCCTCCCAGGAATCTTTTGAGCCGCGGGTTATTTCCTGTGCCTTTTCGATAAGGACAGGGTCGTCCGACTGGATGAAATCTTCGGCTTCGAGATACTTTTTCACGGATTCGTCTTTGCTGAAATCGGCCGGATATGACGGGGCGTCCGAGCCGTCATACCGCTTATGCTCAATTTCAAAGACCCCTTCAATCAGATTGTCATTGATAGTACCGGTAAAACTCTGGCCCGGGACATTAAGACCTTCCTGAGTTACCCATAAGCCTGTCGGGTGAACGGTTGCTTTGATCTTCATGTAGGATATGGCCTGCACATCGGCAATCGCCACATCGACTTTGACAAAGAGGGTGTCGTCCACATCGGCCATTTTGATTCTGTTGACGACGGAGGGATCGGCCAGATAGCTCATCCTGTTACCGGGAGCAGTGGACTTGAGTATATACCCATTTTCAACATCAATCCACATTTTAACATTCAAGCCGGTTTTGGAATTCAATTTATTGAGGACGATGGCATTGTAGCTTTTTCCCACAAGCTCCAGCGTTTCGGTTGTAACTTTGGTATATGTTGATTTCTGGACCTCAGTTTCTCTTACCTCAAAGATTTCATAACTTTTTTCCGTGAGCTTATGCTCTACAAAGTCTCTTACTAAATGGGGAAAGGACAGTGTATTCTCGAAGACCACATCCGGCGGCAGTGTAATAGTTGTTTCTCTGTTGCCCGGAATTCCGATAAAGCGGGCGGTATTTCCATCGATAAAAATTTTCGAGCCTAACTGCGTTGGGCCTTGCTTAATGTCGCTATCATGATAGGTAAACTTTCCGGTTAGAGGGTCAATATGATATGTCAACTCAAGTTCCGTATTGAATTTGCTACCGAGTGCAGAGAGCATCGCGAAGAGTTTCTGTTTCAGCAAAGTCATATCTTTGCCGTCTTTTACCATAGGCGAAACACTAATCTCTGAGTATCCGCACAGGACGCCGTTTATTTCAACGCCATAGTACAGTGTCTGTGGTTCGACTTTGGCCGCTTCTGCCTGATAGCCTCCTGAAACCAATATCAAAAGTGCCAGTAAGCATATCAAAGGTTTGGTCTTTAAGTTATTCATTTCAATCTCCTTTAGTATTTGATTATCTACTTAAATATAAAACGGCCAGCTCACAATTTTCTTCAATCTTTATTTCATAACAGCTGTCATGAAGCTTATTTGGGCAGCGAACGCATTAGTACATCCTGGGTAATTTCCGAGATTTCTTCGGCACTCAGGGCGTAGTTGTAGATTCGGACATCGTCGATCATGCCGTTCCAGAAACGATTCGTCATCTGCGAATTTTCTCCTATATATACCGGCTCTTCATTAACACGAATGGCCCCTGAGGCTGTGGTAGAGGCGTCCAGGCTGCCGTCAATATATAGATAGATTTTTTCCTGGTCATAAACTCCGGCAACGTGATGCCAATGTCCATCATTAACGTCTATGTTTCCGTAGATTGGGCCCCAATCGGAGCCTGGGACAACGAGTCCGGAGCAGGCAAATTCGAGCGTGCTTTTATTCCAGTTTCTTTGCAGCCTCCAGGCGCGGTCTCCCTTGGTGACAATGGTTTGCCAATCTTTATCAAAGGCGCTGACTTTTATCCAGGCCGAGACTGTGATTTGATTTTTAATGTCGAAGGCGGGATCTTTGCCCATATCAACATAGTCACCGTCTCCGTCGAATGTAAGTGCGCCGCCTGTTATTCCATCTACCCAGCTTACATCTCCGGCAAGCGTGCCATTGCGGTTGTTGCCGCTGTAATCGGCGGCAGTATTGCCTGAGCCGTCATCAAGTTTCCACCATGCGACGAGCCGACCTGTATTAAAGCTCCAGAGATCCCCTGTTACAACAGAGCCATCGGGCTGGACCTCATCAATGCGCCAATAATAGGTGGTATCTCTTTCCAACTCGGGCAGTTCGGCATAATCGCCTGTTACCTCATCCAGCAGTGACATCCGGTCCGCTCTGGGACCGAAGTAAACCTTGTGTCCGGCGTCGCCTGCGCCGCCAATCCAGCTCAGCTTCAATCCCGTAAGTGCCGTACCTTCTGTCTTGTCTGCCGGCTGCGGCTTAACAGGTTTTGGTTTGGTATTCAAGGGAACAGCTTCGAGCTGAGCCAATTCCCCGGCGGTAACATCCCGCATAGTTAAATCTGCGAAGATTATCCTGTATCTGTCATCTTCGATTTTCCAGCGCATAAGGACCGCGTGGGGGAACTCTGCTGTTACTTTGGTTCCGTAATATGCGAAGTCTTTATCTTCCATTATCAATCCTGCGCAGAACCGAATAGCCATCTCCAGGCCGAATACTCTTTTCTCGTCTCCCGGTTTAGGAGGCCAGGGCGGGTCGCCACCGAATGTTGCTAACAGCCCAGCACGAAGTTCCCGCCCCATTGCCATAGCCGACATTTCACTCGGATATCTACCGCCGACATACTCGGCGAAGAAGCCCAGTCCTTCGACGACGCTTTGCTCATCTGCAGAAAGTTCAACATCGGCAACCAGCTTATAATCATCAGGGATATCAGGCTCGAACTCTCTCGGATCAAGCTTAACATCCCACTGGTACCCATAAGTAACCATATCGAAAATCTTTTCTCCATTTTCTGAAAAGACTTCGATTTGAAGCCGGACTGGCAAATCATTCTCGATATCGGCCCAAAGGCGCGCGACTACATTTCCAATCATCTCCCCTGCAATCTCGGCGGATACACCTTTAGCAATTTTAGGATCACTGCACTCGATACCTTCAGCCTCAATACCGTCGATTGTTCTGCGTCCCAGTTTTTTGTAGTCATACTTCATAAACTCTTCGACCAGCTTTCTCGGGTCATAAAATTCCCTCTGCAGTTTTTCGAAAAGCTCATCAGTCAATCTCATACGTAAATATGTTTTTTTATCGGGTATTAACGTTACGGCCACCTGGTCCGAAATGGAAAGATAGCCTATGCTGTACAGCCTGCCTTTTTTATATGTATTTGTTCGGATGCCATTTTCTTCGGAAATCCAGCCTTCAACTTCCAGTTCTAAACTTTCCTTTTCTTCGACCATCCCCACTAAATTGAGTTTCATACGGTATGCAAAAGCCCCGATCTTATGGATATTGTCGAGGACCTCGCCCCAGGCGACACCACCGTCTCCAATGATATTCGTTGCAAAAAGTATTCCGACTACTATCACAGCAGCAGCGGCCAGTTTTGTAATCCGGCTCTTTGCAAGATACTCGAAAAGAACATGCCGTCCGGGTGTTCTTGACTGTGTGAGAGTTTTTGTAAAATCCATCGAAGCCTGTTCGGCAATCTGTCGAACATCGGCGGGTATATCTTCGGCGCCGATACTTTTCAGGATGTCTTCAATATTATTCATTTCCATTTTATTACTCCTGTCGGGCTAAAGCCGCTAATTTGCTTTTCAAAGCTGCGACCGCCTTGGAAACGTGCGACCTTGCCCCCGCTTGTGTGCAAGACAGCTCTTGAGCAATATTTTCATAATCCTGCTGTTCCAGATACCTCATTACAATTGCCCTTGCCTGCTGGTCGGGGAGGCGGCTTATTTCCCGCCTTACCATTTCGGTCAGCTCAGAGGTGCCGAGCTTCTCTTCGGGGCTTTGCTGGATATCAAGCCGGATTTTATTAAAATGCCCGTTTTTGCCGATTCTGTCCCTCCAGGCTTTGGAATTAGCCGTCAGGACAATTCTGTATATATAAGCGCCGGCTTTTTTTCCGTTGAGCTTCTCGATATTCTGCCACATTCCCAAAAGAGCATATTGCATTGCCTCAGTAAAAAGCTCTCTATCGTGCGTGAGCTTCCAGAGAACCGACGCCAGAAAACCGGCATATTTCGTTCTTAGCTGCCTGAAAAGCTCCGCCCGCTTCGAATAATTCATCATTTATGCTCCAAACTTTGGTAACAAACCTGAAAATTTTCAGCTTTCACAAGATAATAACACCGGACTACTGATTTTGTGTAAATATATTTTGAAAAAAACAACGCCTGCTTATATTGTGCGGCATTGAGTTGAAATGTGTTTTTAAGCTTCCGATACAAGCTCAGGCTGTTGAGCGGGTAATTGTGTATTGGGGGGCTTTTTGGCTTTGAATATAATAAACAGACCAAACAAGGCCGAGAATAAATAACCCAGAGGTACATAGCGAAAGAGGGCATCTGTACCGAAATGTTCGGCGACGGGCAGCAATGCCGAAAAGACCATAAAAGCCACAGCCCAGGTGCCACCCACCATAAAGCCCATTCGCTGTCCAAATTTCAATCCTTTGGCGTTTCTTGATAAGGTTATCATCAATATGTAAGCCGACATTGCGCAGAAGCCAGCGCCAAAGAGCAGCCATATAGCCATTCTGTTATCTATAAATACGAGGTACATTACAAGGAAAGGAATGACGAGAAATAACGCGGCAATTGAACATCTCAACTCACCCTTTTTGTGAGCAATGGCTGCCCATATAAATGCGCCCACTGTTCCTCCCAGACCAAACATAGTTGTTGAAAGGCCGCCGAAGGTAAGCTCAAAACCAAGCTCATTTAGCACTGTCGGCAGAAGTGATGTAAGAATGGTCGTGGAGATAGCCGCGGGTATTGCCATTATCATTATGAGCAGGAAAGGCAGTCGATTGTCATCCGTTCGTGTTTCATTTTTATTGTGCGTTTTGGATTCGACCACCAGGCGGATTCTCAGGAATATAATCAATAAAATACCGACAACCGGACAAAGAGCCAGAGGGTACAAACCCTTGAAACCAAAGTGATAGACAAGAAAGGCGGAGACTGCCCCGCCGCTTGCGTATCCGAGAAACCCCCCCGCCATAAAAACAGCCGTGCTGACAGCCGGCGGAATCCGGCCAAGCGAATGAATCGCCCGCAATCCTTCCGGATGCACTATTGCTATCCCAAAACCGCTTACTATCGCGAGCAGAATCATTGTCACAAAGGCACTGTTTCCTCTCGGCAGAAGACCCAGCAGGCATATACTGGCACCGACAATAAGACCGAGATGCAAAAGCAATGGCGTTCGCTTATGGGAGCGCATATGACCGACGAGCGGCTGGACAGCATTACATGTCAAAAGCAGGACAACCAGAACAAAGCCAGCACGAGACAGGCTTAAAGAAAATTCGTCCCGGATTGCCGGAAGGATGGCTGGCAGCATACTCGCGAACAAATCAATCAGGAAATGAACACCTGCAAGCACGAAAAGCTGCATCCAGTAAAATGTAGCGACTCTTTTATTCAAGTATCAACTAACTGGCACCTCAAATTTGTTACCAGTGAGCTGTTCGTAAGCCTCGATGTATTTGTCACTGGTTTTGGCTCCGATATCATCCGGCAGCTCGACGCCCGGGCCTGATTTGTCGAAGTTTATACTCTCAAGGTAATTTCGAACAAACTGCTTATCATAACTTTCCTGATCCCGACCGGCCTGGTATTTATCGGCAGGCCAGAAACGTGAAGAGTCAGGCGTTAAAACCTCATCAATCAAAATGATTTTACCCTCGACGCTACCCCATTCGAATTTAGTATCGGCAAGGATTATCCCTTTGCTCCGGGCATATTCGCTGGCCTTTGTGAAAATCAGCGTACTTTTATCCCGTACATAATTTGCGGTTTCTTCGCCGATTATATCGACACAGCGTTCAAAGCTGATATTTTCATCGTGCTCACCCCTTTCGGCTTTTGTGGCCGGGGTAAAAATCAGCTCGGGCAGCTTCTGACACTGAATCAGGCCGGAAGGCAGCTTCTGTCCGCAAACGGTTCCGCTTTGGCTGTATTCTTTCCACCCGGAGCCGGCCAGATACCCACGCACAACACATTCAATCGGCAGGACATCTACTTTTTTAACCAGCATACTTCGCCCGGCCAACTGTTCGGAATTATCACAAAACGGCTCAGGGAAAGCGGCCACATCATCGCTTATTAAATGATGCTCGATGTCCGGACTTAGATAATCGAACCAGAACTTCGAAATCTGTGTAAGAATAATTCCTTTGCCGGGTATGCCGTTAGCCATGACCACATCAAAGGCGCTGATTCTGTCGGTAGCAACTATGAGGAGCTTATCACCCAAATCATATATGTCACGAACCTTGCCTCGATTCGGCTGAAAACCTGCTATATTTGTCTGTAAAACCGTCTCCATAAAAAATCCTTTCAATTTATAGTTCGCACTGTAATGTGCAAATTATCGATGATAAGCAGCCAATAATCAATCATTTTCCGTCCTGGTCTATTCTAAAATCAACATATCCTAATATTTTTTCTCGGACTTTTTCAGTATCTTCATCAGCAGGTAAAAAACCAAGCAGCTTTTCCAGATATCCGCACCGTTTTATTCGTTTCAGCGTGGATATGAAATTAACATCATAGACCCAGCAGAGCAGAGAAAGCTTCAGGTCATTCAATTTCCTTACTTTTTTGTTATCCACACACCGACCGCTCAGCAGCTCACTAATCACATCTGCCGAATACCCGGGCTCGTCCGAAAGCTCCATACCCAGCTTGAAGTTCTGTGGATTCTCCCGGTATTGTTTGTAGTATTTCATTAACACATAGTACGCATCCAGCTTATCAGCATCGCGTATCAATTTCGAGAACAGCAGGCACTGGCCGTCCAAACCGGGAGGCAATTCTTTGCGTCCGTGGTATTCAATCGCTTTTTGAATTAACAGCTTTTCCTGAAGTTCAACTTCATCAAGCACCCGATTCTTTTCCAAAACTTCCAGGCCCAGCAGGCAGTGGTCCACACTTTTGGCGTCGCTGTACATGCGGTATTTAATAAACTGCTCGAACCGTCCAACATCGTGCAAAAGGGCTATGGTTTCGCTTATGAGCTTTTGATTTTCATCAAGGCCCAGCTCACCAGCTAAATAAAGCATCTCTTTACAGGTCCGGTGACTGTGGTCGTCTTTGAGTTTTATATTAGCATTGACGGTTTCATCATCGCCATAAAAGCCTGCAACATAATCATCGAACCAGATTCTGAACTTGTCTAACTGTGTTTGCTCCAAAACGTCCCGACTTATAATAAAAATTCCTGCTGTGTATTCCAAAATAGTCTGCGTGAGGTATAATACCGTCTAAATGGATAATAGTCAAAAGGAGTAAATAATATGCCAACCATAAAAGATGTGATTGTCAAAAAGCCTTCCGAAGAAGAGGCTGCGGCCTGCAAGAACTGGCCTATATGGAGGTGCCAGCCCAGCACGTTCGACTGGGCATACACGGAAAAAGAAACGTGCCTTCTGCTCGAAGGCGAGGTAACGGTTACAGACGGCAAAGACTCGGTAAGCTTTGGAGTAGGCGACCTTGTGCTTTTCCCCGTTGATCTCGAATGCACGTGGCAGGTCGCCAAGGCCGTAAAAAAACACTACAACTTCGGTTAACAACAAACAGCTCGGTGTTTCATGCGGGATTTTGCCAGGGATTAAATTCAGCCGGTTTGAAGTCGAGTTTTCGTCCGGCTTCAGCGGCTTCGTTTACTTTCAGTACAGCTACAGCCGTTTCATATCCAACTTCAGCAGGGCAGTTGAGCCTGGCCTTGCCGCGAATGGCGTCAAAGAAGTTTTCCAGGTGCGGTTGATGAAACGGCTTGTTCATCTCCACAGGTACAGTAAGAACTCGACGGTTCGCATGCCGGATTATTCCTTTGGCCATATCGTGGATATTGTCGATCGGCGGTAAGGGAAGACTTTCCTCAACAAAAAATATCCTTGCGACCTGCTCAACCGTGAGCTTGTCTATCATTTTCATCATCTCGTCATGACCAACCAAGCAACCTTCTTTGACAGACCTGGCCCAGACCTTGTTGTCGGAATTCATCAATTCCGGAAAAACAATTGCTCGATTGGCAGTCTCTGATAATTCCAATGTCCCCTGTTCGCCAAAGAATCTTTCAAAGCACCCGTCGCTTCTGTTGTGACTAAGTATCTGATAGTATACACAAATCGGTCCCTGATCGGTTTCGTATTCGTAAACAGCCATCATGGTGTCATACCATTGGTGCATCTTTTTGTCGAGGTAGCTGGTGCGCCCGCTAGCCATAACGGAGATGGGATTTGTCCCAAGAAACCAGTTGATGACATCTATTTGGTGCGATCCGAGCGAGACAACCGGGCCGCCTCCGAGCCCTTTGTACCACCGCCAGTTACGGAACTGAGCCATCGACTCGTAGCCGTATCTTTCGAGAGTAGGTCGATCAAGAGAAGCGAACCGCGGCCAGCCCATAGGTACCCCGACGACCCGGTTCCATTGACCAGAGACTGCGGCAACCCGCCCGAGGACTTTGCGGCCCTTCATGAGTTTGTCATAGCAGTAAAGGTATCGAGGATTGCTGCGCCGCTGGCAACCGATTTGTAACAGCTTGCCGGTTCTCCGGACAGCTTTTACCATTTTCGCAGCATCTTCGACCGTGTTGGACATCGCCGTCTCACAATAGACGTGCAGACCGGCCTCGAGGCAGGCTACAGTGTGTGGCGAGTGCCAGAAGTCGGGCGTAGCGACTATCACCGCATCGAGATCCTTCTCTTTGTCGAGCATGTCCCGGTAATCCGTATAAGTGTTGTGATCGTAACGATATTTCTTCAGAAGCCTTGATGCGCGTTTTTGATTGTAGGCCGTCCAGATATCACATACGGCCTTGAAGCGAATGCCCGGAATCTTCAGACAAACATTCATAAGGCACCAGCCCTGTTCACCGGCGCCGAGCAGGGCCACGTTTATATCATCCGGTTTATTACTACTCTTTTCTTGGCTGGAAGCTATCGGCGAAAACACCAGACCCGCTCCCACACCCGCCGCCGAATGCAAAAAACTACGCCTGTTTATTTTATCTTTTATTTTTTGAGTATTCATTTTTCCGCTCCCTTCAATTTTACAAGCTTAGACACCTTGCGCACCAGTCACAACATAAAGACGCCTTTATTTTTTCCGGAGCCGCTGTTATAATAAGCCCTCCGTTTATAAAGACGTTCTATGTGAGATTGTTAGTATGAGGAAAATATTTTACTCCCGCGTGGTTGTTAACAATTCTGATTAGCAAATCGATCTTACTTCTACTTTATGTTATTTGATCTCAGCCTGCAGGTCGGTTTGAAGGTTAGCCTGAGGTGAAGGCGCTTGCAGGTCAACCCATTTGGGGTCGGCATCATCGGGGCCTGTAAACTTACCAAGGCGCGCGTGATTATTATTACCGCTGATATCATATGCATATTGACCTTCGGTTTGTTCGAAGGTCCAGCATGCGGCCAAGTGAGGTTCGTTTCCTATAAGGGCGACATTTTCGTATTGGCGGAGTTCCTGGCGGGTTCGAGCGCCGTTCCAGAGGCGCACCTCTCCGATCAGGCCCTTGAACGGATTATTTGTTGGAAATAAGAATTTACCCATTACCAGCGGATGGCCGGGCGTAGATTTGTAGTGATCACCGTCGAAGACTTGACTAATATGTATCCAATCGGAAACACCATTTGTCAGCGGATAACCAACATACATAGTTGTGTATGTACCGCTGTTATTTGATTTGCAGAAATCTATGCACAACTTCGAAGGTTCATTTGGACGACGATCAAGATTTACTCCGAAACCGGTTAAGTAAGCCCTGGGAGTGCCGACCGTGAAACCCTTGGAAATTAAGGCCCAGCCACCGCGATATTCGGAAGCATCAGGGGGCAGTTTTGTTTTTATCCACATCTCAATTGTAAAGGGCGGCTCTAATCTCAGGCTGGGGCTGTCCGGCACCAGCAGATAGTCATCGACGCCATCAAGCTCTATAGCATATCGGCCGGGCGGAGCCAGATTAGAAGGCAAAAATGTTTCAGCCTTAACAACCTCGGGAGCAACCTTCTGCAATATCGATGAAATATTATCAAATCCGGAAGGAGGTAAGGGTCTGCTCTGGAATCTGAAACCTTTTAATCGCCTGGTAATAAACGGCTCATCGAAAGTAAATTTTTCCTCTAATCTTTCGCCGTAGTCCAAAACTACATGTCCATCGGGCTCAAGAATATCTCCATCTTTTGTAAAAAGCACGAATCTGTATTGGCTGTTTTGAGCTTCTTGCCCATCCCGAACAAATGTAATGAATGTCTTTCCTTCCGCATCGTGTCCGATGGAGCCGAGGTTTATGTGCTCTGCAAGGATCATCATATCGTTGAAATCGGGCGGTATGGACTGGCCGACGTACTGCCAATTACCGGATACATACTCAGGGGCAACTTGCACATCGGATTTAGATGCGGCTTCTTTATTGAGCAGTTTGTAACGGATTTTGATGCCTTTGGAATTTTCAACAAAACCAAGAATTTGAAGAATTCCCATTTTATACTCAGAGGTTTTTATTAAATAAGTTACAGGCAGAAGATTTTCGACGCTCAATAGAACAGGATCATCGATTCTTACCATAAGTCTGTCAGTAAATTCCAGGGGGTCAGCATCCCAGAAAAAATTATCCACACTTGCGGCATACATGTTAAAGCCGACCAGCCCATGAATGCCAGCCGCGGTTTCCCCCATAACATCAATTCCATTATCCTTAATCCATCTCAAGACGGCATTCTCATCATCGAAGTTGAGTATATCAGGTGGGGTAATAAGCTTGCCGCTATCTAAGTCGGCAAACATATTTACCTTTGCGCCGTCATCATTGACCGTCATCTCCACAACTTCACTGAAACTATATCCACTCCAGAATTCCACACCATTAGCCGAAGGTTCGATATAACCGCCTAAAACTGCATCATGGGGCTTAATAACGATGTCTGATTCTCTGCCGCTGAATAATGTCTTAAGGTTGCGAGTGTAAATTAAACGTGCCGTGATATTGCCTTGTCGACTTGACCTTAAAAGATCTATATAGGATTCAGCAAGTTTATCCCTGTTATATCCTGCCGCTTTTATCAAGCCCTTCAAGGTCAATCCCCTGTCAGGCACAAGATAGCGGCCATTGTTTTTCACAGTCGATGCTACAACCGAAACCCAGTTATCAGTTTTGTGCGACTCTTTTGGCGGTATGAGCCTTGTCTGGCCGTAATCTTCGATTACCCAGTCTATTTCAGATTTAACATGGTGAACAGGTTTACCGCTATTAGGGCCTGTCAGTACTCTTAGAAGATTATTGCTGGGTTGAGGGTCGATGCGTTTCCACCGTTTGCCAATCAGCAAACTTCCACCTGAATCGAAGTATTCTACGAGCGTACCGTTTGTATCGAGGGTCATTTTATACTTTCCCTCAGATTCAGATAACCCTATAAAACCGTCGGTGTAGCGGCTTTCGTCTCTGTGCCCATTAGAGTATAAGACAACGACACGACCGTCAGGAGCAGGAAAGACAGACATCTGTTCATCATCACCATCAGGATTTTCAAAAAACCACGTGCCAATCATCGCCGCCGGCACTTTAATCTCAGGAGACCTTCCCGTAACATCGATCTGTGCATCGGTTTTGAATTTCGGCTTTAGAGAGACGTTTTTGAATTCTACCCATTGGTATGGCCGAGCCTGAAGCAGAATATATTTGATTTGATTCGATGGTAAATCAAAAAATCCCGTGCAAAGTCGCATGTCACTTCCACTGTTGGAGCTTCTTGCAGGTTCGTGAAGTTCATCATCTTTATCAACAACTATAATGCGACAGTCATAATCACCACCAAGTAAATGAGTCGCACTCAGTCTTACCGTATCTTTTTCTTTGATTGCCTCATGAAAGATGACAGAACTATCTGTCAGAGAATCGTTAGTGCCACTCATTGTCCTTCCATCACCTCCAGAGGCTACTCTTTTCCATTCACCGACAGCAACGCCAACATTAAAGTCGAGAGTTTCGATATTTCGAGGTAACTTAAAGACAATATTGCGTTGAGGCTTTAGTCTTTCTCGTTTTTCGGTCATATAAAACGGATGTGAGGAACTTCGCGTGGCCTTATCTATTTTCCACCTGAAAGACATGTACTCAATATTGGGGCTGGAAAAACGCAAGGCCAGCTCTCGAGCCTGCTCAGTTTCATCCGGTTCAACCGTCATACGTGAATGGTCAGATGGAACATGGCCTGAACTCAATATATCACCATCAGGTCGCCACCATTGTTTGCTTTCGCTGGGATGCTCACAGATACCAATCAACTCAACTGTAACGCCGTTGGGGAGTGTAGTTTTGAATTCTGATGAGCCTGTAATTTTTTCGGGTTCGAGTGTGAAGTCGAAAACTTCCTGGTCTTTTCTACTAAAAACAAAATGGCCGGTGTAAAGGCTTCGGCGCTGGGCTTTATATCCGGGAGCTTCAACCTTTATGGAATGATGTTCCGGCCAGGTAAGGAAGCTGTACTGGCCGGCGGAGTTTGTAATTGCCCCCCACTGGTAACGCTCGTCGGGGCGGATTTGCTCCCAAAGTGGCTCGGGGCCGTAGCCATCGTCAAAGACTCTCGCACCTGCTATCGGCTCACCCGTTTGAGCATCTTTGACTACTCCTTTGATAACCAGCCCAGGCGGGCCGGGCATAGAACTTGCCATTGGCAGCAGGATTGCTCCGATGATGATAATTACCAGCAAGCCGATGATTCCGAGTTTCGCTTTTTTAGGCATCGGGCGATTGAGGATGTGTTTAATTCGGCCGGCCAGCGCGCTTTTGGATTCGACAACGCCTATCAACCGCAAAGACAAAACCGGGCGCTTAAAGGCCAGCTTAGCGACGCTTACCAGAGTCTGCGGATATTGTGGGGCATTTTCGCCCATCGCCACCAGCACCATTTCATCGACCGCCTGCTCGCGAATTCTGCGAATAATGCAATTGGCGAGCCAGAGCAGGGGATTATAGAAATAGATAATCTGCAAAACGGTCTGCGCCAGATTCACAAATAAATCGCCGCGTTTAATATGAGCAAGCTCGTGTAGCAAGACCGCTCTTAGCTGGCCGACAGTCAGACTCGATGCCAGATTTTGCGGAACCAAAATCACAGGCCTGAATAATCCGCAGACCGCGGGGCTGGCAGCGTTGGCGAATATTTTTAAGCCGAGTTTTCTTTTTACCGACATAGAGCTGCGGCAGGATTCAAGCATATCGGCCATAACATCGTTTGCCTCTTTGGCCTGTGCGACAAGGCCTCTCACAAAAATCGCACGCTGTAATAACAATAATATCATTGCCATTACGACTGTCAGCCATATCAGAAATACAGCCCCCTGCCAGGATAATGGTGTAACCGAGATAGCCGGCGTATCAGCCGGACTTGCCTGCACCGGTTTTACTTCCGGTATAATCGGTGGCGCAGCCGGTGTGAATCTGTCGGCTTCTATATTCGTCAGGTCGATAAATGGTGGAATATTAACCGGCGCCGGCTCGGCAAGACTTGCCTGCGTCTCTGCGGGTGTTTCGTTTGTGTCCGCATAGGTTAGTCGGTCGCCAAAGAAGTATCCCAGACTCAAAGGCGATGACAGCGAGGTCGGCAGGACAAGCTTTACAAGAATCAACAGCCATATCCAGTATCGAAAGACGGCACGGACTTTTTTGCGCAGCACAAAATCGGCCAGCAGCAAAATTACAATCAGAACGACGGATTGAACGAACATCGGCAGGGCGAATTCCACAAACTTCAAAGCCGCCGAATTTATCTGCTCCAATATCGCATTCATGATATGTTCTCCATCTAATAAGACGGACGTATCGAACTTTTGTTACAGCGAAACTATTTTTTTTTGGCAGAGCGGCTTTTAATGCGTTTTTTCTTAATTAGCGCTTCAAGCTCATTAAGCTGCTTTTGCGAAAGAGCATGGTTGTCCAGCATGAACTGCATCATCGGTGTAAGGGCCCCGTCGAAGGCCCTTTTTACCGTGCGCTTAACCTCGCTTTTTTGCGCCTGCAATTTGGTTACAACCGAGCGATACAGGATGAGATTGCGGAATTTCTCTGTTTTCAGCAGGCCTTTGGTTACCATCCGGTCCATCAGGGTCTTGACGGTGCTGTAGGTCCAGTTCTTTTGGGCTTCGAGCTTCTCCTGAACGGCCGGGGCGGCACACGGCTCGTTTTCCCAGACGGCCTGGATGATCGCCCATTCGGCGCCGGTAAGCTCATATTTTTTCTTTGCCATAGAAACCTCCATATCATTAACTATGTCGAGACTACTCTACATTTGTAAAGATAGCAAGAAAAAAATAAAAAAATTCCAAATATATTATCAGCCCCGTCTCAGATGCCGCTGCAGGCACTTTTTTCAACAGGAAGATAACGCTGCTTTTCAATTTGAGCGCAAAAAAGCGGAGTGAAGAATCCCATCTTTGGTATCAACAAGATTCTTCACTCCGTTCAAAAATGTTAATCGAAGTTAATCAAGTCGGCCGGCGGTCCATCTTATAGCGCGTGCGACTAATTTACGAAAGTTCGGATTTTCGTAGGCGTAGTGATCGTGGCCGAGCATGATACCGCAGACCTTGGCCTTGCCGACATTTCTGACCCAACCGATTGTCTTGTCACAATCCGGATGCTCGGTCGTAAAGAGTACGTGATTGTCGTCCTCAAAACCGCAGTACTTGTATCCTTCATCGTGTATCTGAAAATCGCTCATGCCTCTCATAATAGGATGCGAGGCGTCCTCGATATGCACATTCAAATCCAAGTCGTGTTTATAAGTACTGCCTCTGTGTCCATCTGTTTCTTTCAGGAAGTATTTAGCGCCGGTTATTCTGCTATATCGGGACCAATCGGGGTAGGCGCCCATCATATGGTGTAGAGCCACCAGGCCGACACCCTGATTTCTGAGAAGATTGGCGAAATTTCTTCGCCGCTCCCGAGATATTTCCTTTGACATGTTGTACAGGACTATCACATCGTAATCCCAGTCGCTTACATCCTCGAATATCTCGCTGTGATCTTTGAGCTGGAACTCTTTGTACTCGATATCATCATAGCCTTCAAACAGCTTAAAGAACTGCTCTCGTTCGAAGTCGTGTCCGCCTGTAAGCACCACCACCTTAATCTTTTCCTCATCCGGCAGTGGTTTTACCTTTACGCTTCTGTAGAATATGACGCTCTTGGGGTCGTGACCCTGCAGGGCGATGGTGCCTCTGGAGATTTTACGGCCGGGCATTCCGTTCGGCGGCGTCCAGCCTTCCGGCTCAGTCCAGTCAACCGTTGTCTTGCCGTTGACCTTGATGACGACGTGCTTACCCCTTACGATAATATGCTCAGTAAACCATTCGTTGTCTTTCTGACTTTCGCGAACATCCTGGACAGCGTAAAGCCCGCCGGTCTTTCGCCAATCGCTATGTGTGTTGTTGACCTGGACCTCAAAACCTTTGGAGGGCCAGCCGGACCTCTCATAAGCGGTATGGAAATATATGCCGGAGTTTGCGCTGGGCCTGGTCATAACCTCCACTTTCAGCTCGAAATTTTTGAAGTCGGCGTTGTTGACAGGACCGTCATAAAAGATATGGCTGCGGGGGCCATCGACTACTATCATACCATCACGAACACTGAAAGTGTCTGCATTCTCCTCGTTAACTCTCCAGCCTTCGAAAGTCTTACCGTCGAAAAGCTCTATCCAGCCGTCCTCTTCTGCCTCATCCGACAGTGGTTTTACCTTTACGCTTCTGTAGAATATGACACTCTTGGGGTCGTGTCCCTGCAGGGCGAAGGTTCCGCTGGAAATTCTACGGCCGGGGTTTGTCCAGTCTTCCGGCTCGGTCCAGTCAACTGTGGTCTTGCCGTTGACCTTGGTGACAACGTGTTTACCCCTTACGATAATGTGCTCGGTGAACCATTCGTTGTCTTTCTGGCTTTCGCGGACATCCTGGATCCCGTAAAG
>JACNGQ010000334.1 GCA_014384025.1 Planctomycetota bacterium | reverse complement strand
TCTATCCCATCCAACTGAAGCGCACCGCCAGTTTTACCGCCGGCAGGCTGCCAGATCGGATTACCATTTAGCGTTCCGTCATGGCCGCCGACGCTATCGCAGGCAATACCGCCCTCGGCCTCATCCAGTTCCCAATGCGCCATAAAGACCGGAAGCAGATGCTCAGACAGGACAATAAGATCCTGTACATCGACGATGCCATCACCAAAGGGCGGAGGAGCGATGTCGCACAACGGTTCATCTGTACCCCAGTAATCGACCATGATGCAGACATCTGTAGAATCTATCATTCCGTCACCGTTGAAGTCCGGCGGTGGAGGATTAATGGTTAGTTCATATACGGTTGAGGTGGCAGGACATGGATGCGGTCTATTCGTTCCGCCAATAACATATATCCTGTTGTTCACAACATCGGCCGAAAAGGCGGCTCTCAGGAATGGTGCGTCGCCTTCTATCGTCCATGTATCCGTCTCCGGGGCATACATTTGTACCGTTCTATATGGATAATTGAGACTCCAGAGCCATCCCCCAATTACAATTATCTTGTTGCCCAATACCACAGACGCCATCTGACTCGTGCCTACTGGCATGTCGGCTTTCCGTGTCCAGGTGTTAGTGGCCGGGTCGTACTCTTGCACGTAGGTTCTCGATTTGAGATCCGGCCTTCCTCCAATAGCATATATCTTTCCCCTCACTACACATGCATTTAGCATACCTGCTGCCAGAGGCATATCCGCCATACTTGTCCATGTACCCGACATATCCGCCTTCCTTGTCCAGGTACCCGTCTCTGGATCATACATTTCCACAGTTTTGAGAGCCGCGTATCCAACAGGAGGATATCCCCCGATGGCATAGACTTTCCCATCGACCGTACAAGTTGCTATATCCGTCCTCTGTGTTGGCATATCAACTTTCCGCGTCCAGGTGTCAGTGGTCGGATCATACTCCTCAACGGTCGAAATAGTTTTACTACCATCCCATCCCCCGATTACAAAGATTTTTCCATCCACTACAGCGCTCGATGGGGACGTCCAACCTCTTGCGGTTGGCATATCGGCCTTCGTTGTCCACGTATCAGTTACGGGGTCATACTCCTCCACTGTCGAAAGGACTTTATCCCCTGGTTCGCTCGTCGATCCTCCGATGACATAAATCTTGCCGTTGACTACAGCAGACGTAGGCGACCATCGTGGCGTCGGCATGTCGGCCTTCTGTGTCCAGATGAAATCCGCCTTCGCACTCCCGCCGCCAAGCACAATAGCGGCCACAAATACAATCAGCACTAACCTCATTCTGTAACCATTTAACCATTTCATGTTACACCTGCCTTTCTGCTCTTTTTGGGTAATAGTTATTGAAAAAGAATATTTCACTATTTACTCACCAACTGAACTCCACCATGTAATCCGGCAAAAATCTGCGAGGCTGCGCAAAATCCAAAAAAAATTCCAAAATAAACTTAAATTTGTCACTACCACCGAGAAACTACGATTTGGAATTAGTGTAAAAATGATATAGGAAAACCATATAAATTATTGACAAATAGGCACTTACTACCTAAAATGTGCGATATTAAGGAGCGGTCACCGATATTCAGGATACAGAAGAGATGGTATATCGAGATCAAACAAGCATGGGGGGAACCGGGGGCGTATTCCTTACTACCCATTGGTCTTTGATCGAGGATTCCAAATCCGATGATGACAGAAGCCGGGCGCTTGTAGGCCTGTTGCTCGATCGATATTGGAAGCCTGTATATTTCTACATGCGCCGTAAGGGTCATAACAATGAAGAAGCCAAGGATTTGACGCAGGGCTTTTTTCATGAGATTGTCCTGAATCGGGGTCTTATCCAAAGGGCCGAACAGTCCAAAGGACGTTTCCGATCCTTTCTCCTACATGCCTTAGAGCAATATCTCATCGATGAAAGACACAAAAAGACAGCAAAGAAACGCATTCCTAAAGACAAGCTTGTTTCCCTTGATACTGTTGAAACACCGGCTTTGCCCCATGCCAATCCGGATATGACTGCGGAGGAGTCTTACAATTACGGCTGGATGTCGGCTCTGCTTGATCGGGTTCTGTCGGACGTCGAGGCTAAATGTAATGAGCAGGGGATGGGAATGCACTGGAATATCTTTAACGAAAGAGTCGTGCAGCCCATATTAAAACAACAAGCCTCTCCTTCTTTAGAAGACATTTGCGAGAAATACGGTATTGCGGATCGAAAAAAGGCCTCCAATATGGCTATCACCGTAAAGCGGTGTTTTCAGGCCGTTTTGCAGGAACATGTCCGTAACACGGTGATTTCAGATGATCAAACACTTGAGGAATTGCAGGAAATAATGCAATTTTTTCCAAAATCTGCGCAGCATTTCCAATAATGCTCGGATTTAATAATAGGTACAAAGACAGTATTTCCTGGATTCGTATTGGTACTGTGCAGAAATAAAAAAATATTACGGTGGCATCTGAACATTATGTGATTTGGATATTGAAAATTATGAGCAAGGATTTCACATCGGGAGCAGAACCTGAGCAGTTGCGGCAGCTTTTTTCACTCGGTCTGGAAGAATCACTTTCAAAGCAGAAGGCAGATCGCACAGCATCTTTAGACATATTTATGGAGAAGCCCGGCAGCCGTATCGGACGCTACAAATTGCTGAGTATTTTAGGTGAAGGAGGCATGGGGATTGTGTATCTGGCTCAGCAACAACAGCCGGTTAAGCGTCCGGTTGCCGTTAAGATCATCAAGCCCGGTATGGATTCCAGGCGTGTGATTGCCCGATTCGAGACCGAACGTCAGGCCCTTGCTCTATTGGATCATCCGAATATTGCTCATGTTTATGATGCCGGGACAACAGAGACGGGCCGGCCTTATTTTGTGATGGAATATGTCAAGGGCCTGCCCATCACTGAATACTGTGACCACCACAGGCTGATTATTAATCAGCGGCTGCGATTATTTCAACAGGTCTGTAATGCCGTCCAGCACGCTCATCAAAAGGGTATCATCCATCGCGATATCAAACCATCGAATATCCTGGTCTCTACCCAGGATGATAAGGCGGTGCCGAAGATTATTGACTTTGGCGTCGCAAAAGCCATTAGCCAGCCGCTGACCGAGCGGACACTTGTAACCGAGGATAGCCAGTTGCTCGGCACGCCGGAATACATGAGTCCCGAGCAGGCGGATATGGCCGGCGAAGATATCGACACCCGGTCTGATATCTACTCGTTAGGTGTGCTGCTGTACGTGCTGCTGACCGGCGTTCTGCCGTTCGATTCCGATACATTTCGTGAAGGTGGACTTGATCAGGTTCGAAAAGTCATCCGCGAAACCGACCCCAAGACGCCAAGTACCCGACTGTCGAAACTTGGCGAGGAGGCCAAAACAGTCGCTGAAAGCCGCCGGACCGAAGTCGCGGCGTTAACTAAATGCCTGCACCGGGAACTCGAATGGATTCCACTTAAGGCAATGCGTAAGGAACGTGCCGAACGCTATCGTTCGGCATCTGAGCTTTCGGATGATATTGAAAACTATCTGAAAGGAGAACCACTTATGGCTGGACCACCCACCGCCGGATACCGACTCAGGAAATTCCTCCGGCGACACAAGGCACTCGTAAGCAGTATCGCCGCTGTGCTGGTCGTATCTGTTATCGGGACAATTGTGTCTGTGACCTTCGCGCTGGGCCAGGCCCGCGCCCGCGCCGAATCAGAGGCCGTCACCAACTTTTTAGCGGTGGACGTCCTGCGCGCGGTCCCTACCATTAAGGGCCAGGACGCTACAGTGGCCGACCTTCTCGACGTCGCGTCAAAAAACCTCGAGGGCAAGTTCGAAGACCAGCCGGTCATCGAGGCAGATATCCGCTGGCAACTGGGTATGGCATACCGTGCGCTTGGTGATATCAGGGCGGAGGTACCTCACCTGGCGCGTTCGTATCAACTTCGCAGAGAGCAATTTGGTGAACACAAAAGCCCCACAACATATACTAAGAACTACCTGGCACTTGCGTATTCTCGTGCAGGCCAATACGGCGAGGCAGAACGTCTGTTCGACGAGTTGATTGAAGCTTCGAATCCAGAGAATAATCGAACGCTTCCCGGTTATAAGTGTAACCTTGCTCTTGTGTACAAAGGGCAGGGCCGTTATAAAGAGGCCGAGCGGCTTTTCGTGGAGATGTTGGAGACTGACACGCCATGGTGGGAATGGTGGTCTCCCGAGGGCAAACCTTACTTGGACCATTTGGCCGATATATATCTGTACCAGGGCCACTACGAGGAAGCGGAGAAACTGTTCAAAGAAACCATGGAGACAAAAGGCCGGAAAGGAAGTAGTGATCCTGGAGCAGCGGTACACAGCATGTACGGCTTGGGCTACCTATATATGATCCAAGAGCGTTACGAGGAAGCCGAGGAGTTCTTCACGAAAGGAATAAAGGCCGGACGAAGTGAGCTTCCGGGCAAGGACCACCCATTAACACTCCGCAATGTCAATGGCTTGGCCGTCTTGCGCACAAAGCAGAAGCAATACGAGGAAGCGGAGCGTTTGTTCCACGAGGCATTAGAGGTCAGAAAGCTCAAGTTAGGTAACGATCATCCGGACACACTGGAATCCATAAACGACCTGTCTGTGCTATACAAAGAACAAGCTCGACATGACGAGGCAGAAAAGTTTCTTCTCGAAGCACTCGAAGGCCGACGCCTTAAACTCGGTGACAAGCATCTACACACGCAGGAGTCTATGAACAACCTGATCGAACTCTACGAAGCCTGGGGCAAGTCGGAAAAAGCTAAAGAGTGGCGAGCAAAACTACCGCAAACAGGAGCTGTAGAGCAGTGAAAAATTCACCTCTTTCAGAAGCCAGAAAACACCCTGATTTTCAGGTGACATTATGACACTAAAATGTCTCCACATATGTTAAATTCGAGGATTGTTGGAAGCACCGAACCTCAAATATTAGCCAAAAAGTGAATATTTTTTCGGAATTTTTCATTTTTCTCGTATTAAGTATCCGGATGAAAAGAAATGTATCAACGTTAACAGCAAACGCCAAGAGCTACCCCCGAGTATCCTCTGCCATTGTTCTAAATCAAAAGGGGCCTATACCGAATCAATCAGTATAAGCCCCGAATTGATACAAAACCGTCGCTTGACGACTTGGCCTCGTATATGCCGATTACAGCCTACTCCGGCCACAGTCGCTTCTCAAGCCAGAAATTCACAACGTCAGGACCAAAAGTGAACGGAAATCACATACCTTGCATAACTGCCAGTATCTCATCCTGCGTAAGCGCCCGAGTGTACATGCGGAACTCATCCATAAGCCCCGTGAAAGGCCTTCCGTCATCAATAGTCTTTCCTACGCGAGCACCCAGGTCCCAGTCTCCGGCTATATCCGCAGGATTTTCAACGACAATCTCCTCAATCAATTCCCCGTTGATATACAGAGCCGCCTTGCCGGACTCTTTGTCGTATGTGCCTGCAAAATGCAGCCATTCATCCCAGGTTACAGTACCTGCACGTATCTGGAAGATTGTAGTGCCGCCATAAGAGCGAAGCAGCCATCTAATGTCACCGCTGCTTTTCGGCTCTGGGTGAATAACCCAGCTTTCGTCAGATGCTCTGGCGTTGAATATCTCGTGATCTCCGCCTGTATTGGCAATTTTTATCCAGGCGGCAAGCGTCATAGCGGATGTCGGAATATCTTCGGCAGGAATACTCGGGCCGTCCAGGTCGAGGAAACCACCGTTTGCGAAATTGGCAGCTCCACCGCTTACTCCATCGGCATTTGCCGTGACGTCACCGACTACGACCCCGTCATGGCCTTTACCGGATTGGTCCGCGACAATATCACTCACTTCATCAAAGGAATAGTATATAACCAGAGACGGATCCGTTTCGACTGTCGCCCGAAAACCTGCAAGGTAACGAACCTCACCGGCAGACAAAACACGGCCGTATATAGCGACCTCATCAATGAGGCCGGTTAAGAGCTCACTCCACTGATTGTTACCGATACGAAAAGGTCCCGAGCCGGTGTTTATGCCTGAACTGGCCATCCGCTCGGTTTCAACTCCATTGAGATAGAACACAAGTCCATCGTCCTGTCCGGGCAGGAAGGTGGCTGCTACATGCTGCCATACTCCGGCCTCTAAAATCGTGTTGGCGCTTTCGTGATCAGCAACGCCAGGTGTAGTGAAGCAAAGTCGTCCTTGCTCATGGACCTTAAACACATACCCCGTGTCCAGGCCTACAAAACTCTGTCTGCCGACGAATCCTGTTGGATTAACCCAACAGGCGATGCTAATCGCCTCGGTAATCGCTAGCTCAGGGGGATTGCCACTGTCCACATAATCATCTACACCATCGAGTTCCAGCGCCATGCCAACCTGTCCTTCGACAAAGCTCGGGTCACCAACAATAGTACCATGGAGTTCATTGCCGGAACTATCATTCGCATCGTTATCAAGTGCGTAGAATGCAACCAGACCATAGGTGCCGGGATCAACTGGCGTTGCCCGTTTACCAGCAAGGTACATAACCTCACTCTCAGACAAAGCACGGTCGTAGATTACGACCTCATCAATTGCACCAATCCAGTCGCTTCTCCATCCATCTGAACCGATGAGGACAGGGGTGGGGCTGCTGGTAATTGCACCCATTGGAGTCGAGTCGGTCTCTTCTCCATTGAGATAGCATTTCAGCGTCGTGCCGTCATGCGAGCATGCGATGTGGGCCCACTCGTCGCGCTCTAAGTTTTTGCCGACGTAGGCCCAGGCCCTGGGCGACGTATTGAATGTAAACGCCATATAGGGCTGAGGGCTGTTCCAGCCGTATCGAACCTGCCAGCTCCAACTGGGACTGCCCGCACTGTCCGCCTTGGCCATC
>JACNGQ010000333.1 GCA_014384025.1 Planctomycetota bacterium | reverse complement strand
AACAAGGTCGTCAAAATGGGACTTTTTATATGAATCATTTTGCGTTCCTACTTAGTTTAGCCATCTTATTGTTCATGATAATTCTCCATTTGGAATTGTGCCGAGACCGAACCCCATTGAAGTTAAGAAGAAGTTTCTGTTCGAGCAGGTCTTGATGCCCCTGACCGGGAGCATCGTCAAAAGTGACATCCTCCAACACTTGCTCTATATTTTCCTTGTTATCGTTCATCTTCAAACCTCACGTTACAAGCGAGCAGCAGCTCTTAACTCTTTTCGCAGCTTGCTCAATGCACGTGCAAGCTGAGTGCGGATCGTAGCTGGGTTTTTCCCCAGAATCTCGGCAATTTCGGTTAATTTCATTTTTTCAAAGAAACGCAAAGTGATGACAGTCTGATACTTTGGTTTGAGACCCAGAATAGCTTGCTTCACAACAAGATTCTTCTTCTGAAGTTCCTTGTCCGATTCCGTGGCAAACGCATGTCCGCGACCATGTTCCTGGGCGGCATTTCTGATGGTCTCCGCCCGCCTTTTTGCCGTCTTCAAATGATCGTTAACGGCGTTGGTCGCGATACGATATAGCCAGTTGCGAAAACCATCGGAATTCCCTTCAAAAGTGCTAATCGTCTTCATAACTCTAAAGAAAACCGTAGAAGTCACATCTTCTGCGGCGTGCCGGTTGAACAACCTTCGGCAGCAATAGCGAAACACTTTCTCATAGTGCATCCGGTACAGCCGGGCAAAGGCCGCACGGTCACTGCACGCCTGTTTTATCAGGATATCCTGGTCTGTCTCGCTATTTGCCAAATCAACGCGTCTCATTAACAGTTTTCTATTAGCCTCGGCTGTCATCGCAATTATAAACTCCGATATGCCAAAAACGTTTCATTAATTTATAAAAAAATGGAAAAATCCGGCTTCGGAAAAGGGGGAGAAAGGTTTTTGAGATATTAGGGACAGTGCCAGGTAAACTACAAACCGGGATCTCCCATATACATGTTTTTTTCACAAAAAGAAAAGCACAGGTCAAGTCGGCCTATTGAACCGACCTGCCTGTTTTTATGGGTTCGTGTAAGATTAGTCATAAGCTGTCTTTACGATTTTTAAGTTATCTGACCTTCGCTTTGTGCCGATATTCTATCACTCTATGGGTATTTTTACAAAGAATTCATTCTTCGCGGTCCCCGCTGTTTGCCCGGCAAAACGAAGCGGCCGGGACCGGAAACGAAACGGACATATAAGACAACTTTAACGGTTGAAACTTGGAAATAGCTTGACATATTCACTTTTTCTCGAAATAATGCTGATATGTGCCCTCCCTGAAGGGTTTTTTTGTGTTTTAAAGTCGTGAAAGGACAAAAAATGAAATGTTTCTTTTTTAATGCAAAAGTATTAATCATTTTGGTGGTGTTCCTTGCTGTTTGTGGTTTGAGCTGTAAACAAAAGTCATCCGGGCAGGCCGATACCAATATATCTGAACCCGCCCAGGCCAAAATCGAAGCCGAACCAAAAGCCGAAGCAATAACGAAAACCGAACCGGAAACCGCCACAAATTTAATTGAGCTGACGGCCCCCGAAGAATCCGCTGACAGTGTTGCTGTAACTGTCAACGGCGTCGATATTACCGAAGACGAGGTGCAAAAAATCGTCCAGCCCCAGCTTGAGAAAATGGCCCAGCAGAACAAACAGCTTCCACCGGCCTTTGCTCAGGCATTCGAAAAACAGATAAGGCAGCAAATCCTTGACAAAATGGTTGTCATACAATTATTAGATGAAAAGGTAAAAGAATCCAACATAGTAATTGCTGATGAAGAAGTAACCACACAGATCCAACAGATAGCCGCGGCACAGAAACCGCCGTTATCAATAGATGAACTAAAAAACATAATCGCCAGCCAGGGATATGCTTTTGATGATTGGAAAAATGAAATTCGAAAGCAATTAGGCCAACAGAAACTTTTCAAAAGCCAATTCCCCGAAAACATCAATATAACTGAAGAAGATGCCAAAAAGCACTATGATGAAAATCCAGCGCAGTTCGAGACAAAAGAGCAGGTAAGAGCAAGCCATATCCTCATAACGCCAAAAGCCGATGCTGCCGACCCCAACCAGGAAAAAGCAAAGGCCAAAGCAAAAGCCGAGGACCTCCTTAAACAAATCAAAGAAGGGGCCGACTTTGCCGCATTAGCCAAAGCCAACTCAGACTGCCCATCGGCGGCACAGGGCGGTGATCTGAATTTCTTCGGTAAAGGCAAGATGGTACCGCCTTTTGATAAAGCCGCATTTGCGATGGAAACAGGAAAGATAAGCGATATTGTCGAGACCCGTTTCGGATACCATATAATAAAGGTCACAGACCGCAAGGAAGCCGGCACCACTTCATTCGAACAGGCCAAAGCCGGCCTCATACAGCAACTGGCGCAGAAAAAACAGGCTGAGATGACCAACAAGTATATCGATTCTTTAAAGGCCGCGGCAAACATAGTTTACCCGCCCGGTAAAGAGCCGGCATCTGCGGCCCCGCCGATGATGGCACCGCAGCCCAGATAATACGTTATCGTAATCAGCAACTATGATTTCAGAAGTGTGGCCGGATCGAGATTCTCCGACTCTATGTCCTGAAAGTATTTTAACGTGCCGACTTTCAGCTCAACCGCTGCCTCTTCATCACAGACTATAATGCCCCTGTGGTGCATTTGAAGAGCGCTGATTGTCCACATATGATTTACTCCGCCTTCAATGGCATGTTGCAACGCGCGGGCTTTATTATGGCCGTTAACAATAATAAGCACCTCTTCGGAGTCCATAACCGTCCCTACGCCTACAGTTAAAGCGGTCTTGGGTACCTTGTTGACGTCGTCGTCAAAGAATCGCGAATTTGCCACGAGGGTATCGTAAGTCAGCTTCTTAACGCGGGTCCTCGAAGATAATGACGAAGCCGGCTCATTAAACGCTATATGGCCGTCGGGGCCGATACCTCCGAGAAACAGCCTTATCCCGCCGACCTTTTTTATTTTTGCTTCATAGCTCGCGCATTCGGCATTGAGGTCATCAGCGTTGCCGTTGAGAATGTTGGCATTTTTTTTCTTAATGTCTATGTGGCTGAAAAAGTTGTTCCACATAAATGAATAATAGCTCTCAGCATGTTCCTTGGGCAGGTTCACGTACTCATCCATATTAAATGTAATAACATTCTTGAAGGAAACCACACCTTTCTTATTCAGTTTTATCAGCTCTTTGTATATTCCCAGCGGCGATGAACCCGTAGGAAGACCCAGCACAAAAGGTTTGGCCTGGCTCGGCTTAAATTCTTTTATGCTCTTTGTTATGTAATTAGCGCTCCATTGGGATGCCAGCTTATAATTCGGTTCAATTATCACTCTCATAAATTTGTCCTTTTTTAAATATCGTACACTGTCATTATTGTTTAGCCCCGGCCGTTATCCGGGATCCTGTTATTTATCAACCAACGTCTGTATTTGCCGCTAATCCATCCCTCGATTCCGACTCGCCTTGCTGCGCTCGCCGCAGCAGGTCGGCCAGCGGGAATTAAAAAGGTCTTTCGCTGTTTTGCGGGTTTACATTATTAATATATTTATTCGTAAAGTGACACCTGGGAAATACTCTTCGCTACTGTCCGTTCAATTGTTGTATTTGACTAATAAGCTCATCGCCAAGTGCTGCCTTGCCGGCTATATGTTTTTTGATTTCCAAAACGATATTATTTTCTTCGAACGTCCCTATCACCTGTTCGAAATCGTGCTGCACTGTGTCTTTGCCGCCATCAAGCCCGTATCCTATTTGAGCGGTCTCGGCAAATTCCTTTTTCGTATCGGCATAAATCATTTGATCAAGCTCTATGACAGCCGTTTTCCATCTAGTTACCAGCCCAATAATATCATCCGGCGTAATCCTGTCAAGCATTTTGCCTAAATGCTGCTGCAAAACATTGGCCGCCCAGGCCCATTCGTATGCAGGATAACTTTTATACATTGATTCAAACGCTTCTGCCAGATGTTCCAGTGTATCGATAACGCCGTTTTCAATGTCGCCGAGCATCTTCTGCACGACCCGTTCCGGTGCAAACAAGCCGGCCAGGTCCACCCATTTCCCGGGACCAATTTGGGTTTCCGGCTTCAGCGCCTCTCGAAGCTCATCGACATTCCTGAACTGCTTGTTTTTGAGCCGACTAATCAGACAATTGCCTAAGAATTTATCAATACCTATCCGGTATAGTCTGATCCCTCTGTCCAGCGCCGAGTTGTTAATCTTGACGCTATGATAGGTAAAGTAATCGGTGTTCTGGCCCGATGTCGCTTTGAGGTTCGCAAGCAATCGGCAGCCGTTGAGCATCTTTTGAATCGTATATGGGCTTAAAAGTTTGAAATTTATATAGTCCAGTTTTCTTTTGTCTTTTCGCCTGTCGCGTCTCGGCCATTTTCGCGCGTCACGAACAGTACCCACGTTGCGCAAATTAACGCCGGGAACAAGAACACTTTCGTCTTCGTGCTCGATAAGGTACGAAAAAGGCAAATCAGATGTGTCCGAATTCTTATAATGCCGGCCCATCACTACGGTAAACGCCCCGACTTTCGCAGGCCAGAGGATATACGAATCGCTCGCGGTCTTCGAGCCTCGTTCGATAATCCCCTGATGGGTCGGTCCCAGTTTATACATATGATTGCTTTGGTTGGTTCCGCTGCCGGCGTTCAAAAAGGAAAACAAACCGGCAATCAGGAGCGTGGACTTATGATGTGTCACAGTATAAGGCCCGGCGAATATCGAGCAGGCCTCGCCGTGAAAACCGCCGCAGTTCGCAAAGAATACCGAGTTCTCCGCTGAATACTGCTTGGCTAATACGGTTCCCTGGCCGATAAAGCATTTATCTATTATTGTCCCATCGGTAATCTTCGCACCGTCGCAAACAATAAAATCCTGGGCAAATACTCCCGGCCCGATATAAACCGGGTCCTCCGAACAACTGTTAATCGAGCCGTTCTCTAATCTGCTAACACCCTCTATCAAGCTTGCCGCACCCACTTTAACGTTCTTGATAATCCGGCAGTTAATAAGTCTGGCCCCTTTACCAACAACACCCATAGAGCTTTTAACAGATGCCGAATAGTCGGCTATCATTTGCTGCAGCTTGCCGATTACTTCCGGCCGGTGGCGATAAAACGCGATTACATAAGCCGTATGGGCCGATAACCGGTCATAAATCGGTATCTCCCTGCCGCCTGATTCATTTACAACCGCAACCTCCGTCCCATTGCCGAACGTACTTTTCCCTTCCACCGCAAGCAGGTCGATATTATCTATCACCACTTCGTCTTCAATTATATAGTTGGCGATATAGTTCCGGACATGACTTATGTATACGTTATTGCCGATAGTGCAGTTATGAATCGTAGCATGACTAATCCCGGCCGGCTTCTTGACCCCGCCGAAAAATGATATCCGCTTTTCAAATACTCCCAATTTAATCCGCCCGCAAAAGTGCGTTGATTTCACCGTTTCCGCTTTGAAGCCGTCCGCAACCTCAACTCCCGACCAGTCCTCGCAGCTGCATCCCTGCTCGGTCAATTGGGTGATTTGCTCCGCAGACAGCGGGCGAAACAAATCCTGCCCTGTATCATATTCCGGCATAATTTCTTGTCTTCCTGTTTCCAAATAACTTGTCATTATTACACAGCTCCCTTTTCTCATTCCCAAAAATGCTGGAATCTTTTTCTCCTGCGCTTTTACCGCAGGCTTATCATTTCGAATTCGCAAACTAAATCTTACAAACCGAAATTTCATAAATCAACATATTTATAACAGGCTATCTGTGAGGTGTTTTCTTTTTTCATCTCCTTAACAAAAATTTATGGCACATCTATCTCATAGAAAATTTTCGCGTTGTTTTCGGACGAACCTGCAATTTTGCGAATATGTAAATATAAATTAAATAATTCCCGCCAAAATTTGGAGTAATTCGTTTGAAGCTGCCGATGTTTATTGTATAAAGGATTGTGCTTTCGTTGCATAAGGAACGTATTGTGCGCCGGGTGTATATAAGGGTAAATTCAAATGGCGCAGAATAGGAACCTGAGCATCTGTTGATTAATGAGTTCAAGGATGAAATTTTGTTAAAGAAGTGAGACGCTGACTCTCATGGATGAGACTATGGCGAACAAATCGAGAGTAACAAAAGTCCTGACAATGCTGTTGGCTTCGATGACAGTCGGGGCGATAATTCTTATGGCCCTCGGTCATAACCCCCCTTCAGCCGGGCCGTTTTCTCTTTGGACATATTATCGGCTCGACCCCGTCCAAAAAGCCATTTCCTCCCCCACCGCCTATTCCCCGGACCGCTGGAACCGTATCGAGATTTACTACAGCGGCACCAAATCAGGCAACATTGAACTGTTGGCAGAACACAGCCGACTGGCCAGTCCTGACGATGTTAACTTCCACTTCTGTTTATGTAACGGCGATGGCGGCGAAGATGGACAAATACTGGCTACGGAAAAGTGGAAAAGGCAATGGCCCCTCATACCGGGCCCCACATGGTACGGAACCAGCCAGACTATACGCATCTGCATTATTAACGATGGCAAAACAATGACCCTCACCGACTCTCAGATAAAGAGAATAGAAACACTGCTGGATGGACTCTGTAGAAAGTTTCCCATCCAACCCGAATCCATCTCTTACCCAGGCGATTGGCGCTAAAAAACACACCCCATTTATAACCTTCAGGAACAACCAAAGCCCCTCTTTCCGGCAATAATCAATCGATATGTAGGGGCAATCCCAAGTGGTTGCCCTTTTTAGGGTGGCGGCTTGCCCCACCGATCCTTCTATACGCAATACAATTAGAATTTCCGGCCACAGGTCGGCTCAGAGCCCCGACCGTAAGGAAGGGGTCATTTAACTATCCCCTATCCCCTAAACGCTCTACGCTGTCCGCTCATCAACAACTCAAAACTCAACACTCAA
>JACNGQ010000330.1 GCA_014384025.1 Planctomycetota bacterium | reverse complement strand
TCTTTATTTTCCATTTGGTTTCTCAGTATCACCACGGTTGTTCAAGCGTCATAACGTAACGGCTGAGCTTCGGTGGACACGTCCGCGGGTCCACCATACGTAAATAGAGGGACATCCGTAAAAAAGTAAGCACCTTTTCTGTTTTCTGATTTATTTACTGGTACCTATCCGTTCAATATCCAGTGCTGATTCGTTATATTTACGCCACATAACGGTTTGGTCACAGGCGCGAGATTTCGAGCGTCCCGCTGTCCCTAAAAGGTTAGCAGACTGCCCGTTTAGGAAAATGTCTCTGATTTCCAAAATCCTCACCCTCGATTAAAGGGGTTTAGGTTACTGAGGTCCTCCTTTGTTACTTTTGTTTTGCCCAAGAGATCCTTGCGGATGGCGAGGAAAATAAGGCTGACTAGCTCACCTTCCCTGTCCAGATCGCGTTTTTCCATATCCGCATATCTGACCCATGCGTCATAAGCCTTGATAACATCATCGCTGCCATATAACAGCAGTTGATCTCTGGCTAACAGTCGGTCCCGGTCTGCATCCTTTCCGGAGACATCATCGTCATGCATGATAGCCACTGCAGTCTCGGTGAAATTCCTCAGGAAGTTACTGTAAGCCTCGCGTTTTTGGTCCGCTATTTTGAGCTTCAATTCCTTGTTCTTCTGGAGCAGATAGGGGATCACAACTCCGAACACGGCAATGAGAGCGATAATGATTTCCTTGTATTCTGTCATATCTCCCAGCCTGCTAACGATTAGATCAGCGGGCGCGGTTTTTTAGCGCTCCGCTGCAAAAGCCTCGGTTGGGCATCAAGAAGTTTCATCTTTGATAAAACAGGGGTCACGTCTACCCTTAACTCTTCTTTGGTTTATCTTAAGATTTTAAAGTGGTTATTGTTTTTCATTCTTTCTCTTATCAACTTTCGTCGTTCAATTTTGGTGTTCAGCTATTGCGGATTCATGCCTAAAGCAGTAGAAAGAGTCAAGCGTAGATTTGACCCCTTTATATTTTTTCTTTGTTACTTATGGACGTCCCTCTTTCCCCATTGTTCCGGCGCGCACGGCGCGACGGGACAAGGTGCTTGACGAAGTCAGCGCCGCGATTCCCGGCGACGCCAGTCGCCGGGAACGAAAAGCTAAGCCGGAGCGGCCCACGGGGCCGCGATCGGCTTGAGCGACGGGTTGGGCATTATTTCAACAGTTCTGCGATTTCGACAGCAGCTGTGCTGAGAATAACGCCGACAAAGAGCCATGATGCACCAATAGCAGAGATATGTACTCCGCCAGTACCGGTAGCCTCCAATTTTTTATGAATCTCATTATCTTCCGATTGCCTTGCGTGTTCCTCGCTTTTCAGAGCATTTGATATTTTTTGGAATTCTTCATCCATTTCCTTTTCGGCGCCAGTGATTCGCTCATGAATTAAAACGATATTTCGATCAAGAGAGTCAATGCGCGCTTCGATGGTAGGGTTTGTTCCAGGGTTATGCGTTGATTGCGCCCGTGCTTTTGCAGTTAAGAGTGCGTGAGATGCCGCGCCCGCAGCAATAACTATGTTTCGTCGAAGCAGCGGAAACCGTGTTAACCAAGACTTTGTCTTGGCGGCAAATGACGGATGCCCGAAGAAAGCTCTTGTTTCAGATATACCCCAGATGACAGTTGCAATCCCCAGTACTTGAAGAACCAAGCCTGTAAGACGGATAACCGGTTCCGGCGTGTTTGGTCGAAGGGAAATGATGAGAGCGGCGAGAATTACACCTGATGAAAGCCAAGCGTAGTGAGCCTCAGCCAACCAAGGCCAGAGATTCTTTAGACGCGAAATGCTTATTGGCATGGGAATCCTTTCTGTAACGCCCAACGTGCTTTTCAGCGGCCGCGGCTTTTTGTGGTCCGCTGCAAAAGGCTTGTTGGGCTATTCATTTATATGTAGAGCACGTTCCCGTTCATTCTGTAATTGAACAGGATCTGCTTTACCACCATAAAGTATGCAAATTACGGTATTTAATGGAAGTTGATAGTTACTATCGATTTCCTCCCAAGCTGGACCTGGGTGAGGTCCCCATGTGTCAATAACAGGGCCAGTCTGAGTCCCTGAAAAGGACTTATTCGTTAAGCAGTATGACCCATTAACTAATTGAGCCTCTATCTTTCCTCTATAAACGGTTTCAGTTTCAGTTGGGGTCGGACCACGCTATCTGCTTGATATCTATTGTATTTCGGCCTGAAAATAGGCGTTTTCAAGCCTTAGAAGGCCGTTTTTGACCCCAAAAACGCCCCTGTAAGGAACTGCTGGCTCCCAAAGTTCATAAGAACTACTCTGTGCTGTTACGCGTCGCCCCTTTGCCTTAATGCCTGTTCGCCCTTGGCATCTTATAACTCTTCTCTTAAAGGCATGTTTTCAGCCCCAAAATGGGCATTCTAAGGCCCAAAATGACCACCATTTCTCTGCTTTATCTGGTTTTATCATATACTTAGCTTGGTCCGATACCCCCAGTCTCCCTCCAGATAACACTTCGGAGTCGCTGCTCGATCCGGTTGTTATGCGGCGTTTGATTGCATTCTCTTCGACCACAACCTGACGTATTCTGTCGAAGCCGCCGCAAGGCTGTCATGCCCTCGGCGCTCCCAACACGGGGCGCCGTTCCTGCTTTCTGTATTTTAGACGTCGGTTATCGAACGCCGGCAGCGTTCCTTCCAAGATATCCACCACCGCCCGGTTAATACGGGCGTCTTCGATGGACCCGGAGAAGAAATCGAAGTCGTGCTTGCCATCCTTCTTGTCGATCGAGACATGGATAATCTGCTCTGCATCGGCAACCACCGCGAGATTCGGATTGTGCGTGACTAGGATGATCTGACGTCGTTTTTTTGCCTGCTTGATGAACGTGACCAGGATTTCGTAAACGCTCTTGTTGTCGAGGTTGTCCTCCGGCTGATCGATCACGAGTGGAATATCCTGCCGGTCGAGCATGAGATAGAAGACCAGCAGCAATCCCCCGCGTTCTCCCGGCGAGAGTTCGCTGAGGTCTTTCTGATCGACTTTTAGGTCGTACTTGGTGTCCAGATAGTCAAAGCCGAAGAGATAGTCATACAATTCCTGAACCGACCTCTGGCCCTTCATCTGCTTGAACACGTCGCGGGCCGCGTTCGGCGGCGATACGCCAGGGCGCTTGTCGGTATGCAGGGCCTCGACAATCGCATCGAGGGCGATGAAGACTTCGTCCTCCTCTTCCCAGTCAGTCACGGAGTCGCTGAGCCTGCGCAGCATGGCCCGTCCATCCTCCCGTCCGTGGAAACTGCCGACCGCGCCTTGATTGATGAATCCCAGAAAGTCGTCAAAGAACCTGGTGCTGAACCGCAGGCCAGCTTCAATGGAAATATCGTATTCGCCAAGATGCTCCCGGCACTTGGTGATCTCGCGGTCGATGGATTGCTTAATCCCGTCATAGAACTGCGTGAGGCCGCGCTTCTTGTTGAAGAGCTCTTTGCAGATGCGTTCCCGATCGGCGCGGGCGCAGCGCAGCGCCTCCGGATAGACCGTGTTGACCTTTTCCAGCTCCTTCTCGATCCCTTTCAAAGTGTCGGCTGCGGGATTCTGATCGTCGCCGCGGAGTTCCTTTTCCCGGTCCGTCCATGATTTCAGTTCTTTCAAATACTCCTGATACTCACGCGCAGGTTTTCCCAACCGATCGACGAGGTCTGCCCGCTGAGCCTCCAGCGCCGTTTTCTGGCACACGAGACTTCCGATCGTCGCCGCTGCACGCGCTGATTCCGCGGCGGCCTCGTCATCGCCCCCGATCATTGCAGCGATTTGGTCCTTGGTCAGGAGCAAAGCTTCGATTTCCCGCAACCTCTCCTGTTTCGCGGCGACGACCCCATCGAGAGAGCTGTAATCCACTGTGAGCTTGATGATCTGATCGAAGGCCAGACCGGCGTTGTTAAGAGATGTGCGATACTTTGCCTCCAGTTCGGTCAGAGCGGCGGCTTCGCGTTCGATAGCCTGCCGGGCCTGCCGGAGTTCTTCGGCGACCCCGCTGACTTCGACCTGCTCGGCCTCAAGTTGGGCGATCTGCCCGGCAAGTCCCTCAATATTCTGCGTGAGCTGTTCGATTTGCACTGTTCCCGCCGACGCAGTCCCGGCAGTCGCCTCGGGATTCGGCTTCTCGGCGGGCCGGGCTGTGACATGGGCATCAAGGTCTTCCTTCTTCAGCTTGATCTTCTCTGTGAGTTCCTTGCGAAAGTCCTCCGTCAGTTTGCTCTCGACTGAAACGACTTTCACGTTGGCCTGATGAAGTTCCCTTTTCTTCTGTGCAATGTCTTCCTCGGCCTGCTGCGTGCGGTATTCAATCAGGTCATTGAGATTGGTCTTGCCAAATTGGTCCTGTGGTCTGACGTAGCCGAAGATGACCTCGTTGAGCGTCGTCCGGAACTCGTCGTCCGCGATATTCGCGCAAATTCTCTCCAGATACTTTTGCGGTAGGTACTCGACCTTCTCCGGCAGGTGCGGTGCGACCTGCGCGTCGAGGCACTTGCGGTCAGGTTCCCCCTCGTACCAGTGAAGCACGCCCTGAAAATGCCCGGCACAGCCGCCTTTAAGAAACTTGTCCTTGTTTAGAAAGGAAAACAGCTCTTCCGCTTTTCCTCCCGAGATGCCCTCCGTTGTCTGGTTGTGGCTATTACCGAGCAGCCCGATGCTGTCCGTCACCGCGCTCTTGCCACTGCCCTTGTTCCCGATGATAGCGACAAGTTCTTTGCCGAGGACGATCTGCTCGTCGCAGAACCACGTGCCATGCCGATCCACCTGATAGCCGTCGATGCAGGTGATGTGTAGCGACTCGATGTATCGCGTCTTGTGCTCGCGGACACGGCGTTCGATCTCGGGCTCTTCGCCAATAAACACACGGTTCCGCGGCTCGAAAATAATCTGCTTGAGACCTTCGAAGGTGAGATCGGACTTGATCCACGTTGGCTTCAGCACAATGCCGCTGCTGCTATCAGAAACGACCTGGCCAAGACGCACATCCAACTCCGAAAGGGAATGGGCATCGCATCCAGACAGAACAGGTTTCGGCTCGGTGTGCTCAGTCTTGTCTTCAGCGCGGTCGGTAGAAAGAAAATATTCCACATTGCCTGCGTTTCCGAAGAACGCATCGCTAAACTTGTCCACTTCATCGGTAATCAAGAGCTTGCGCTTCTTGCCGCGCTCGGCGCGGATACCGTCATTGTTCGCCGCCGCGATGATCAGAACGAAATCGAGCAGTTCAGCGCCCTTGCCGTAGGTTTCCTCAAGGGCTTCGCGGATGAACGCCCGTGTCGTCGTCGCTTCCTCGAAGTGGCTCTTTTCTGTCAGCTCTGACACCTTGCCATGCCTGCCAGCGCCGTCCGTCTTGTTCGTCTTCAAGGACATCAGGAACGACCTGATCTTGCCCTCATGGTCCGGGCGGAACGGATTGAATACTAAGTGGATGTTGACCTCCTCCTGCTCCTTGTTGACGACATCGTTGGTTCTCAGCTCGATGTTTGGGAAGAACACCTTGCCGGATTCTGGGTTGCATTCCCGGAATTTCTCGCGCGTGGAGAAGTACCCGTCTGCGGAGAAGTAGTCGGCAATCCCGAACACTTGCACGTCGGAGTCGTGTAGCCGCTGGCAGTATTCGTCCCATATATCGCCTTTGGAGGTCGTGAATTGATCGTTGAGTTTCGTGCCGGGGGCGTGGATGTGGAGGTCCCACTTTCGCCACTCCGATCCTCTGGGCCATGTTCTTTTCATGACGCTAACTGCCTCATTTTCACTCGCATAACGACGCTCTTCAGCGGGCGCGGTTTTTTTGCGATCCGCTGCAAGAGCATGGTTAGGCGATTTTATTAATAGTTTTATCAATATATCAATACCCGTCCCCCATAGTTCGCATTGCTCACAAAATACAGCGAAGCAAGGAGGAGAAACAAAGTCAGAACAGAAAAGAAACCCCTTTCCAAAAAAAGAAAAGTGTTTGGGGCATTGGATGTAATTGTTATGTTTAAGGCTAAAATCGGTAACGCAAGTACTCCGACAGCAGATGCGATCAGCGATGAATACCACTTAGCTGTGTGAGAAAGATAAACTTGGATCAAAGTGATAATGGCTTGCTCCTCTGAAATGTGGCTTTTAGACTTCACTGTCATAAGGTCCCCTCAAATAATCGATAGCCTAACAAGTTAGTATACAGTTCCGGATAAATCCTATCTGGATTTTTTACTCGACAAAAAATGGGCCAGATTTTCCAGGTGTCTAACCGGATAACATGACAAAAGAGGTGATATCCGGAAAACCGGATAAATTGTTAGGCTGAAAATCCCTTCACAAATTCTGCTGCTCTATGACGAGCTGTTGGTTAAGACGGCTGTGCCCGAACTGTCCCGTTTTCTCTGCAAAAAGTGGTTGAGGTACTATTTGGACTTTTGCCATAAATATCGCTTTGAGCATCAAAAGAGGAAAATATTTCAGGTTTTTAAAACAAATTGAAAGATAAAAAGCAGAATAAAGACCAACAAAAGCAAGCCGCTCATGCAATATCAATTTTTTACGAAATCAGACGGCCTAATTCTAACAAAAAAGGCAATAATAAAGCAAGAACAATAAATAAACGTTTGCCGCCGCCAAATACAATTGAAAATTTATTGACCAATACTGATTGGACATTGGTTTATAATGATTTAGATGCTGAGATCAAAATCAGACACTATTCCCCAAAAACATTAAAAGCATACAGCGGGTGGGTCAGACAATTCCAGAATTTTACAAAAAGCAAAGATCCGCTTTCACCCGCCCAAAATTTGAACCCTAATCCTCCTCGATCCTTTTAGCATCTCTTGTATCTCGACCGGCAGGTACAATTGACGGTTGCCGCGTGGCATCCGGGACGTCCATAAAATTATAAAATTAAGCATCTATCTAAAAAAGTACTATTGCCTTGGCTACCGGAAGAACAAAAAACCCCGCTCTCCATCTCTTCAGAGTAACGGGGTTTTTGGGCAA
>JACNGQ010000155.1 GCA_014384025.1 Planctomycetota bacterium | reverse complement strand
TGAAGCAAACAGGTATATTGCCCGTGAGATGCGGAAACCATACGACTACAGTATGATCTGAACGCCTGAATATTGATAACAGACATCAGTAAAAAATAAAATAATGCACAAGACCATCATCAACCACTTGTCAATATGGAAAAAGATGCTATAATATTAGTTTTTCCTTAAACACCACTTTTAAAAGTATTATCACGGAAGATTTTCATGACCAAGACAATTACTGGAATACTGAAGCGTATAAATAAAGGACAGTTTGCAGTAAGAACCGTCGACCGTTCTTATCGTTCGGGGCCATCCGAGGTAAGGGTGCACCCGGATTTGAATCGACGCTTTGCCCTTACTGAAGGAGCCGCCGTCACCGGTCTGGTCGAACGGAAAAAAGGCGGACTCAGATTAGTATCTATCGAATCTCTCGGAGGCATGCAACCTGAAACCTTCCTCAAACGCACACGCTTTGCCGATCTGACAGCAATCGATCCGAATGAACGATTTGACCTGGGCAGCTGCGGTCAAGAAAGTATGCGCATAGTTGATCTCATCGCCCCAATAGGTAAAGGTACACGTCAACTGATTGTCTCTCCGCCCAAAGCGGGAAAGACCATTCTCCTGGAACAATCTATCCAGGCGATTCGCCAATGTTCTCCTGAAAGCCGTATTATTGTGCTTTTGGTGGATGAACGGCCGGAGGAAGTCACCCACTTTCGCAGAGCTGTTGAGAACGTGGAAGTGGTGGCCAGTACAAGTGACCACGGTACGGAAAAACACGTCGAACTGGCCGAGCTGATACTCGCCCATGTACAATCAGAACTGGAGTGCGGGCGTGAGGTAGTACTGTTAATTGACAGTCTCACGCGTCTTGGAAGAGCATTTAATAACCGACCCCGGCGACGAAATGAACCACGCCGTCATACTATGAGCGGCGGATTAGAAGCAGGCATACTGGAAGTACCACGCCGTCTCTTCGGACTGGCACGTAATATTGAAAACGGAGGCTCTGTTACCATTATCGCAACGTGTCTTATCAATACCGGCTCAAGAATGGATCAGTTAATATTTGAAGAGTTCAAGGGGACGGGGAACAGTGAAATAGTTCTCGACCGGTCTTTGGCCGAAGCAAGAATCTTTCCCGCAATCAACATCCCGGCCAGCGGTACACGAAAGGAAGACAAGCTCTACAGTCAGGATTATAGCCGCGGTCTGGCCACGCTCAGGCGTGTGTTGTCGAACTACGGGCCGCGAGAAGCCATGGAATCCCTGTTTAAGCTGCTCAGGAAATATCCTGCAAACGGAGAGTTTCTGGAGAGTATGTGTTCCGGAAGCTGAGAGAATAAACAAAGACTGCTTGTTGTCGGGCTAAGATACTGAGGTTGGAAGTGTTTTATAGAATATGAATGACAATACCATTCATTGGCAAGTGAGAATTACTGCAAATTGAAGAGTAAATACAAAGTTTAGTATTGAAGCAGTTTTCCGTGAAATGCTGATATTTTTTTTGAATTATATTTTTTAATAAGATGGCAAAATCCAGTCATACTTTTTTTTAATCTGAGATTTTAGTGAAATGTGTCTGATCATATTGGGAAGAAATTGCTCTTACATCAGTGACAAACCTTAAGAGCATTGCAATTTTGCTTTTGACGCGAGTCTTTCGATAAATATTTCTCGTGTGAGTTTTTACAGTACCAGGACTGATGCGCAAATCTTTAGCTATTTTACCATTGTGCAGACCCTGGCAGATCAACTCGGCGATTTGGCACTCACGAGGTGTTAAGTTATATCGCTTTTTAACGTACGACCACTCTTTTGTATTAAGCAATATGATTTCTTGATCCCTACCGCGGAAATCATAGCCAGCAACATTCTCAATTGGTAGATTTGGTGATTTGTTCATGAGTTAATTGCCCTCCTGTAACTGTTTGAGCAAACGTTGAGCCTCATCAATTTCTAAATTTGATAAACCCCCAATTTGGCTCTCCAAGTTCAAAGCCTGGTTCAGATGATTAATAGCTTTTACATTTTGTCCGAGTTTTACAAAAGTCTTTGCTAAACGAAAATGTGAAGCAACAGCCGCCGGCATTCCTTTCAGATACATTTCAGTGCACGTCGTAAAATCCTCTACTGCCTTGTCGTATTCACCCATTTGGTAATAAATAAAACCACGTGTATCGATAAGATCAATGTAGTCCGGATATATTTTTAGACCTTTCTGAGCAAGCTCAAGTGCCTCCTGGGGCTTACCATTATCTTCACATAATATCCAGGCCAGATTGTTAATAGCAACTTGATTATTAGACTGAAGCTGTATCACCTTTTGATAGAGTGGTACCGATTCATCAGAACGACCGCCGGAATATAATAGTGTAGCAATGGTAGTCATAGCATCAATAGAATCAGATTCGTTTTTCAGTACCATCCGAAGTACATCTTCAGCCGCTGTCTTGGATTGGATATCATTAAATGCCATCAGATCTCTGGCAATATTGATGAGCGTACGACTATCTTCTGGGTGCTTATGATACCACTCAGCAACCTTCTGGTTTAGCTGAGTCCATAATTGTTCATCTCTAAGCAATCCTACCTGATTTACTAAGGGAGCTGGGTCATCAGGTTCAGATTTAAGTAGAGAGTCAAAATGCTTTTGCGCATCCGCCTTGTCACCGTTCTTGTGTAATGCTACTGCAAGGGCTATTTTTATTATTCTCTCCTCAGGGGTACCGATGCGAGAAGCTAATTGTGCTTCGAGAAGATTTACTGCTTTCTCAGGTTCGCTAACTTTAATATATATTCCAGCCAGACTCAATGTAGCATTAGTATTGTTAGGGTCCACTTCAAGCAGCGCCTTGAGAGTTGGAATCGCCAGTACCGGTGAACGTTTCTTCTCAAGATGAGCTTTTAACAATAGTAGCTCCTTATCGTTTGGTGTATATGAAAGACCCCGAAATACGGTTTCCATAGCTTTTTCGGCCTGTCCTTGTATTAAAAAGATTTCTCCAAGAAGCTCCCAAGCCCTGCTGATTTCGGGTTGGCCTTCGGTTATCTTCCGAAGGTGCTGTTCCGCTTTGTTAAAAGACGGAGCTGTTCTTTCGCTAATCAGTACACCCACTTCGAATAAAAGCAAGTCGTTATCATCAGGATTTGAGTTTAGAGCTTCAGTAAGGATAGTCTTTCCCTGAAGAACTTTGTCCGCGTCGCCTGACTCTAAAAACAACCGGATAGCCTGTTTTTGTATTCGGATATCGCTCGAGGCCAAAGACAGCGCATACTTTATATCAGCAATCGCTTCAACCGGCCGGCCTATGAAACGGTAAAACTCGCTTTTGGCCATCCAAACCTCAACGTTGTTGGGTTCGATGGCAGCAGCGTGCTCAAAGTCTTCTATTGCCTTATCATTTTGCCCAAAAGAAGAGTATGTTCCGGCGCGAATCATATAAGCATCTGCGTTGTCAAGATTGCTTATTATTTCATCACAAAGTTTCAATGTTTCTGCGGGTTTGTTTTGACGAATATTAAGCTGTATTTGTGCAACAGCTACCGGCAGTGAGTTAGGGTCCTGGATTTTCAGTTTAGTCAGTAATTCTTCAGCCTCGTCAAAATGACCTTGTTGTGTCTTGAGTTTTGCAAAGGCTAAACGGGCAGCTTGATTATTGGGGTCATTACTGAGAAAATCCTCTAACACATCTGAAGCTGAACCTAACTCGTCGCGTCTGAGGTAGCTTTGATAGCTTAGCAATTGCAGTTGCGGGTTATCGGGCGTTTGCTGGGAAGCTCGTTCCAGAAGCCGCTGGGCCTCTTCATCTTCCTTTGCTTTGTAGAGAGCAGCTACAAGTGCAGCAACAATCTGAGGGTGATCCGGAGAGCGGCTAAGTGCTTCACGGTATGTTGAAATTGCCAGTTGCAGCACGCCGGAAATATCGTAGGCTACCGCTAAGAGCATCCGACTTCCCTGGTCGTTCGGATTTACCTGTAAGTTTTTCTGTAGAAGTGAAACGATTTGCGCATAATGAGCTTCGAAATCTTCGGATAATAACCAGATTTTTGCTTGTTCATATCGCCATTGCCAACCTTCCTCGCCCTCAAGTGACTTGATATCTTCAACGAGTTTCTGGGCTCTTTCAGGGTCACCGATAACTTGTTCGCAAAATAAAAGCCGTCGTTTTAAAAGAATGTCTTCGGGCAGTTCTTGTACAAGTGTATTAAGAAGTGAATAAACATTGTCATTCTGATTCCATTTAATATATAAATCTCTAAGCAGCAGACCTAATGTACGCTTGGCAACAGGCTGGTCGATACGCTCTAAAGCCTCTTTAATAATTTCTTCACATTTTTCCTTATCACCTTGCCGGTCTAATAAATCTGTAAGGTATATTACCGGCTCAATAGCCTGTGGAAATTCATCCAATGCTTTTAATAATATCAACATTGCTTCATCTTTTTTGTCCTGAGCAACAAGTAAGCCAACTTCAGCCATAGTAGTCATTATCTGCGAAGGATAGTCATTTTTCAATTGAGTTACTAACGCCTGGGCATCGGTGAAATTGTTCTGCAGCAGCGCAAGCTGGAACTTCAAAAGTTTGATCTCAAGAAGGTTATTTACAGCCTTCTCCAATTCGGTCAATTCTTTTTCTATGTCCTGAAACATTTGAACATTTTTACCCGCGGAGCTTAATGCCTGCAATTGGATCTTAGCTTGTAAATCCAGCAAAATAGCTTCTGAATTTTCCGGCGAAAGTTGCTTAGCAATTGCAGCATACCTGGCTGACTCAGCCCAATTTCTTCCCTGCGCCAACAGCTTAGCCAATGCCAGATGTCCAGTTATAAAATCTGGATTTTCAGAAACCAGGGCGCGTAATTGTCGCAGTGCTGATTGAGTATTACCAACGCGAGACAGAACTGATGATAACGCCAATCGAACCTGTGGGAACGTATTACCCAATCCCATCGACTCCTGCCAATAGTTAATGGCCTTAAACAGATGTCCCCTCTCGGCAGCTAAACGTCCTTCCAGGAATGTAACTTCTATGGGTGCAATATCCTTTTGATTCATTTCAGATATATACTCGGCAGCACGGTCGAGTTGGCCAGACCGGATAAACAGTTCTGTAGCTGTGGGCATAAAATCCCAGGGTTGAGAAGAAAGCTCCTTTAAGCCGGCCTCGGCTATCTTCTGCATCTTTTCCTTTGAATTCGATTTCATCGCGAGCTCGGCCCATCTTGCCCACACGCGCGTGTCTGTCGGAATGGACGCTTGTACAGAAATTAGATGTTTCTCCGCCTTATCCAAGTCATTTGTAATAATAAATTCGCCAGCAAGGCGCAACTCCACATTAGGGTCGGACAAATCCAGCTTTTCAGCCTGTTCCAGGTCAGTTAAAGCTTTGGCGCTGTCTTTGCTTTGATAGAAACCGGCACGGACTATATATGCAAGGGCCGAAGACGGATTATTCTTTACAGCTTCGTCTAACCATTGTACAGGATCAGGAAAATCATCCGGCCGCTGCTCTGTTAGCAGTCCCAACATTTCATAGGCTAATATTTGGCCAGGGTGCTCTTGTACAATAGCCCTCAATTCCGCTGCGGCTTCAGTGAACTTTCGTTGCCTGGCCATTGCCAGGGCCAACATCTCACGAAGCTTAGGATCAGAATCGTCATTGTTGTCGAGATATTTCGAGGCAATTAACTCAGCCTCGCCCGGCCTATACATATACCTCGATAAATATAATTCAGTAAGCTGCATAGCAGCTTTGAAATTATCCTTATCCACTCTCAGAATAATTCGATAAGCATTCTCGGCTTGAGCAATATTACTGCGTTTGGAAGGTCTGATTTTAAGTTGTGCCTCGGCGTATTTGTGTAATATCGGCACATCAATCTGCTCAATCGCAAGATAACGACCAAAATTCTCTGCTGCTTCTTCCCACCTTTGTTCGTCATATGCCTTATTGCCGAGAATAAGCCCCTGATCAGCCCTGTTAGTTCTTTGCCATTGGCGCAGTCCAAAGGCCGTCACTCCCAAAACACAAATACTGATTATCAGAACAATTGCCAGTTTCCAGTTAAAGTATCTTCTTGGCATTTCCTTTTCCTTTCCCGTTATTAGAATTGGCTGACGAAGTTTTCAAATAGTTTTTTTGTTGTCTTCCAGGATATCCACAAGTCCAACCATAGTGACAGATTTCTGACATATTCAGTGTCATAATGTATCCATTCCTGAAAGTCTTTCATTGGCTGACGTGTTCTGCAAACCTGCCATAGTCCCGTGATCCCCGGGCGAACAGACAATCTCGCATCACGCCAAAACGGACATAATGTATTCTCTGATTCAGGAGAAGGTCTTGGACCAACAATGCTCATTTGGCCAAGTAATACATTGATGAATTGAGGTATTTCATCTAAATAGGTTTCCCGCAGGAATCTGCCGACAGTACCGATTCGCGGGTCATCATCTATCTTGAATTGCGGACCATCGACCTGGCTAACAAACCGAAGCTTATCCTGCATCTTATCGGCACCGAGCTTCATTGTCCGAAACTTTAGACAGTTGAATATTTTCCCATAGCGCCCCTGACGTTTATGCTTAAAAAACACCGGGCCTGGTGAAGTTAATTTTGTCGCTAAGGCAATGAAAGGTATTATGGGGGCAAATAGAATTAGCACTATTATTGCAACGAAACAATCAGTAATTCGCTTGAAGCAGCCGGTGTAAGAACATCTTGGCCAGCAGCGGAAACTCTCAATGATATGCCGTTTGCTGGCCGAATTGAAGACGGCACTATTGTTAGTCGAGGGAGTTAACTGTTTCCAATCATACTGCGGTCCTTTTATAACTCGGTTATGCACAACTTTGTTCCGGGGTACAGAGACTTCAGAGTCAATGATAGATGAGTTTATTACTGCTCCGTGTTGAACTTTAACGTTGTTTCCGATGATGGTTGGGCCAATGACGGTTGTCTTTGGACCGATGCAAACATTTTTTCCTAACAACACCTTCCCGATTAATTTTGAATCCTGTGATATTTTATTCGAATTATGAAATTCGAATTTAGAATTTCTCATTTTAGAAATTCCGGCCCCGCAAAAGCTCAGCAAGCCTTCCTGCGTCTCTAAATCAAATACAATCCCCCCTATATTAGCCGCATATGACTTCAAAGAATTTGATCGGCAGTTCTCTATAAGAGTGGAAAAGGATTGAGGTAAAGCACCATCAACGAGAAGCTGTTCAAAAATGCTGGTTTTAATAAATAGATAATGAGGCCAATTATTAAAAATGGGAGCCGGTTCAGTCGAATCATAATATAACCGACGAAAACCTGCTACTTTACCCTGAGCTGTCAAACGCATTTTTTCTCGTTTTTCCGACAGGTCCGGCTCGACATTAACCGCCACCAAGTCGGCCTGGATTTTAGCCAGCAGTTTGTTGAGCAGTAGGTGGTCAATATGAGCGGCAAACTGAGCATTGGAAATAACAAGCCAAAATCTTCGCTTAGCCTTTTGCAGAAACTCCGGGCAGATTGGCACATTTTCAGCATAAGCCACTGTCTTTAACCTTGGCACATGAGTTTCAATGTTCCATTCTTCCGGGATGGCGCAAAAGATTTTTCCGTTGCGGCTCCAACGCAAGCATCTGCTTAAGCCATCGAGAACAACACCAGCAACAGGCTCGTTGGCCAGAGCAAACCGAAGTAAACTATCACTGCTGTCTGATGTGTACGAAGTGGTTGTTTGTTTTTCGTGTACGATAATCAGGTTCATTTGGGGATTAATAACCAATGCCTCGTAAATAGTAATCTAATCTTCGACTTGCTGATTCAACTCAGTGGTTGTAGAATCGTCCGTATTGTCTTCCATGCTTTGCATATTAACAGATGGCTTTCTCTTTCCTCGCCTGATGCCCCCTCTTGATTTGCCCTTTTGTGCATCACGTTTCATATCACTGCGAAAATAACTGTACTCAGACTGGACGTTACTCAATACTGTACCCAATACTTTTACATTTATTCTGGTCAGCCGATCCTTAGCTTCCTTGAGATCCGTCGTAGTCGTGTAGCCGGCGTAGCTGACTAAAATAACCGCATCTCCAAGCCTAGCCCATATGAGTGCATCAGGGAAAGCCAGGATCGGAGTAGTATCTATAATCACATGATCGTAATACTGGCTAAGCATATCTATACACTGGCGTGTCCCTGGAGAAGCTAATAGTTCGTAATCATTTATTCTACTTTGTGAATCGGCAATCAGCACATCCAGGCCGGTTGAAGGCATAGTATAAACTGCGTTGTCAAATTCTTCTCCCAAAAGTACATCCTGCAACCCATATCTTGAACCTTCAGGGATACCCAACATTTGCGCAACATCAGGTTTTCTTAAGTTGCCATCTATAAGCAGAACCTTTTTCCCCGCCCTGGACATGCTTGTCGCCAGATTAACAGAAAAGGTGGTCTTACCCTCCCGCATACCCGGGCTTGTAACTACTAATTTCCGTGGTATTCCTTCGTCATTTATCAATCCTAAATTGGTCCGAATGGTTTGGTAATCTCCGGCTATTTGTTCAGGAAGAAGATATGGTTTGATATTGTGTGAACTGGTAGTAGTGCCTATTATTCGCAGGCCGATACTCTTACTAACATCATCAGGTTTTTGCAAACGCAAGTCCAATTTGTTTATCAGGGAAGCCAACAGCACTCCAGAAGCCAGTGCTCCGAATAAAAGGGCCATTATGTATTTCATACGCTTATCAAGACCGGGGCCAATTTCTGCAAAATAAGCAACATAAATCCTTGCAGGGCGCTTTTGTTCCATTTGCAATTCCTGTATTCGACGAGTTACTTGATCATACATTTTTTTGTCCCGCTCAAATGCATACTGATAATCCCTAATTTCCAGTTGCGTGTTGCCAACTCTAACCATTACAATATTTTCATCAGCCAGCTCATTCTTTAAACGCTCTTTATGTTTTTCCGTTTGTGTCAGCTCCGCCTCTGCAGTTCTCCGTTTTACTATGCTGGCGTTAATGGCCTCTTTTAAGACCATCAGATCGAATTCTTTCTCTGCTTCCTCACGTTCATCTTTAAGGCGTAATTGAAATGCATCTATAAGCTCTTGTTTTTGTCGAAGAGCCGGATTTTCAACCGATAAATTCTGTTGCGCCATAATCAAGTCACGTTCAAGTTGAATAATCGTTCGGGTCAATTCCTGTACTGCCGGATTGGAGTTTACATATTCGTTTCGAATTCTTATCATTTCTTCAGGCTCTATACCCTGCTCCGGAAACTCCTTAAGTAATTCCACTTGCGTTTTAAGATTAATTTCGCGTGACTCTAACTTAGCGAGTTCGGCGTATAACAAGGTAATACGTTGGCGTTGCAGTATATCATTCCCGTCAGCAGGGGAAGGGGTTCCATATGGTTTCGCCTTAAGACGGATTTGTTCCTGATGAGTTATTAATGCATTCTCCAGGCTACTTCTCTCGTCATTCAATAGTTGTAGTTTTCTGTTCTGTTCCCGGGTTAAGCCTCTTCCTTCCTTAGCCATATAGGAGCGGATAAAAGCATCCACAATCTGTTGAGCTTCTTTCGACTCTGAGCTTTTCATAGTTATTGTTATTAATTCAGTACGATCAACCGGAGCGACTGTGATAATTTCATCAGATATTGCCTGTTTCAAAATTTCTGCAATGTCAGTACTTTTCCTAGTATTCATTATTTTTTGTTTAATTTTCATGACAGGATTAGTAGGCTCACCACTAAAGAATGAAAGATTTTTATCTACCAGGTAATCTGCTGCTCCTTGCACAATTTCGTTACTGGTGATTAGGATTGCCTGAGTGTTCATATAGTTTTGATAATTTGATATAAGTCCTCTGTCTCCTTCGCCTGTCAAGATGTTTTCAAGAATAGGTTCAACCTTTATCGCACCTGCGACGGTGTGAAGAGGTTCAACCAGAAACCATATTGCCGGAATTCCAATCGCGCCTATTAAAATGAATACCAGAAACACGATGGGCCAGCGCCGCAGTATGCCCAGCATTAAGTTTGATGTGCTTTCTCCGTAAGATTCGGGTGGAGATTCAAAGCTAACAATGTTTTGTTCAATCACCTGGTCATTGTCATGATATCTTATTAAATCATTCATTCTTTTATACCTCCATCTGTGATTTGTAATAATAATCAGATTTCGAGCACAATATTTTGCAATGTTTTTTGAAATGGCCCGCCACAAGCAGGTTCCATGTGTATTGTTATTGCTCCTGGGATTTTTCGCCCATTTGCCGTGTGATTATTATAGCTTCTTCCTTGTCTGGAAGTGTGGTTAGTTTTTTCAAAAGCCAAAGCTCAGCAACCATAGCCGCAAGAGCTAATGGCATCATTGCATATCCGCCAAAATCGTGGAATAACTTTTCCCAATACTCCCCTTTGAGTATCGTGAAAAACATTGCGGTTATTGCTAATCGAATAGTGTTACATAACAAGGCAATAGGCAGGCTCGAAATCAGAACCAACAGTTTTTCCCACCATGCTCGTTTTACAAGTAGAGCAACCAGACCGCTAATAACAAAAAAAGCTGTGATCATTCTCAGGCCGTTACAGGCTTCAGCAACTGCAACCTTTATACCACCGATATGAATAACATTACCTTCCCGTATAACATCGTAACCTACCACCTCAAGACAAAATACCGCAGATGAAGTTGCCCAACTCTGTAAAGGCAACGTAACGGCAGCCTGGACACGATTGGGCCAGGGCAACATCAAACACAGAAATAACAATACTGTTGATACCTTTTGGAGAAGCTGCCAGCCGAACAGAAGCAGTATCAAGGCAGCGATAGTTAAAACGATGGATAATCTTTCAGCTGAGCTGTACATATTGAAAAGCCCAAAAACTCTGGCGGCCTGAGCAGCTATAAAAGCAAGCAAACCCCAAACAGCAGGTTTGATTCTGCACTGAGCAATTTCATGACGTCTTGACCACAGAATATAGACAGCCAGAAAAGGGACTAAAAAACCACTGGAATACTCATCACTTCTATGCCATATATTCCAAAGGTCTTCAAATCCGGCCTTATAACACCAGAGAAATGCAAGTAGAACCAGAACACCCGCAAGCCAGTGAACAAATCTTGTTTTGCGAGATTGTATCCAATTTGGTAATCTTTCATTGATTTTACGAAACAGTGGTTGTAATTCATGCTGCATTTTACCTGCCTTATTGTGCGTAACTTTTAAGGCCTGAATAGCAAATTTTTCAAGTATTCCCTTCTGCTTAAATAGTATTGATTTTTCCTCCACAACGGCATTAGCTTGCAAAGTCGAGTTATGGTCGAGTACACATCGCCGGATTTGGCAGTTCGAGCCTACCTTTGCACCATCCCACAGCACGCTGTTTACCACAACGCTATCGGCGCCGACAGTAACATTCTTTCCGAGTATGGCCGGCCCAAGAACGACCGCTCCACTTGAGATATGAGCACCATTCATAACAACAGTCGGGCCGCAAATTCGCGTTTCCGGTTCAACCTTAGCATTTGCTGATATCCACACAGCTTGTGAATCGTCACCCTTGCAGGCTTTCAAGTCCGAATTAAGCTTCGGCTTGTTTTTCAGATAATTGGCAATGCCGAATAGATATCCCTGACGGTCTCGAAAATTACCGGCGTGATTTGGCAATGTTGCTGCATGAATAGTTTTGCCTGCACGGAGCATTTCAGGAATCAAGCCTTCCTTAATATCGAAGTAACCTGCCTTGGGGATGTGTTTAAGGATACTGGCTTCACAGACATAAATCCCTGCCGGTTCTCCCTGTAATTTACTATTTTTATTTACGGGATTAAACATCACAGTCAAATCGGACTGACCTTCGCGATGGGCCTTTATCAATACATCGATTACCGGAGGGCATATTATACCGGCAGAAAATACAAGATATAGAGCATCTGTTTCAACGCCGGCAGCATCACGAATACAACCAGCCGTACCGGCCGGCAGCGGTTCATCCAAATACTTCAACTCTAAACGGTTATCAGCATGAATCAATTTTACAAGCTGTGAGCCGTTACCATTGGAACAGATTGCTGCCTGCCTTATACCCTGGTCGGCTAAAGAAGTCAGCAGTTGTTCTAAGACGGGCTTTCCCAACACCGGCCACAAAGCGGTCGGCAGCTTTGATGTTAAGGGACATCTTCCAAAATCACGACTGCCAACAAGTATAATAGCTTTTATTGACTGATTTCTACTCACTAATTTTATCCGGTTTTAGTCCTGTAATTTGTTCAGAAAACGACGAATCGTATCAACTGCTTCATAGCTATAAAAGCTTTTGCTTTAAAACTAACCCAAAAAACCTCATGTCATCGACAAAGTAACGTTTCCAGAGACGCCTCGGTTCCTTCATTATACGCCAAAACCATTCTAAGCCTGCTTTTTGCATCCACACCGGAGCTCGTTTTATTGTCCCGGCAGCGAATGAAAAGCTTATACCTATGCCTATACTTACTGGAACTTTGATTTTTTGGTAGTGTTCATATATCCACTTTTCTTGTTTCGGTGCCCCCAATCCAACGAAAAGTATGTCAGGATTGGCTGCCTTGATTAGTTCAACTATCTTTTTTTTCTCTTGCTCGTCTTTTTCAAAACCAAATGGTGGACAGTAAACACCTACAACGAGTAATCCTGGATTCTGCCGGACAAGGACTTCTTTGGCCTTTTGTGCATCTCCCGGATTGCCTCCTAAGAAAAACAATCTACACTTATTCCTCGGCGCAGTTTCACAAAACTTTGTGAATAAGTCTGATCCGGATACCTTCTCATGAAGAGGAGTTCCCAAGAACTTTGCCGCCCATAATAAAGGCATTCCATCGGCTAATACTAAATCGGCGTTCTGGTATATGTTCCTGAATTCGTTATCATGTTGTAGTCTTACAATGTGATCAACATTTGGAGTCACCACGTATCGCGGAGTGTCGTGGCTGTCTATCCATTTAAGAATAGTAGATACTGCTTCATCCAAAGTTATATTATCTATTTTTGTGCCAATAATATTAATGGTTTTAGCCATATAACTCTTCAAGCACCAATTTTACTTTGATGTCCCAAGATTCATTCTTTACTTTATCTTTTCTTTTGGAAATGAGGTCAGAGTTATTCTCAGATATTGCTCTTTTGATACTTTCAGCAAAATCTTCAGGGTTTCTTGCTTCGTCCACCACATCGCGAAAGCCCTGCAATTCAGAAAAAGGTGTACTAACCACAGGCTTACCTAATGCTAAATATTCCTTGAGCTTTATTGGATTGCACAACTTAATCCACCGGTTCTGCCGCCATGGCATGATTGCCACATCAAAACATTTACCATAGTGTGGAATTTCCTCATATGGCTTCTTACCCAGCATCCATACATTATCTTTCTCAACTAAGCCGGAACAATCTGCCGATGTTTCACCAACAAATACGAAGGATTTTCCAGGCAAATAATCTATTACTTTCTCAATAAGACCTATATCTACCGTGTAGTCGGCAATCTCACCGAAAAATCCTACTATCGGTTTGGGTATTTCGGCAATGTCTTCGGGTTTGTAGGGGTCCTGCGCTGCCGATGCAAATAAATGGAAATCAACACCATGGTCCAGATAAATCGCTTTCTTGCATTGACCAAATTCCTCATCATACAAAGCCCTGCTCACAAATATTGTCATATCGGCAACAGCCTTTAATCTCAGGTCATGCTTTCTAATTAATTCAATATCAACGTTAGGAAATTCTTCATACACATCGGTTTTCAGATATATCAATTTTGCCTTCTTCAAATTGATAGCTATATCGCTTGCCGTTGGACAGGCAATCAAAATGATCGGCTCGTGTATTTCCAGCTTTCGTACGATTTTTTCTATTTGTTTTCTTAAAAGTAATTCATTCAAAGACAGAGCCCATGAAATATGATGCACCGGCAGTGCAAATGGACTATATACCCAAAAGCCTGCCCCACTTTCGCGTAAGCCACGGAGTATGCTTTTTGTTTTGCGAATCAATTTATGAGTAAAACTCTTTCCACCCCCCGTGTTCTTCTTGAGGCTGGGCTTTTGCATAACGATTGAATTGACATAAAGAGCCGTCCCCATCCGGGCAAACCGCCTCATCAACTGCATATCGACGTGGCTACGATTATGGTACCACCAGTCTTCACTGCCGAAGCATATAGTGTCGATTCGTTTATTATTACCGTTCATTTTTTTTACACAGAATTCCAGCCCCTAACAGGGCTTTGCAGGCTCCAGTTAAATATGTTCGCGAGATTAAAATGTCATTTCTTTTGCTATTGCGCGAAAACACTGCCCTGACCAGCCAATAGGGAACTCTCAGGAAGAAAAATAGTGCCACCAGCAGGCACGCCAAAGTGTATGTCAAAAAACTTCTATTTTTTTTCAAAAAGAGCAATATACTGCCACGTAATTGCAGTATCATCTCACATCGTTTTTGTCTGCTGCTTTGGCCGCCAAGATGTATAATTTCACCTGCCGGAGTGAATATAATTTTCCAGCCGGCCTTTTTGAAATGATAGCACCAATCCGTTTCTTCACCATACATAAAAAACCGCTCGTCCATTGTACCGACTTGCTCAATCGCCTCACGCCGGACAAGCATAAAACAACCGGTTACAACATCCACTTCCCTTATGTCATTCCTGTTCCACCATGTCATTTGTTCGCGTCCGAAGAATTTATTCTTCGGGAAGAGTTTATATAAGTAAGTGGTTGAGAGCAGCATGTTCAATATAGACGGGAACATAAAGCAGGTCGGCTGCAATGTCCGGTCCGGATTGAGAACGCGACATCCAACAATTGCAGCTTCTGGATGTGCATCCGCGAAAGAAATTGTTTTTTCAACCGCTTTGTCCAATATTACTGTATCGCTATTAAGTAGCAAAACATATCGCCCCCTGGCTTCAGCTATTCCCTGGTTATTAGCGGCGGCAAAACCACGATTCTCAGAATTCTCAATGAGAATTACCTGCGGGAAGTCTTTCGTGACCATTTCGGCCGAGCCGTCGGTCGAGGCGTTATCTACGACAATCACCTCAAGAGATGCTTCACCACCCTGCTCATATATCGAATTAAGGCAGTTTCGGAGAATATCCTGCGTATTCCAGTTAACTACAATGATTGAAACATCAGTAATGCTCATATTTTACTTGTGCAATCCTTTAGAAAAGCAACTTGCACATTGTCCCCAAATACAATCAACTACATTTGACGGCAGTTTGATGTTTTGTTGCAAACTTGAGGCGTTTCTTACCTTCAAGAAAACTGACTATTGCCAGGGTAAAGTATAACAACAACATAATCTGGTCAAAATAGGAGACCCCAAAAAAAGATACACAATGACCCAGAATAGACACGCAAAATCCCCAGCAAAGAATGCGTTTCTCCCGATTTCGAATTTTTATAGAACAAATCCCGGTAATCCAAACCGCCTGAACAACCAGAATAATAAATATTACGAGTGTTAATGCCCCCCCTCTGACACCCTCAAGAACATACTGATTTGTGATGTCGCCTTTGTATATACCCCAATGTTCAACACCATGACAGCCAAAGAAGAACCATTCCCCGATATTTTTGACAAACTGATCAAAAAGAATGAAACGGTGCCAACCAGTTGACCCACTATAAACATTGATTCTACATACGAGATGCCAAACCGGTGCCTCCATAACAACATGAAGAGCAAATATCATAGCCCCAATTCCAAGGGTGATTGTCCTTCCATAGCTGCGATACTTCCAAAGTGCTCCAAAGAAAGCTATGGAAAGAACTGTCATTAACGGGGTGCTGGAAGCACTTAGAATAACACAAACCAAGGCACTCAACGAAGCCAAGACATAAAGTAACTTTGACCGCCGAATCATAAAATACGAAACAAATATTGGTACCAGGCTGGCCCAAAACAAGCCCATCATGATGAAATGCGAAAAAGGACCTGTACATCTTATCCGCCCACCATGAAAGTTACCGGCGACGCGTCCCAAAAGCGCGAACGGATTATTTAGCGTCACTCTTTCGTAGATGATCAGGGGTGCAGAGATGAGCGCAAAAATCGCGAACATTTTGACAACACGATGAATATCATCCCAGGAGAAGATAGACATCCTGAATATCCAGTAGAGTCCCAGAGAATCGTACAGCACGCCACTTTTGTAGATAACAGCACGCATATTATGCCATTGCACACAGTAAACGACTGCGCCCACAATAACCCAGGTCAAAAATAGCTTATCAAAGGCATTCCATTTAATTCGCCGCACGTCGTCGAACAAAGAAAGACGCAATACTGCAAAAAAGATACAGAATCGAAGGGTTGTAAAATCCAGATCAAATATAATGATTCGCTGATCCGGAGGGACTATGCAGGCCGCCATAACAAACGGCAAAAGTATCCACTTCCGAGGTACTGTCATCGTAAGTATGACAAGAACAGATGTAACAAATATTGTTTCAGGCTTCACTTCTGTACATTTCCTTTGATGGTTACGGAAAAGACGCCAGAGCAAGTCACTTTTTGCAGTTCCTTAACAATCTTCTCATTAGATATCCCATTCCTCTCTTCGCAAGCTTCTGAATTCTTTGTATTGCCACGGGATACGAAGTATTCCAATCGCCCACAGTTGTATAAATCCATTTAACATGGAGCTTGTGTTTTTTTAAAAGCTTATCAAGAGTTTGATAATATTCATGAGATAACCAACCCATGGACAAAACAACTTTAAGGCGGTTCTTGATAGTGGCGCCTGTAGATTTGTGATATATAAACATCGGTATTGCATAGACTCCCAAACCTTCCTCATGTACACTTAAGCAGTAATCCACCGCATACATATGCCAGTTATCACACACATTTTCATCAAACTGGAGCATATCAAATACAGATTTGGGTATTATTACTAAGCATTCATCGAGTGTTTGTACAGTTTCAGGTTTTTGAATGGCAGTTCCAAACGACCAAATTTTTGCCGACTTTCCATGCTTGATAATATTTCTTCCTCTTTTTCCATTAGAATTTTTATTTACACTCATACCGGCTACACCAGCAATTCCTAAATCGGATATGGACTCTAATATTTTTTCCGACTCTTCCAACCATGTGTTTGAACACAAATCCACATCCTGATGCACAAACATGATGTATTTCCCTATTGCCCCTTCTCCTCCGTGATTTAACGCTTGCGCTGCCGACCGAAATTTTCCTTCAGTACTGTCCAAGGTAATAAGTTGAAAGTTGACTGTTTGATTTTTTAGACTCTTTAATAAACAGTCATTTAAGATTTTTTTGTTATTATGTACGCAAACTACCGAAATCATCGAATATGCTCCGTTGCTGCGTTAAGCTGGTAATTAAAGAGTTGATTTAATAAATCCAAGTCAATATAAAAACAAGATGTCTTTACGCATTTACCAAAGTGAAATAAGATTTTTTTATCGAGCCTCTTACTTCAGCCTTAAATGCCAGTTCGCTAAGAATGAGAATCCATTGAAATGGGGCACAGTCATTAGCATTTTGTGCATAGCCAGCAGATGTTCCTAAATGTCATGTCTTGTACTAATCAAAGATTTTTGAGGTTTGGGCATTCTGTTTTATGCACGTAAAAACATTTGCTAATTCCCTTGTTATTTTTTTTCTTGTGAACTTATTGATTTCATCATAGTTGGGCTTAAAATCTCTTGAGTTATAATTTAACGCCTTCTTGAGGCCATCGATAATTTCATCTACTTCAAATCCTGTTACAATACCTGTATTTGTCTTTTCAATTACATGTTCCGCCTCATTATTTTTGCAAATACCCAGTATGGGCGTTTCCATAAAGATATACTCGAGAAGCTTTGTACTAACCACACTGGAGCTGCCCACATCTCCATGAAAAAGTAAAAAGTCACAGACTTTCATCTCCCTTAGGGCATCATCTCTATTTATAATAGTGTTAACTGTAACAATATTTTCAATCTTTAGTTTTTTTATTAAACTCGATTCAGACTCTGACAAGTCGGTGAACATAACCAAATGAAAACTATCTTTACTAATCAATCCTTCTTCTTTAAGTATAGATAGTGCCTTGAATAAATTCGCAGGTTTACGATTTTCAGAAGATTTGCTAAACCTGCCGAAATATTTCATAAGAAAAGGTCTTTCTTCAAGTTCTGGGGTATCTATATCTTTGATGTCATCCAAATCCGATGTGTCAAATCCGTTATAAATCGTAGCCAAATCTCTAACTTTGTATCTCTGTTTAAAGTAATTGGTGATAGGCGGAGAAACTGTAATTATAAAATCAGCGTGCTTTACGATCTCTTTTTCAATTATTTTTGCACAATATTCCTGAACAAAGTTAAGCTTCCTGCATCTTTCAAACAAAAACCCATCTCTAAAATCAACGACTAATGGGATGTTGTACTTTCTCTTCAAATGTAAACCCAAAAGTACTGTGGTTATAGGCGGATAAGTAGAAAATACAATATCGATTTTATTATTAAGAACAATATTTTCGATATTCTTTTTCGCAGTAAAATACCAGCCATAACTAAACAAACCTATCATAACAACAATTTTTCTTAGAGCCCTTAAGAGGAAAAATAGAATTCCGCTTGTTTTTTTGACATTTTGACCAACAATATCTCTAAACCTGAAAACATCTTTCTCGCCTTCAATCTGCCCATAAGCATCTGTTGTAATAACTATTGGGTCATACCCGTATTGTGGTAAATACTTCGCAAACCTATACGGTCTTTCTATACCCCCATTATTAGCGGGAGGATAATGGTAAGCAATAATCAAAACTTTTTTCTTAATCATCTTCGTTTATGCCATCTCTGACTAACATTCTATTCTTTTGCTACAGAATCATTCAGAAAGCATGTCAAGCTTATGGCAGACATTGACCTGGCAGGTTTTAAAGACAAATAGCCAATTTATATTCGCCTAAGCTCAAGTCCAAAGCGGTGCAAAACTCCATTGACTGCGGTTTTTACAAATTGCTTCACTCCAAAGTGAGATAATGTGTGATTCAGAGAAACTACCTCTCTGATCTGATCTTCAGTTTTGTCGTTCACCCACGGATATGAGGAGACTTTTACTGGTTCTCCTTTGTACGCAATAATTGTAATTCTGTTTTCAAGCTTGAATGGTTCCAGGGGAACGTTGCATTCGAAAACAGAAGTAAAACCCACATCATTGAGTAATCGAAATAATGACTCTTTTGTAAACCAAAAACTCAGAGAGTTATCTAACGAAGCCAATAAACGACTTCTGCGTACTTCCTCCGGATCATCGTCGGCATGTTCACGATACTGCCTTCCCTCATAGCTTCGGCCGTCGTGCTCGATCTTTATCCGGCCATGCAATGCAATATGAGTGTCGATGATTACAAACTGACGACACATATCGTAGATGTTACGCACAACCTTAAAGACGTCACGATGGTGGAGATGGTAGAGGATGCCAAGAAACAGGACAACATCAGCCCCGCCATATGAGCCGACATCGACGTTCCGGATGTCGGTCTGTTCAAACCGAAGATTGTCGAGACCGAAACGCTCTTTAACTTTCACCCCTTCGTCCATTCGTTCATTTCGGACGTCGAATGCTACCACTTCAGAACCGCGTAATGCTGCTTCAATGGCATACACTCCTTCACCACATGCGAAGTCAAGAATCCGAAGCTGATCAAATGGTAACTTTGCAGTGTCTCGAATGATTTGCATTACTCGTCGCACCGTGAGCCCGTTAGCATTGGCGATCTGAGGTGTGCTCCGCCCTTTAAGGGCAAATGAATCAAGAGCTTCGGTGTCGAGAAGGTAAACATGCTCTGATGACATTCTGATTATTTCCTTTCTTCTGTTATTTGTTTATTGTTTGGCCTAACAATGTTCATCCGGAATTTCCCATAGATCTCCATAAACAACAGTCCTGCACGTTACAAAACGTCATTTTACCTGAATGATTTGGATCATTGCAATATCCTTGGCTTTCCAATCGGTTCACATAATACAAACCGTTTTCAAATTCAGGAATCATTTCTGCCATTTCTATAACTCGATGGTACAATTTCAACTGCTGTCCTGTATGATTTCACAGATTCGATTGCTTGCATCCCCGTTGCCATATATTGCTCTTTGATAAATAGCGTGTAACTTATCGGCACCCGAGACAGCGTTAATAATACTCTGTTCGTCAGCTCCTACTATTACATTCCACCCAGATTGTACTGTTTCCACCCACTCCGTTTCCTCACGAAGAGTAATACAAGGCACCTTAAACCAGTAGGCTTCTTTTTGAATACCGCCGGAATCTGTCAATATCGCCCGCGCATTTTGCTCAAGTGCTATCATTTCCAGGTACGAAACTGGCTCAATAATCCTGACATAGTTGGGGCATACTAATCCAAGCTCCGAAAGTTTTTTCTTCGTTCGCGGATGCAACGGAAGCAGAGTAGGGCATTCTGAGGCAGAAATATTATTGAATCCCTCAAAAATATTTCGAAGACGTTTAATATTGTCCGTATTTTCAGCGCGGTGGACTGTCGCAAGGTAATATGACTTTGAATCCAAACCAAGCTGTTTTAGGATTTTCTGCTCGATATTTTTCGCCTTTTTCGCATAGAATAGTATGCTGTCATACATTACATCCCCGACTTGATAAACACCGTTCGAAATCCCTTCGTTCGACAGATTGTTGACAGCTGCTTCAGTTGGGCAAAACAGAAAGTCTGAAACATGGTCAGCCAGGACCCGATTAATCTCTTCAGGCATTCTGCGATTAAATGAACGCAATCCCGCCTCTACGTGAGCAATTTGAATATGAAGTTTTGCTGCCGCCAAGGCTCCGGCAAGGGTCGAGTTGGTATCACCATACACGATAGTGAAATCAGGCGTTTCCCTGACAAGAACGTCCTCAATCTTCTGAAGCATTTTCCCTGTTTGTTCACCATGTGAGCCGCTACCGACACCCAGGTTGTAGTCCGGATGTGGAATCTCAAGTTCGTCAAAGAATACTTTAGACATATTCTCATCGTAATGCTGGCCAGTGTGAACAATTTTTTCTTCGAGTATAGAATCAGGGAATTTTTCATTATGCGCAGCAATCGCCCGGCTAACTGCCGCCGCTTTAATGAACTGCGGCCTGGCTCCAACCACGGTAACAAGTTTAATAGACTTACTCAATGGGTTTGCTCCTTACTTTTTTCACTGACAGAGGAAAGTTCCAGGCCACAAAGAGAAATCACTTTTGTGGGTACACCACCAGTGGCTGAATAGCTTGTAAAACTTTTAGCCACAAATCTACCAGCCCTCAGAACAAAGGCTATTCCGCATGCTTTTACATTCATTTATTTTTGTCACCACAATCCAGCTCGCGCAGCAATCTCTGATAAAGTTTTGGGTGATAATTGTTTTGCTCTGGAACAAACATTGTATTATGCCACAACATAACAAACTCACCGTGATGCTTTCGCGTTTGCTCGATAAGTCTCTGACAGTAACTAAATGCCTCTTCTTCATTTAGATTCATATAATTGTCGTTGCTCAGCGTGCAATCCATAACAATCAAGGGATGTTCCTCAATTCCGAACACTTGCATCTTAATTGGATCGAACAGAGGTATAGGCCGACATACACCAAGTCGGAAACCTGCGACATCTGCATATCCTAATGAAGAGTCTCTGTTTATCCCGGCCTTTGCTAATGCCCAACCATTTTCAATCTCGCGCCATGTTAGAAAGTGATTCCTATTATAATGAACCGGAAATCCACAGACTTCCTCGAGTGCCGCTTTTTCTTCAGCAATCTGCTCCGGATGAATGCCCGCCTCGTAGCTTGTGTGAAGTCCTATTTCCGCTCCGGATTCACAAACCAGTTTAATTGTACTTTTTGCTACTTTACTGCGAATATTATACATACCATCAAACTGGCTCTTACCGCCGGCCATAAAGAAGTATGTTGGCGATTGAGCCAATCCAACGCTACAGCTCGCATCAAAAGCTATTATCCGCGCAAATGTGTCTAACGGGTCATCCTTTAAACCCAGGGCAATTGCCAAACTCTCAGGAATATTTCGGAATGGCTGACGACCAAGCATTGCACCAAGTATAGACCTGAGCGGCCGAAAAGCATGTCGGTACTTACGCAAAGTATCAACGTCATGAGTTGGAAGTACAGAGAAGCATCTTTTCGTTTCAGGCACATCGACACCCGCTTCTTTTAACCATTTACGCAATAAAGCAGCATATTCATCAACAATAGGTCGATGGATAAATCCTGCACGACATGGTAAGGACTTTGTACCAGGAAATCGACCGTGTTCGTCACGAATATCGCAGGCAACCATTTCTTCATAGCGGGTTACAAGGAAATATGCCGATGCTATGATGTCGGCATGAATAATCAAACGACCGTCCTCACGCCGTATTTGATTTGTGCCATAAAGCAAAGGAGTATCTTCAATTTTTTCTAAAGGAAGTGCAGGCAGCGAAGATGATTTGCCATAATCCTCACCAAAGAAACCACTTGGAATGATACACAGGCGAACAGTGTTTTCCATCCGAGGCTTTGACTCAGAATAAGAAATATATTTTCTCAAAGCATCAATGCTCTCGTCACCGAGAAGTACTCGAAGAGTGTAATCCAAACAAGTATCTATTTTGTTTTGTTCAAGCACAATATTATTTCCATAGGCCGAGCTTGTGAGCCAGCCCGCATAGAAGACTCTTAAATGTTAAGTACAAAGAGTATAAACCTGGTAGTAGATCATCCCTCGCAAATTCTGCTACAACCAGACGGTTCGCTCGAATCGTCTTCCACCACTGTAAGGGTGCCATATCCCACTCAGGAAAACCTCTTCGCCGGTTAAAATAAAAACAGTTCAGAAAGTCATCAAGGATCCTTACCCATTTGATCGTTCCTGTCGTGACATTGCTCTCTGTGTATTGAACTGTCTGACCTCCTGTCAGATCCAAATATGCCATCCTGGGCAAACTGACACCACAGGCAGGCGTAATACCAACCCAGGACCAGCTTCTCGGATTGATCTCAATCAGTTTGAATTCACCTGTGACAGCATCCCTTTTAAACTCGAATTCCGCTATGCCATGATACTCAAGCTCTCGACACATTTGCTTTACTACTTGTTTGAGCGATGTGGGTACTTCCTCGGCCTGACCCAAAATGCAATCACCAACATCTGGTGGAAATCCACGAACCTTACGTCCGCTGAATAACCCAAGGACCTCGTGTTGTCGATTAGCATATACTCCAACTGTGAACATACAATCAGATAATCCTTCGACATACTCCTGGAATATAAAATATTCTAATAGGTCGGTATGGAGAGCTACAAATTGATTGAGTTCAGTCTGATTCTTCAGGACTGTCAGCCTTAGTTGATCAAGGTTTTGCGACAACTCTTTGGCCGCAGGATCATCACCCGAAATACGTCGATATTCCGGCTTGGCTGCGACCGGAAAGGTATCTTTCGCCAAGCTATCGATTTGTGAATGTTTCCAGCTTCGGGGGACAGGATAACCCTTATGCTCAGCCCACTCATAGAAACGTTGCTTTCGAATTAGTAATTCCATCGTTGCCCAATCAGCCACACAAGGAAGATAATACTGTGAAAGAGCCTGCTTATGCCGAGAGACAGCCGCAGCCCAGTGATCATTCGTCGGAAAGAGTACTGGACGGTTCTTGAACGATCGACCAAGCTCCAGCATTCTGTCAATGAACGCTCCTTCTGAAGTGAGCGGGTCTGGACATATTAGATATTTAGCGTATCGACTGTAAGTTCCGACAGACCGAACACTGTCTAAAGCAAAAACTTCAACATTATGCCGTCCCAATTCCTGAATAATGCTTAAGCCGTTGTAATGGCAGTTAAATACTATGGCTGTCATTTCACACTCATCGCAATAAACACGGTCTGAATCCCCCTGCCACCTATTCGGAAGCTACCGAGATGCATTAATGCGCTTATAACCGGTAGGCACCTGTAACACCATTTCAATCGCAGTTTTTTCATAATGCGGAGAACACGACTATATCGGAGCCAAGAAATCCGTGGTTTCGACCTCTTGATTAGCCGCAGTTCCAGCCCGAAGTGAGTTGCAAAGTTAATCCAAAACTGGGGTGTGCGATAATAGCAAAAAACATCTTTAACATAATTGGACTTGCACACCTGAGGCTTTTGCACAGATAGAAAATCCCTAAGTACAAATAGTCCATCTTTGGTAAGCATTGAAACAGCTTTTTTGGCAAAAGCGTACAGCATTTCATCACTGTATAGGTAAAGTACACCGCTCGCGAAGATAAGATCGTATTTTTCTTCGTCAACATATGATTCGAAAACAGACTTGTGACATCTGATACCTGGTCGATCAGCCCAAAGCTTTACCAATCTGCTGTAAATCCGCTCGGCTGCTTCCAAAAGAACAACTTCTGAATAGAATCTATATAAAAGCTCTGTGAATCGACCATATCCCGCCCCAACATCCAAACACCTACGGCGACCTTCTGCCCAAGTATTCAAAAGTTGTCCTAATACGCGATTCTCAATAGCATTGTCAAGGTAAGCTAAATCCGGATCGGCTTGACTCGTGGAACTTTCAAGGCTACATAACTGTTCAGTATCCCAATAGTCGATGATCTTATTTCGTATGTTAATTGATACAAAGTTATTTGATTTAGATGTCGAATCGTTCCTCTGGCTCATAACGCTTGATAGGTAATCCGATGATTTTTCGCAAAAAGTTTATTCGTTTAAAACGTCTATACGTTGCATAATCGCAACGGAAATAAAAGGGATTTGGGGGATTCTTTTTATAAAGTCCCTCATGACCGACTGTCTCGAACGCTTTTATGAGAACACGCCCTGTAATTTTTGCACGTTTAGTATTCAAAGACACGGGACTTTCACCAGGCTCGATATTAACACGCTCTTGAGCCAGAATCAGACCGGCATCAAATTGTTTTACAAGCTGATGAACAGTCACTCCGCTCTGTCTTTCCTCATTGATAAGTGGGGCAAATGTAACGTTGCCACCGCGATATTCAGGCAAGTAACTTGAGTGACAGTTTAGTGCAATCAAATTCGCCAGAGAAAATACGTCCTCTGTAATCCTGAACATCCATCCATTTGACAGCACTACATCGGGCGAAACAGCGGCTATACAGTCCTTCATAGTTTGAAGCGATTTATCTGTGGTCTGTACATACTTAACAGCATGTAGCTCACACAACTTTTCTATACACGTTAATTCAAGAGGTTTTTTCTTCCCCAAGAACCTTTTAAGCCGGGCATATAACCTTAAAAAAGTACGGCCTGGCGAGGCCAGCGTCTGCCTGACCCGCTTATATAAACACTTGTGAGCCATCTGTTGTGGGGTATGAACATAAGCAATGACTAACACAACATTCCATTCGTCCTTTAGAATTTCTTCCAGACCCCAGTATGACTTGGCATTATTCTCTGTGCAAAGATAAACTATTTTATTTGAGCGTTCCATCGTTTAATCTTAAACCAGATTACAAGTCCACCTTACCTTTATAAGGACTAATTTCTCTTATCTCTTTTGCTGACACATTACTAATCAGGCCTTTGTTTTCACAAAATCTGCTTCACAATCCTGAATATTTGTTCCCGGGCATTCCGCCGAAGACAACCAAGGAAAAAAGGCATCATTTATTTATCAACTATAATCATTGCCCATAAACATCCCCTCATATTAAATCTCCACAGTTTGTCCACAGAAGCAATCAATTCCGGTGAATTGATATGAAGTAATCGGCAAATCCTCAAAAGACGCTTATTGACAATGGGTAAAATAGTATAATTTGCAACTTTTCCGCCGAAAAGACGCTCTATAATTTCCCTGTCAATCCGCCGGAGGTGACCGCTTTCCGGCGTATATCCGCCACAGTAAACACACAGTTGGTATGCTATCTTTTGTTCCCATGGAACTGTAATTATAATTCTCTTCCTGGCCACACGGAGCAGTTCTCCAACCGCTCTATCCAGATCATCTACATGCTCGAGAACTTCCATACAGGTAATTGTATCTACACTGTTTTCTTCGAAGCTATCCAGATCACCGTGTCTAAATCCCATTTGCACAACATGTTTTCCAATATTCTCATTTGCCAGTTTAAGACGTTGATCACACACTTCTGTGCCATAAACTGATTTAAGCTTGTGTTCTTGCCGGACCAATTTAATAAAATCTCCGTAATAAGCACCTACATCAAGCAAGCTATCTCCCGCAATCCATTTAGAGGCATGAAGAAATCTTATTCTATCCTTTAAAGTTAAAATCCCCTTCGGCAAGCCAAGCGCCTCATAGTATGAATCATCGTATCTAAAATCCTCAGGTATCTTCTCGGGAATTATATCTGCCCCCATTTGAACCTCCATTCCTGTAGTCTAACCCATTTACGCCACCCATACAAAAGAATTATGGCTAATGAGTATAAACTACCCAAAGTGATTACCTTTACAATATCTGATACATCCCAGACTAATCCAGCTACTAAAATAACACTCGGCAAAACCGCAATTAACAATATATTAGCAAGGCGCTGATAAGGGAAAATGCGAAAAACTCCTGTATGCAGAATTTTTCCAATGAAAAATAAACAATAAGGTATATTCCAAACATATATGGCTATAACTGTAGCAACAGCGGCACCTATAGCGCCAACAAGCTTAACTAAAATAATACTTAAAACTAAATTGAGTGCTAGTCCCACTATGACACGATAAAGTATCAATGTGTTTTTCCCTGCCGCCATAAATACTGCCCCAAAAGTTGTTATCCGGATGGGGAGAAGCAATAAGTAAACCCGAAAAGGTACTGCACTATTTTCATACTTTACCGAAAACAGTATTCGCATAACCTCAGGTGCCATTACAAACAGAAAAATCATAATAGGAAAAATCAAAAGCGCGCACTTTACCATTGCCCTGTGCCATAGCTCCATGAGTTCCTGATATTGGGCTGCCTTGTACAATTTGACAAGGTCAGGAATAAGAATTGCAATAACCGAACCGGTCAATATTCCTATCAAAGGTATCTCTATAGCACCATTTACATAAACCGCGAATTGTTCCGGAGAACACATTGAAGAAACAATCATCTTGTCTAATGACTTGGAAATAGTTCCAATCATTACAGCCAGACCCAATGGGACTGCATATTTTAACTGAGACCACATGCTATTTGTACTTGGCAGCCACGAACCAAGGTTACAGGCAGCAAACATTAATTTCAACGCTGGAAAAAACACTATTCCCGTCGCAACGACTGTACCGACAATAGCCGCAGCTGGAGTACGACTAATCATGATAGCGGTTAACACCGTGGCAAGCATAAACAAGCGGCTTAATACATTAAAAACGGCAACTTGTTTTACTCTATTACGAGCTATAAGACAGGCACTAAGCCCTGAAACTGGCAACATAAATAAAGGATAAGGAGCCAGTATAAGCAGCATTCGAGCTAAGTCCGGATTTTTAAAACGCCAGGCCAAAAGTCGATTTCCTCCAAAAAGAAGGAAAAGAGAAAATAGTCCGGCCATAAAACCAAGCAACAGGAGATTCTCAATCAACAGAGAACGAGGCCGTTTGTTTTCTCCCGGCAAAAAGTAATACAAGGCATCGGGTAATCCAAGCATTAATAATGGAGACACGAATGCGTATACAAGCAGAGTCTGTTTGTATGTGGCATAATCGTACATGCTCAGCACACGCGCAAGAACAACTGCACTAATCAGACTTACACAAGTCGTCAGAAATGTGCCTGAGGCAAGAATACCGGCTTTTACTGTTCTGCTTTGTGACATGTTATTGGGCTTGTAGATTTTGTGTGCCGAAATCTCACACACGTGACATCTCATCTTTTAATTATTAACAAAAAGACAAGATAGCCTCACAGACATAAGTTTTCATTTCATCCGTAAGCTCTGGATAGATTGGAATGGCAAGAACTTCCTTTGCGGCTTTCTCCGCTTGTGGGAAATCACCCATTTTATAGCCGAGATATCCGAAGCATTCCTGCAAGTGCATAGGAACCGGATAATAGATCGCGCAACCAATGCCTTTATCCTGCAGATGAGCTGCCAACTCATCCCTTTTAAGTATCCTGATGACATATTGATTATATACGCTTAAACAATCCGGATTGATATACGGTGTTTTGACCACCGTACCTGCGAACTTTTCATCATAAAAGGCAGCATTACTTCTACGGGCCCGTGACCAACTGTCCAGATGCCGGAGCTTAACTAAAAGAACCGCCGCTTGAATAGGGTCGAGCCGAAAGTTTCCGCCAATATATTTATGATAGTATTTGGGATTGGCGCCGTGGTTTCGCATTATTTTGAGCCGGTCGTGCAAATCCTTGTCGTTGGTGACAATCATACCACCATCACCTGCACAGCCAAGGTTCTTACTGGGAAAAAAGCTGAAACAGCCAACAGTTCCGATACTGCCTGCTTTTCTGTTTTTGTATGTACTCGTAATCGATTGCGCTGCATCCTCTATGACCGCAAGATTATATTTATTTGCAACTTCCATAATCGGGTCCATATCAGCCATTTGCCCGAACAAATGAACGGGCATAACAGCCTTGGTCCTTTCCGTCACCGCCGATTCGATAAGCTCTGCTTTGATATTGAAAGTCTCCGGATCGATATCCACGAATACCGGTTTTGCGCCGGCACGGACAATACAGCCAACCGTCGCAAAAAACGTAAAAGGGGTAGTAATAACCTCGTCACCACTGCCAATATCCAAACTCATCAGGCTGTTTAAAATTGCGTCTGTTCCGCTGGAAACGCCAACCGCAAATTTACAATCGCTGACATCAGCTATTTTTTCTTCCAGCTCGTTGACTTTCGGGCCGCCTATACATCTCTGCGATTCGAGCACTTCGGAAACGGCACTCACAATCTCATCCTTTATTGTTGTGTACTGGGCTTTCAAATCTAATAAAGGCACGTTCATTATGTCATCTTTCATGGTTAAAGGGGGTATCGTAGTTTATTTTCCTTTAATATCTGTGTACGAAGCTTTACCTATAGCTTTTTCCGGTGGGAGACAAGCATCTTCGTCTAAATCCAAGCATCTGAGCACCCCCGGCTCCACTTCTTTGTAACGATAGCCCCCTTCCGGACAAATCATAATACCTTCGGCATCCGGTTTCGGAAGCGGAATACCGTGCCGGCTTATCCATCCAACCTGTTGTGCCGGCACACCCATAACCAATGCATAATCCGGCACATCTTTAGTCACCACTGCACCAGCCGCTATGAACGAATACCGCCCAATTTCAATCCCACAAACAATGGTTGAATTCGCGCCGACAGTTGCTCCACGGCGAAAAACCGTATTCTCGTATAAATCATGACGAACAATCTGCGACCGTGGATTTGTAACATTCGTCAAAACGCAGCTCGGACCAAGAAAAACATCATCCTCAATTATCACACCCGTGTAAATGGAAACATTATTTTGGACTTTTACATTGTTGCCGATAACGACGCCGCTCGCCACATTTACATTTTGCCCGAATATACAGTTCCTACCGATTTTGGCGTTTTTCATTATGTGACAGAAATGCCAAATCTTTGTGCCGCTGCCAATCTCACACGGCTGGTCCACATAGGCAGACTCGTGTACGAAATACTCTTTATTTTGCGGCTTTAGGCAATCCGTCAATTCCTTCTTTGTCATTAAGAATTCTTTCCTTACTACTCTTTCTTATTCAAAATACTGCTCAGTATTTAAATTAATGGAATATAATCATGACACAAAAACAACTAATCTTTAGAACGTTTCAATAATGGATGATAATCTCCTTTCAAGCCTATAGTTTTAGCTCGTCGAATTGTTGATACAATTTCAACTGAAGGTTTTGTATCCTGCAAAGCAAATCCCCTGCCGTTGAGTATTTCCTGATAACTTTTAGTATGAAGATCAGTAAGACCGCACGAAAAGTCAATTTCTTCATCATTGATAGTCATAGAGCGATACGCCACAGGTTTCCCAGGTTCGGGTTCTTGTGGCAAATCATCTCGTTTTATCGACAGAAACCACCTGACCCGGGCATGTTCAAGTTCAAGAAATCCCGCAGCTCTCTGCGGCTCATCCAAATGAACTAAATTGTATTTAACTCCGCCAAAAATCCACTGCAAAATATCAAAAAAATGAATGCCAATATTAGTAGCAACACCACCTGATTTTGAGATATTACCTTTCCATGAAATCATGTACCAATGCCCGCGAGCGGTAATATAGGCTAAGTCAATGTCATACTTCTTTCCTTTTGGCGATTTATCAACGCGTTTCTTCAGATCTAATATAGCCGGATGCAACCGAAGCTGCAGAATAGTATTAACCGTTTTCCCTGTCTCCCTGGCAATCTCCTCAAGAGCATCAACATTCCAGGGATTTAATACCAACGGCTTTTCACATATAGCATCCGCTCCTATTCGCAGAGCAAACCGAATATGAGCATCATGAAGATAATTGGGAGAACAAATACTAATATAGTCAATACGCTGGTTGTTTTCACGACGCAATTTTTCAAGGTGTCTGTCAAAACGCTCAAACTCTGTAAAAAAATCAGCATTTGGAAAATATGAATCAATGACACCGACAGAATCATTCGGGTCCAATGCTGCAATAAGAACGTTCCCTGTTTCCTTCATTGCTTTCATATGCCTGGGTGCGATATAGCCTCCCGCACCGATCAAAGCAAATTTTTTCATTGTCCTTTTCCTTATCAGACAGCTTTGTTAGTGTATTTAGCAGTTTAATATAAGTACACTATCTTTTGGGGCTTGCAACAATATTCTTTCTTTGCTTTTTCCGAGATCTTTGCAGTTGAATTCATTATCAGCAAAAGAAGATATGACTATACTATCGTGCCTGTATGTTTGTATGTTGTCTATATAGAACCTGTTATTTGGTTTGCTTATACTCCGTCCCCGTCGGTTGCATTGAAAAATCAATGTAACTTCGAGTAAAAATACAACTTATTATTGCTATCCGATTCCTGCATTCATCGGTTTCAAGATAGCCAATTTTAAAACACTATCTTCTATAGAGATTGTTATCATCAACCGCACGGACTTTACCGCTCTGGTCCGGGAGATAATCCAGAATCAAATCTACTACATCCTTTGCCATCATTCGGACGGATTTTTCCTGTACTGAGCTTATCTGTACTTGTGCCACGTATTGAGCCAAGTCACCGGCAATATTGAGCCTTTGCCCAAATAATCCGGAAAAGTCCTTTTCGTCGGCAGTAAGCTTGCCGTTTAAGACATAGAAGTTCAAAACAACTGCCTGGTCGGTCATCTCCAGTTTATGGAAACGATGTATCAGAAAAGGTATTTTCTGGCCGGCACGCGAGATAAACTGCTCAGTTTCAGTACTATCGCGTGTCCAGCCATTTCCGGGATAGCACACTTGAGGCCGATGACCTACTATACCTCCCGGCCGGGACGAGCAATATACGACATAAACGTTAACCCTGGCCCCAGTGTCAGAATTATCATATTGTCTGCTGAAATAATCGTCCGCAAAGTTCTTCTCCATATATTCCTTAGTAGTATTTGGAATGGGCAGGTCTTTTCCTGACCAGTTGCCAATTTGTAATGGGAACGCACTCATCGGTACCGGTAACTTTATAGTTCTATTAACAACGCGTTCCAGGTTGGACGCCAAAATACGGTAAGTTATGCCGGCAGACACCAAAAGCACAATGGCCAGGATCCAAATGGACCAAAGCGGTATTCTGCCTGATGCCTTATATGCCAAAGAAAGTGATCTATGCCGTAATAGCTTGTAGTTAGACCCAATAATATACATAAAAGGCTATATTCCTAAAGTAGTATATTAATACAAAAAAAAACGTTCCTTCAGCCCAAATGATATTCTCTTCTCTGCAGAAATATTCCGGAAACCCCTCCGTGAGATCGCCAATGATAGAGCATTTCTTTTATCATAATAAAGGTGTTTCGTCAAGCCAATAGACCAAAAAAATAACAATCGACAGTTTTTTGATAAGCCCCGATAATAGGGGGATAAGCGACAAAACTGCACCTTTTTCACCGCACATTGCTTATGGAGATAACTGCTTGAGTTCCGATAATAATCCCTCGAACTTCTCATATTCAATTACAATGATGTGCTTGTTTTAGCTATCGCAGAAGAAGTATTTTTCAGGGATTATGTTTAAATCAATATCCCGAGGATTACAAATTCAGATTTAAGGATGGTCAGCATCGTTTAGGAAAGTTGTTAACGGTTGCTTGTTTGGCGGTTACTCATATCATAATTCAATGCAGGATAATATTAGTTCTGACATTTCTGCTATGCTTTCTTGTATCGAGCAAGAGCGACAAAAAAGCATGTCATAACCGATATTGCCAGAACAAAGCTCCATCCAGGCGCAAGACCAAAAGCACTGGGAAGGTATGCACAGAACAAAGCAAGCCCGGCAACAAACAGACTGTAGGGTAATTGCGTACGAACGTGCTCGATGAGGTCACAGGAACTGGCAATAGAACTCATAATCGTCGTATCGGAGATGGGCGAACAATGGTCGCCGAAGATTGCACCGTCCAAGACTGCTCCGAGGCTTATCATTGTGGTCAGGCCGTAGGTATTCCCATCGAGCGCAAATGCGACTGGAATAGCAGTGGGAATGAGAATAGCCATCGTTCCGTAGCTCGTGCCTGTGGCAAATGAGGTCACCGAGGCAACGAAGAAAACCGCCGGCGGAAACCAATGAGGTGAGACTCTACCGGCCAGAATTGCTGTCAGGAACTCTCCGGTTTTCAGGCTGTCGCAGCAATTCTTGAGCGACCAGGCGAGAACAAGTATGACAAAGGGGATCATAGCCCGCTTGACACCTCGCTTGAAGCAATTGCTAATAACGGGCATACGCAGTGAACCGAAGAGCTGCGAACACAGTAAGGCCAATGCCAGGCCGAAGAGTGCTGCGAAGTCGAGAATCAGGTGTGTATTTTCGGCGGCGCTAATAACATCACGCCAGTAAACCCAACTAAGAAGCGAACCGCCTTGCCGAAGCATAGCAGGCCCGCCGCCATCAATCCAAAGCCCGGTTATATGAAACAATATTAGTCCGCCCAATGGGACAAGTGCCTTGATTGCCCGTGAGGATTGATGTTCGACAGCTATTTGAGCAGAATCAGAAGTAATTTGAGACGGACCGATTTGGTTATTTTCATCGGGCGCATTTTTTGCCAGGTCTTCAGCAGTTTTCATCGGACCGAAATCTCTGCCAAAAATAATATGCAAAAAGACAAAAGCAATCATCAGCAGACAATAGAAACGAAAACTCAGTGCATCGAAGAACAGTGAATATCCGCTTCTATCAATGCTCAGCTCATCTGCGATTTGGCTCAGAAGACCTACTTCATAGGCTATCCATGTACTAATCACTGCGAGTCCGGCAATAGGTGCGCTGGTGGCGTCAACAAGAAAGGCAAGTTTTTCGCGACTGACACGAAACCGGTCTGTGATTGGCTGCATCATCGAGCCAACGATTATGGCATTAGTATAGTCGTCAATGAAACACAGTATTCCCATCAGAGCGGTAGCCGTTTGTGTGGATTTCCTGCCTTTTACCCACTTCAAGAGCCACACAATGATTCCCTTAAAACCTCCGGAGGCTATGACTATCTCTATCATCACGAAGATTGGCGGCAGAAACGCAAGTATCTGCAAATTCGCTCTGCTTGTAACAGTACCTGCTACATAAATACCTACTGATTTAAAACCCTCCAGCCAGGCAACCACACTCAAGGGGCTTTGCGGAACTTTAGTCAGCAAACCTCCTACTATAATGGCAATTCCCAGACTCAGAAGGACATGCCGCGTCAAAAAAGCCAGAATAATTGCCAGTAGAGGAGGAACTACACTATACCACACGCTTGTTTGCAAATCTTTTTCGCCATCCGGCGCAATGTAAGCTGTAAAAGCACATATTACACCAAAGATAATAACCGCCGCCGCACTTTTTGTTATTGCTTTTGATTTCAAATGACTGTTATCTTTAAAAGTAACTTGCTGGAAATATTGACCTTATTTTGATAGGAACAAACCAAAGCAAAGATTTTCTATGCTTTAGGCAATCGCAAGTTTTCGCCCTTGAACCGCTAAAGGCAAAAGCGGGCGATGGGATTCGAACCCACGACGTCCAGCTTGGGAAGCTGACATTCTACC
>JACNGQ010000329.1 GCA_014384025.1 Planctomycetota bacterium | reverse complement strand
CGTGAGGTTCTCGACTTTCCCGTCATATTCTTTTATGCGGAGCCAAAGAACCGAATTCTCATCCCAGGAATCGGCGGGGACATAATACGTGCCCCGCAGCGTGAGGGCTGCATCCTTCGGAATTCTGTCCCACTCCTCGACAGTCTGCGCGACAGCATGGAATGTGTCGGAGCCCAGACCATCGATACCGAGAGATGTTTCGCCCGAGACCTTCTGATCGGTCGCCAGGGAAAATGCGCTGATATCTCCAGCGCCTTGCTTTACCCATGGCTCCAGGGACCCGGCAAAACCGTTGTTCTTGATGTATTCGCCATAGAACCTGACCCAGTCAATATCCACAAAGGTGAAGTTGTCATAGTGGCCGAAATCGAAGCGGAAGTTATTGATCCAACCTTCCCAGAAAGAGCCCGTATTTATATATGCGACAAACCACTCGCCAATCACGGGAACAGTCCAGGGTCGTGAACCGTGTCCGCCTTCGACGGGGAACCAGAACGCTTCGTGCTGCGTCTTCTGCCGGTCGGCCTCGTCGCCGGTCCATTTCATGCGAACGGCCACGCCCTCGACGTTCTCGGCGTAGTAAGGCCCGGTGGGAGAGAAGAAGTACGGATCAATGGTGCCTCCGGGCAAGTCCAGCAACAAGCTTCCATCGTTTACATCAAAATATGTAATACGTTCGGCACTGATATTCCACCATCCCTCAGTGTCACCCGGCGTATCGAATTCCCAATGGGAGTTAACATATCGCCAGTTATCATCTCTGACATCAAAGAGCGGCTCAGTCCAGCTTACGAATACATCATCAAAATAGAACACTTTGCCGGATGGCAGCTTCGAATACAACTGCACTTCCAGGGCGGTCCGCTCTGCAGGCGTATAGGCCAGCTCAAGCGAACTGGCGCACTGGAACCACTCATCAAAGACAGTGACCTCGATGGAAGGACTCAGCCTCTCATCGGTACCGTTGAACTCGCGGACGCGGAACCACAGCGAGGCGCTCGGGTCCCAGGAGTCGGCGGGAATATTCACCGCGGCGTGTACGGTCGCAACATACCCTTCGTCCATTTCCAGGCCGCCTTTGACAGGTTGAGTCAATGCGATGTACTCCCCGGTTCCGGTACACTTGACGGCATAGGAAAGAGAGTTTACCGTCTCCCATTCCTGATCGTTAAAGTCGATCGGATTGCCGATGACATCCCAGCCCAGCAGGTTGCCCCACTCGAATGTCTCGTTAGTCAGATAGAGATTCTCTAAACGAATCCAGTCGAATTCCACCGTTCGATCCACTCCAATTCCATCGGCCAAATCGAAACGAATTTGATTGATAGTCCCGGTCCACTCCGCTTCACCCAGAAGGTCGACAAAAACCACCTGCCAATCATTGGAGTCGCTCACTTCATATGCTGTGCTTTTTGCGGCGGGATTGAACCAGAAAAAGCTTTTCCCACTGGCCGTGCTTGCATCCTCGGACCAGCGCATGCGCGCAAGAACACCGGTGACGTCATTAGCATCCAGCACTGGTGCGGGATTGAAATGGATAAACGGGTCGGTGATGTTGGCTGCAATTGTCGCGGTCATCACCCCGTCCCGGGCCGCCAGGTCAGCAATTTTTCCATTTGGCATCCAACCCTCCGTGTCGCCATCTGTGTTGAATTCGGAACTCAACCCCGTGGGTGACAACACCAAAATAAGGGTACATGCGAGTAGTGAAGCGAATCGTTTCATTTTCCTAACCTCCATAAATGTCGTTGCCCCCAGGAACAAACAATGGTTATTATTAGAGATAGTCGGGGCCCATACGGGATCAATCAGCATAGGCCCCGAGTTAATACAAATCTGTAATATTAATCATGTAATCGATTTACACTTACTGCTTAAGACTCTTCCGACTACGGCGTTGGTGGATAGAGACGAATATCATCGAAATACATCATGCCCGAGCCGCCGGCAACCGGATTGGTCCTGTTGCCAAGGCCAAGAGTAATCGAAGTTACACTGGCAAGGTTCACGCCCTGGTCGGCAAACGCCTGCAAGTCGATATTCCATCGGGTCCAGGAAGTTATCTGTGCCGCATCAGGATTGTCATGATTGACAACTGCGTTTCCATTTAGGGCAATATACAAATTCTCATCAGCGTTAGCCGCTTCGCCTCGGAACCAAATTGTCAATGTATTGACACCTTTTACTGTCCAGTCACGATTGGAGGTCAATGTTAAAGTCGCCTCTGATTTTCCGACAGCGTTGTCATAGGACATCGGCATCGACTGAGAGCCACTGTGGACGATAGTCTGCTCGGCGAATGGAGGATTGGCGTATCCAACGACAGAGCCGTTTATTGTTGGGTTTTCGAATCCGTCTATCCAGGTAAGATATATCCTGTTGCTCCCGGGTTCATCTTCATTAAGATCATTGTAAGATTCAAAATCGTCCACGGTAAGGAAGTTAGCGGTAGTAAAGCTCCAGAGAGGGCCTGTCCATGGACTGTCAGCGCTGGCGTTATTAGCCTCATCGACACGCCAGTAATAAGTCGTATTCCATTCAAGGCTTCCAGCAACATAGCTCTCTGAAGCATGGTTTCCGCTGCCTTTAAGCTCCAGAGAGGCTGCGTCAGTGCCGAAATAGACCTCATACGAAGCGGCAAAAACTCCGGGCACCCAGGTTAGAACAGGAGTCTGTGTTATATCCACGGCGCCGTTAGCAGGGTCGGGATAGGCGACGCCGCCTTCAGTTGTAAATGACCAGACCTGGCCTTTGTGCGTTTCAACGACATCGAATTCATCGACCCGCCAGTAGTAAGTTTTTGCCAATTGAAGCGAGCCGGGATTATAGTTGGTAACTCCCAGTGGAAGACCACCAGCGGCATTATTAACTTCGTCAAAATTGTTGCCGAAATATACGGTGTGTAGTTTCGAACCGAATCCAGCCGTCCATGTAAGCTTTACATCCAAAGCTACAGAGGCGGCACCGTCAGCCGGGTCGGGAGAGTACGCTGTCTTAGGTGGAATTGAAAAGCTCCAAAGATTACCCTTCCAGGGACTATTCGGCTCAGTGTCATTTACCTCATCGATCCGCCAATAGTATGTCGTACCGGGAACAAGACCGTCCGGAAAAGCAAATCCCGGAAAGCCGACCACAATAAATGTTCCCGTCTGGTTTCCCACGAATGTGCCTTCAGCGCCATTGTTCACATCGTCGAAAATATCACCGATGTACACATCGTGCGAGACAGCATAAGGTCCCGGCCACCAGGAAAGGTTCACCCACGTATCAGGATACCTGGCGCCATTCTTTGGGCTGGGATTAGAGGCCTTTACGTTCGAGCCGCGCGGGCCTCGCCAGAACAGGAAGTTCTGTAAAACTTCAACAACTTCGTTATTACCCAAGTTCCCAAGTGACTGAAGGATCTGCAACGAGCTAAAAACAACATACCCTTTCCCGGCCGGGGCGCCGACAACGATAGGCCAGTTATTCTGTCTGTCGGTAACAAGTGGTTCCCAGGGCGAATCGACTGCCTGAGGGCCGTCAGCCATGAAATCTCCCACCCCCCAAATTCCTGCAGCAAAGTGCTCCTCAGTGATTTCGTTCGGTGTATTGAAAATATTGTGTTCAGCTAATATAACGCCGACATCGTCGTCCAGATCCGGATCGAGAAGGGTGATTGGATGCGGGAGGTAATTTTGATTCCAAGTGGAATCCTGCTGAAAATCAATGGTGATCAGGTAACCGCCATTTTCGACATATACTTTGAGAAGGTCAAAGTTCGCCTTAAGATCCTCATTACCATCGTAGGCAGTCACGCCAACACCGATGACGTCGAACTCCATGAGCCGTTCCAATGTGTAGTCGCCTTTATCAATCTTTTCATATTCGATTTCGGCCAGCTCAAAGGCTTGATCTTCAAGGGCGGCATCAGTTCCTCTGCCCGGGATGAAGCCAACTTTTAACTCCTGGGCAGCGAAAGCGGATTCCGTTCCAACAAACATGGTAATTGCGAGAGCTATCGCAATAATAGAGAATTGCTTATCGAATATTTTGTGTCTTAACATCCTAATCTCTCCCTTCTTGTAACTGCCGGCCTGAAGGCAAGAAACCAAGTAAATCAATACTTTAGACATAATAGTCCTCCTTAAAAAATAATTTGTCATTTATGGTGCCGGTGGATACAGCCGAATATCATCGAAATACATCATGCCCGAGCCGCCGGCAACCGGATTGGTCCTGTTGCCAAGGCCAAGAGTAATCGAAGTTACACTGGCAAGGTTCACGCCCTGGTCGGCAAACGCCTGCAAGTCGATATTCCATCGGGTCCAGGAAGTTATCTGTGCCGCATCAGGATTGTCATGATTGACAACTGCGTTTCCATTTAGGGCAATATACAAATTCTCATCAGCGTTAGCCGCTTCGCCTCGGAACCAAATTGTCAATGTATTGACACCTTTTACTGTCCAGTCACGATTGGAGGTCAATGTTAAAGTCGCCTCTGATTTTCCGACAGCGTTGTCATAGGACATCGGCATCGACTGAGAGCCACTGTGGACGATAGTCTGCTCGGCGAATGGAGGATTGGCGTATCCAACGACAGAGCCGTTTATTGTTGGGTTTTCGAATCCGTCTATCCAGGTAAGATATATCCTGTTGCTCCCGGGTTCATCTTCATTAAGATCATTGTAAGATTCAAAATCGTCCACGGTAAGGAAGTTAGCGGTAGTAAAGCTCCAGAGAGGGCCTGTCCATGGACTGTCAGCGCTGGCGTTATTAGCCTCATCGACACGCCAGTAATAAGTCGTATTCCATTCAAGGCTTCCAGCAACATAGCTCTCTGAAGCATGGTTTCCGCTGCCTTTAAGCTCCAGAGAGGCTGCGTCAGTGCCGAAATAGACCTCATACGAAGCGGCAAAAACTCCGGGCACCCAGGTTAGAACAGGAGTCTGTGTTATATCCACGGCGCCGTTAGCAGGGTCGGGATAGGCGACGCCGCCTTCAGTTGTAAATGACCAGACCTGGCCTTTGTGCGTTTCAACGACATCGAATTCATCGACCCGCCAGTAGTAAGTTTTTGCCAATTGAAGCGAGCCGGGATTATAGTTGGTAACTCCCAGTGGAAGACCACCAGCGGCATTATTAACTTCGTCAAAATTGTTGCCGAAATATACGGTGTGTAGTTTCGAACCGAATCCAGCCGTCCATGTAAGCTTTACATCCAAAGCTACAGAGGCGGCACCGTCAGCCGGGTCGGGAGAGTACGCTGTCTTAGGTGGAATTGAAAAGCTCCAAAGATTACCCTTCCAGGGACTATTCGGCTCAGTGTCATTTACCTCATCGATCCGCCAATAGTATGTCGTACCGGGAACAAGACCGTCCGGAAAAGCAAATCCCGGAAAGCCGACCACAATAAATGTTCCCGTCTGGTTTCCCACGAATGTGCCTTCAGCGCCATTGTTCACATCGTCGAAAATATCACCGATGTACACATCGTGCGAGACAGCATAAGGTCCCGGCCACCAGGAAAGGTTCACCCACGTATCAGGATACCTGGCGCCATTCTTTGGGCTGGGATTAGAGGCCTTTACGTTCGAGCCGCGCGGGCCTCGCCAGAACAGGAAGTTCTGTAAAACTTCAACAACTTCGTTATTACCCAAGTTCCCAAGTGACTGAAGGATCTGCAACGAGCTAAAAACAACATACCCTTTCCCGGCCGGGGCGCCGACAACGATAGGCCAGTTATTCTGTCTGTCGGTAACAAGTGGTTCCCAGGGCGAATCGACTGCCTGAGGGCCGTCAGCCATGAAATCTCCCACCCCCCAAATTCCTGCAGCAAAGTGCTCCTCAGTGATTTCGTTCGGTGTATTGAAAATATTGTGTTCAGCTAATATAACGCCGACATCGTCGTCCAGATCCGGATCGAGAAGGGTGATTGGATGCGGGAGGTAATTTTGATTCCAAGTGGAATCCTGCTGAAAATCAATGGTGATCAGGTAACCGCCATTTTCGACATATACTTTGAGAAGGTCAAAGTTCGCCTTAAGATCCTCATTACCATCGTAGGCAGTCACGCCAACACCGATGACGTCGAACTCCATGAGCCGTTCCAATGTGTAGTCGCCTTTATCAATCTTTTCATATTCGATTTCGGCCAGCTCAAAGGCTTGATCTTCAAGGGCGGCATCAGTTCCTCTGCCCGGGATGAAGCCAACTTTTAACTCCTGGGCAGCGAAAGCGGATTCCGTTCCAACAAACATGGTAATTGCGAGAGCTATCGCAATAATAGAGAATTGCTTATCGAATATTTTGTGTCTTAACATCCTAACCCGGCGTAGCCGGAACCAAAAAAGTTGGGCGTTTTAAAAAACGCTATAACTTATTACGAAATAAATAGATATAGCCGACCGCTAAAATATTGTGCGCGCCGTGCATACAATTTTAGTCTTAAGAGACTAATCTCTCCCTTCTTGTAACTGTCGGCCTGAAGGTAAGAAACCAAGTACATCAATACTTTAGACATAATAGTCCTCCCTAAAAAATAATTTGTCATTTATGGTGCCGGCTGATACAGCCGAATATCATCAAAGAACACCAGACCCGAACCACCAGGCTGTGGATTGTCCGCACCACCAAAACCAATAGCCAGTCTGCTAGCATCGGCCAGAACAATACCCTGACTACTCAAGTCCGTCAGAGGAACATTCCATTGGGTCCATGTGTTTATCAGTGTTGCATCAGGATTGGCGTGATACACCGTCGCTGCCGCGCCGCTACCATCTCCTACAGTTATATACATCGGCTCAGCCTTATTACTGAGCATGCCGATGTCCTGGTCGGTCCACTGCGGCTCAACACTGGTGTCGGGGAAGCTGATATTGGAAAATTTGGCCTCACCGGTAAGGTCGGTGACATGGCTGGTCAATGCCAGGCCTACATAGATGGGCATGTCCATGCTGACTTGTGTCAAATCAAACCGCGACCAAGTAACACCATCTTCTGAATGATACGCCCTGACCAGTCCACCTGCAGTACGTTCCAACTTGACCCACTGAGGTGCGGTAAGGCCCTCTTCGA
>JACNGQ010000350.1 GCA_014384025.1 Planctomycetota bacterium | reverse complement strand
GGGCACCGGTTGCGAGATACGATTTATTTGAGATTCTCTCAGCAACTCCTCCAGCGTGGCAAGTTTGTCTGAAGGTTTTTCGCAATCACCCTGCATTTCCAGGGCGATTAACCAAATAGTTCTTTCGATATGGTCGTAGGCAATTAGCCTGTCGTAAAAGCAAAGCCGAATCAGCGGCATTTTAAGGTCGTCAATTGTCGTTTCCGGGAGCTTTTCAATATATCTGCCGAGTTCGTAGCTGAAATATCCAATCCATCCGCCGCAAAACATCCCTGTAGGGGCAACCCCGTGTGGTTGCCCTAACCCCGTGTGGTTGCCCTTATGGTCTGCGATTCTATATTTATTCAGGACTTGTTGTAGTTTTCCGAACGGATCTTTTTGTCCCGTTTTAAATTCGAATATCTCTTTCGGCTCGGCCGCCCAGTAGCTGAATCTGTCCGTATCCGCCTTGGCAGTATTGCCGCCGAGAATCGAGGCCGATTTTAGTTTGGAAAATCTTTCACTCAAGGCCGGTAAATCTATGGACCCCCGAATCTCTTTGCAGTGCAGTTTGCAGAGAATAAAATTGTCCGTTTTGGCAACCGCCCCTGCTGTCATTGCAGTCCCGCCTTGAACTCGTTAATAATCTGTACACCCGCAGAAGTGCCTATCCTTTCAGCGCCTGCCGCTAACATTTCAAGGGCCTGCTTTGCCGTCTTGATTCCCCCGGCCGCCTTTATCCTGCATTTCGGAGCCGTTTCCTTCATTAGCTTAATATCTTCAACGGTTGCTCCGCCCGCGGGATTCATTCCTGTGCTGGTCTTTATAAAATCGACTCCGCACAGTTGGGCCGCCTGGCAGGCGAATATCTTTTGGTCGTGATTAAGTGCGGCCGATTCGATTATCACCTTAAGTACCACCGCAGGTCTCATCGACCGGCATACTTTCAGCACGCCCTGAAACTGGGCTTGAAGATACCTTATGTCACCGGCAATTATGGCGGCCAAGTCAGCGACCATATCAATCTCATCGGCGCCCGCGAAAACAGCATCTTTGGCCTGAGCGACTTTGATTTTCGTTGTATCGGCGCCGAGCGGCAGACTGACCACACCCCCAACTTTTACTTTCGTATCATGTAATCGCTCAGCCGCCAAAGGAAGCCATCGTGGGTTAACGCAAACCGTATGAAAACCATAGGTCTTTGCCTCTTCACATAACTGTTCGATGCGATCTTTTGTCGCCGCAGCATCGAGCAGCGTATGGTCAATACAGCCGGCCAATTCCTTATCCGATATTTGCTGTTCGATATTCGACATTTAACTTCTTTGTATATAACCTTTCTTTGTGAAAAAGTCCATTGCGGCGGTGGTATTGTCAAAGACTTTCGTTGCCGTCTGCGTAATGAATACAGAAGGAGTCTGCTTTGCTGCCCAGATGACATAAACTTCCTTGGCCGCCTCGTGAGCGTGCTGGAGTTCCCTCTCAACCCCGCTGGATATTGCGGCTCGTCCATCATCTAATGCCGGAATAAAGCTGATTATCATTTCCGACTGATCAATCAGCATAAAATCACGGGCATATATCTGGCTGTTAATATCGCGTTCGATTTGCTTGACCTCGTGCAAATCCAGCCGGACTTTCCGCCCAAGCACCGTCACCTCGACGTAGTCCAGCCCTTTTTCACTTGCCCGCTGGGCCTTTATAGGTAGATACGATTCTTCCAGATCGCCCGGGTCGAAGCAGATAAACGACTGCTTCATCATTTGACGAAATTCGTTAATTTCTTTTCTCACATGTTCCATATCTTCGACAGCAGTCATAGGAAAGCTCAGATAGGCTTTCTTGGATTCACCGTTAAAGGCAAGCCCGTAGAATGTCTCGGTGGTTTGCTCTTCTGTGCCGCGTGCGAGACAATAAAGAGGAATCTTTTCGTCAATACCTTTACAAAGCATTTCAGTGCCGAGAATCTCTTCTTCCCGCCAGACAATCAAATCTTTCAGCGTGTGTTCTACGGAATGTTCGTTGGCAAGCCGGGTATGTAATGAGCTTACGCCGTCAATCAGGCAGATATACATATCGGCGTTAAGCTGGCGCATCTGGTCGAAATCGACCGCAGGAAATAACCCGTGACGCCAGCGGAAAGTTGCGTGAGTATTGACTATCAAATTCGGGGCCTTTTTGGCCTTTGCGATAATGTCTTTGAATACGCTCCGGCGCAGCGAATTCAGCCTCTTCATTTGTATATCCAGAATTTTCCCCGGTGGAATGTCCGGTGCTTCGGCATACATCCGATCGCCTACGTTGCAAAGCAGAACCTCTTTTCCATTTTCCCCCGCGAATCGGCATACTTTCTCAAGGTAGCTTTTCTTATCAACGCCGACCATTCCCGTAACAACAACTATCATTGCATAAAACTCCCGATACCAGACTCAAGAACGGTCTTCAGTTTTATTAGTGTCGTGTTTCACTGAATTTATCAGTCCGTATAATGTTTTAGCGGCTTCCTGTCTCCGGTCTTCTCAATTGAGATGTAATTCCATATAACTCTTCTTTGGGGAAAGATCTGGTTTTTGAATATACTAATACTGCCAGATCATCAGCATATTTCCATGCTTTAATATTCTTAAAATCTCTTGGCATATGTTTTTGCTTTGGTCTTGTGTTTTTAGTCTTTAGTCTTGAGTCTTGTGTCTTTAAAGGTTTTTTAATCGCTGCTGCCTGTCGTAATCTTTCAACGCTGCAATTATCTCCCCCATATCACCGTTCATTATCTTATCCAGGCTGTAAAGCGATAAGTTAATTCTGTGGTCGGTTACGCGATTTTGCGGGTAGTTATACGTTCTGATTTTTTGAGACCTGTCGCCTGAGCCTATCATCGTTTTACGTTGTGAATCGCGCTCGGCCCTTTTTTTGCTCATATGATATTCGTAAACCCGGCTCCGCAGCACCCGCCACGCCTTCGCCCGGTTCTTATGCTGGCTCTTCTCTTCCTGCATACTTATAGTGATACCCGTTGGTATATGTTCGAGCTTGATAGCGCTGCTGACCTTGTTTACGTTTTGCCCGCCCGGCCCGCTCGACCTGCAGACATGCTCGATTACATCATCGGGAGCTATCTGGATATCCAGCTCCTCCGGTTCAGGCAATACCGCCACAGTCGCCGCTGATGTGTGAACTCTGCCCTGCGATTCCGTCTCCGGCACCCTTTGCACCCGGTGCCCCCCGCCCTCATAACCTAATTCAGACCCGATACCGGGGGCCTTTATGCTGAATATCACCTCGCGAAAACCGTTCTTTTCAGATGCGCTAAAGCCAAGCTGTTCGACTTTCCACTTGCGGCTCTCAGCATATCGTATATACATATTATACAAATCGCGCGCAAACAATGCCGCCTCTTCACCGCCCGTGCCTGCCCGGATTTCCATTATCACCGAGTCGATTTCCATATCGTCGGCCATTATGAGAGTATTCGTAATTTCCTTAAGAAGGGTGTCCTTTTGGCCTTCAAACTTTTGAAGCTCTTCTTTGGCTAATTCTTTGAAATCCTCATCCGCCCCGCCGTCGTTTAATATCTGCTCGGCCTCTTCAATACCGGCCACCGCCTTTTTATACCGGCGGTATTTCGTTACTATTGACCTGAGTTTGCCCTGCTCTTTGGACAGCGATATCAGCTTATTTGTGTTACTGGCTATATCCGGATCGGAAATCTGCTTTTCGATTTCATTAAAACGCGCCTCCATTCCGTCGAGTTTTACCAGTAAGCTATCGTTATTGTCAGCCATAATTACGTTCCGCTAAAAGTGCTCCTGCGAATCTCCATACCTGACCCAGCTAACAGGGGGCTGTGCTGCGCTGCTCTAAAAATCACGAGAAATCATTGCGCTGCCGCAAATTGTCTGTTTTGACCGCCTGGCTCTCACCTGCATTAAAGCTGTCTCTGCGCAACTACAGGCCCAGGCAAAAGAACAAAAGCCCCCGTCCTGATGACTTTCAGAATGGGAGCCCGAGTTGTTACCTGTAGAAAAAGCTATTGTTGCTGGTCTTTTTTGGCCTTCTTTTGGTAGCTTGTGCCGTATTTCTTTTGGAAACGCTCTATTCGACCGGCTGTATCAACATATTTCTGCTTACCTGTGTAAAATGGATGGCACATTGAGCAGATTTCTGCGTGTACCTCTTTCGCCGTGCTGCTGGTCTCGAATGTATTGCCGCAGCCGCAGTGGACTACCACTTTTTCATACTTGGGATGTATATCTTTTTTCATAACTTAAATGCTCCGAAATACCTTAAACCGGGCATTCTAACACCATTTCCCCACATTTCAACAAAAATTTTCACAATTCCCCATTTTTCCCCAGAATCTAACGTTTCCCCCCCTTCACCCTGCTTGTCCTCCGTAGCCAAAGGCGAAGGAGGAAGCGTAGTCGAAAGATAATCAATTAAAAGGGCCTGCCCCACCAATTCTCAATACAGCCGGAAGTAGCGAGTTAAGACAACTGTCATCCTGAGCGCAGTCGAAGGATCTGTTCAAATAACTGCCCGAAGGGCCTCCTCAATTTTGCTATTTGCATTTTAATTTTTGATTTCTTCTCTATTTAAGACTTTCAAGATTCCCCCGCACCGTCTGCGTATTCGGATGGTCAGGCCCTAAGCTCTTCTCAAAGATTTCAAGTGCTCGACGCATCAAAGGCTCGGCCTCGGAAAACCTGGCTCGCGCGTCAAAATACACAGATAATTCATTCATAAGTCGCGTTGTCGGTTCGCCGATGCTCAAATCATCCGCACCGAGCCTCTTGAAATGAATGTGAAACGGAAAATAACGTACATACAAACCATCATGGCGAACTTCTGTTTCTAATTTCAACAGCCAGAAAAGAACGGCTATCCCAATAGGCAAAAACACTCCCAACACAAAAAGTAAAAAATCTCTCCTATATTACCCTGCCATTGCTCGGCGGGCTTTTTCTTAATGGTAAAATACTGAGCGTCACGGCCAAAGCCATCGACAAAACAAAAACCACGCGAAGTCACAATGCAAACGTCTGTTCTTCACGATAAATAATCTCGGTATTTTCAACTATAATTCTAATATTATCTTATCGGATAAGCTCCACGAAGTCTTAACACCATTAGCTTTAACTGCAATGGTGGAATGCAGATAAGAAGACAAATTGAGGGTTTGCTGTCTAAGGTCGGGGTGGAGGATGATGAGCTCGAAAAGTGATCTAATGAATATGGAATGTATAGTCAAAGTAAGCCCTGACACCTTCAGCAAAGAACAAAAATATCTATATTTAACAAAATCAGAGATTGTATGATCCCTTGTTTTGTGCTCAATCAAAGAGTGTATTAATTGAGCCACTCTACTATCTTGTGTATTGCCTCGAACACAGAGGCGCAACAATAATTACCAAAATCCTCTGGAAGACGCTCACTTAAGGGGATTGTCTCACTCGTAGCTAAGGCTTTGGATCCATCGAAGTTAACATACGCCAGGCGGGCTGTTAGCTCTTCTGCCGGACGTTGAAATGAACCGCCTGGCAGTATCGCTACACCGGTTTCGTCAAGCAGCTTTGCGCAGAGAATATTACTGTCTATTATACCTTTTGGGATTAGCTTTTCTGAACATTGTGAAAAGTCAATAAACAGATAAAATGCCCCATCCGGTGGATGGACTCTTATGCCCGAATTGGTTAAGATTTCAGTACTTCGTTTTCCTATATAGGACAAAATGCGGCGCGCATGACAAAGATATCGTTCTATCACAATACCGCCTTGAAAAGCCTGCTCGGCCGCATATTGTATTGGGGTACTTACAGATGTGTAAGTCTCACTCGCTACAGCAGCCATGGAATTCATCAACCAAGCCAAAGTTGAAGGGAAAGCAAAAGTGCCAAGCCGCCAGCCACCTGCTCCACACCATTTGGAAAGTCCTGAACTTATAATTGTCCTTTCTGGATAGAATCGTGCAATAGAAATGTGCCTGCCTTTGTGGTGTAGTTGCCCATAAATTTCGTCTGAAAGGATAATTATTTCATGTTTCTGTGCGACCCTTGCTATTCTCGTGAGCTCTTCCGAAGAATAGGTCCCGCCATGGGGATTTGATGGGTAATTCAAGACCAGTAGGCGGGGTCTGTATTTGTCATTCTCGCCGGTTAAATAACTCTCAAGTTGTTCCGGAGTAATTAGCCATTTGTTTTCAAAGGTTGTGTGAATGAGCCTGATATTTCGGCCAACGATTTTCGCCTGAGGCGCATAGGACACCCAACATGGAGTGGGCAGAATGATATCACCATAGTAAACCAGTTGTAATAAGAACATCAACTCCTTTGATCCCGGCCCGATCAGAACATTTCTGGAGCTTATATCAACACCATCTATCTGTCTGTGAAATCGAGCTACGGATTTACGCAATATGTCAAGGCCATTAACAGCAAGATAATCTTTTTCATGCGCATGCATCTTCAATGCCTCAACAACAGGGGAAGGCACGGGAAAGGGTGATTGACCAAGCCCCATAGGATAAACGTGTTTTCCTTTGGCCTGCAATTGCTTACTTAATTCATTGATCGCCAGAGTGGGTGATTGGCCAATGCCGCGAATATTCAAATTCAAGCTGTAGTATCTATCATTTCTCATTGTGAGCCGCATTTATTGAAATATAAATTACGCGCATCCTCCACAAGGTCACCGATTCTATTATTATCATGTTTCTGATCTTTTGTCAACCGTATTGCTTCCTCAACCGGGCGATCCGCTTCTAAAGTCTCTATTCTAATTTTTCAGTCAAAAACGCTCACAGTTAAAAACAAAAATCTAAATTTTCAATATTTTTTATCTTCCTTCTAAATAACGATTTACGAGCATAAGGAACACAGTGGCAAGTCAGGGAGTTTTTTTTCGTTTTCCGTTGATTTTTCGCTAAAAATATGGTATAATACGCATATATTAGCCAGCAGGCTAACACAGGAGGACCTCTCAATATAGGTTCTTATCCCAGCAGGGAAAGATATCCGCTAGAAAGCACTGAAAAACTCGTCCCATTAGAGTGTCTTCTACTCTAATGAGATCAAACATCAATCGTAAATCGTAAATCGTAAATCGTAAATAATACATCGAAAAAGCCGCCAGCAGGCGAAGTTACCGGCCAGAAAGCCAAGCCTTGTCCCGTTAGAGTGCC
>JACNGQ010000083.1 GCA_014384025.1 Planctomycetota bacterium | reverse complement strand
TTTTTTGGTTTTTGAGAGGCTATGTTACGAGGGACGAGTGGGGAAAGACGAGGGATGATGGACGAAGGGGAATAGTCGTTAGTTATTAGCGGGAAGTTTTGGGATAATTTTGGGAATGGCGAAATGGCGGACAAATTATCGTTTAGGACGCAAGATTGAAATATAGATTAATCGGCGCCCACAGTGGCTGAAGGGATAAAATGAAGGAGAAAGATCATAATATAGCTTCAATTGACAAATTTCTGGCTGATAATCCAGAATTTGAAAGTCTTTCGGCACGCTTATCACAGTTTAATGTCTTTCGTGCATTAAAGATTGAAAAGGTTGAAATTCGCCACAGTAATGTTCTGGCTTGGCTACTGGATCCAGATGAATCCCATGGATTCTCGAATATTGTATTGAGACGCCTTCTTTCAAATATTCTCTTAATGTCGGAAAAAATGATTAAAGGCTTTTCTGCTGCAAGAGTTGAACTACTGGATTTTTCAGATATTGAAGTTTTACGAGAATGGAAGAATATTGACATTTTAGTTAAGGATCTAAAAAACAAGATAATTCTTTTTTTTGAAAATAAAATATACAGCGGTGAGTCAATCGGTCAGCTTGCTAAATATAAACGAATCGTTGAGAACGAATTTCCCCAATTTAAGATTATTCCCGTTTTTCTGACATTAACCGGCCAAGAAAGTTCAGATAAGGACGCTCAAGATTATATCTCTTATAGTCATACACAACTTTATTTGATCCTTAGTAAACTATTTGAACAGCGGAAATCGCAATTAGCGGAGCCAGTCCAGGTTTTTATGCAACATTATCTGGATACATTAAGGAGACTGACAATGCAGGATGAAGAGCTGACAAATCTTTGCAAAACTATCTACCGTAAACATCGAGAAGCCATCGATCTGATTGTTGAATATGGAATAGTAAGCACATTCTCACAAGCAGCAGAAGATGTTTTAATGGCTGATGGAAAATACGAGATTTTATCTTCGAGTCCTTCACAGTTTTGGTTTTTACCAAATTCTTGGAAGTCACTGATTCCTGAGAATGCGATGGTGTGGCCACATTTAAAGCGTCCGGTAAGTATATGTTGTTGGTTTATATATTCTAAAGGTAAGCTGTATAACCATTTTGAAGTTTGCAAAATGGACGATCTAGTTCTTCGCTTAGAATGCGTTAAGAGTCTAAAAGCAGCAGGTTTCTCTTTAAGCAAAAAAGCTTTTGATAAGAATGCAACATACAGCCGTTTTTATGGAAAAAACGTAAAAATAAATGACGAAACAGATTATGATGAGATGAGTTCGGCAATCGAAAAGTTACTCGGAAAATCTAAGGAAGAATTTCCAAAAGTAGAGACAGTATTAAAGGAAGTATTCAAAGACATTAATGTAAAGAAATGAGTTTAAGGATTACGGTGGTTGGCCAAAAAATAGGAAGAGTAAGCTTTATGATGGACAGGCAGCTATCAAGTAGAGAACTGGCAAAAAGTTGGCCCTTTAAGAAACATCTGGATTTCGAGAAAAGACTGAGAAATGCTGCCAGCCAGTGGTTCAAGCGTAAAGGATACGAAACTCAGAAGTGTGGTTATATCCTCGCAAAGCACAACGATTGGCATAAAAACATCATTTCTGAGGATGTTGCAGGATATATTGAATTAGAGCGTAAGAAACGAGCTAATAATCGACAAGGTTTTCCTCTTCATAAGTATATCCATCATGGCTTGAGTAGTCAGGCAATGCTTTTTAATCTCATTGGCCCACTTATCAGGACCAAAGAACAGGATCTGTCTCCCCTTAAGACAGTTTTTGAAAAAAAAGGAATATGCTGGCCATCCGGAGAACTTACAGCGAAATTAGAAGACGAAGACCGCAACATTTTCAATGAAATGACACAGCAGCCTACCTCTATTGATCTTGTGATAGAAAACAAAACTAAAAGAGGAGGTTTATATATCGAGTTCAAGTTTGTGGAGCATGAATTTGGTGGTTGTTCTGTGTTCAAAAATGGGGACTGTGATGGTAGGAATCCAGCCAAAGACCACTCGATTTGTTATCTTCATCACATAGGCCGAAAGTACTGGACCCATCTTGACAAGTACGGATTCCTCGAAGGTCCAATGGCTGAAAATGCCACGTGTTTTCTGGTAGCGTATTATCAGTTCTTCCGTGAAGTCCTTTACGCATTGGAGAGAAGTGGTGTGTTTGTTCTTCTGTTTGACAAGCGTAATCCTACTTTTTGTTGTGGTAACGGCAAGCGAGGACTTTTTCCTTTTCTTAAAGATTTTATCCCAGAGCAATACAAAAACAACGTGCATATGGTTACTATGCAGGAAGTTGTAAAGGCAATCAAAAATTCTGGCGAACACAGCTGGGTAACTGACTTTCAGCAAAAATATGGAATTACAGATGAATGAGATAAATGGGTGAGAGACAATCGATGCCCCCGGCCCCCTGTTATAGGCCAAGTGAGCAGCACTCGGGGGTAAACTTAGAAAGGACCCGCCGGGGATTTTTCGATTGATTATTGATTAATTTTGGATGAATCCTCAATGAATTAAGGGGCTAAATATTAGGGCAACCACACGGGGTTGCCCCTACGACGGGCAGGCCCTTTCAAATGATTAATGATGAATGATAATTGATAATTTATGAGGACGGCAGATAATGGCTAAGGGTAATATAGTTCCTAAAGGCGGGGAAATAGTTATCTATCAGAGCGAAGGCGGGCAGACGAAAATTGAAGTCCGGCTTGAAGGTGAAACGCTATGGCTCAATCAGGCGGGATTGGCGAAGCTTTATCAGACGACGATTCCTAATATAAATATCCATATTAAAAACATTTACGATGAAGGGGAGCTATTGGAAGAGGCAACTATTAAGGATTACTTAATAGTTCAAACCGAGGGCGGAAGACAGGTCAGCAGGCAGGTTAAGCATTATAACCTTGATATGATAATTTCGGTCGGATACCGGATAAAATCTCATATTGCGACTCGTTTCAGGCAATGGGCAACGCAGAGACTAAGAGAATACATCGTCAAGGGCTTTGTATTAGATGATGAACGGCTGAAAAACCCGGACCACCCATTTGATTATTTTGATGAGCTGCTCCAGCCCCCGACAGGAAAGCAAGTTAGCACACATCGAGGGTAAACTCCAAAAAAGGCCAGGCGGCCGGAGGCCGCGTATCTCGCATCTCGTGAAGCGTATCTCGCACAAATTAAAAAAAGCCCTATTGTCATTGATTGACAACAGGGCAAAATCAATGGGCGGTATTGGACTTGAACCAACGACCTCCTGCGTGTCGAGCAGGCGCTCTAGCCAACTGAGCTAACCGCCCCCTTAGGGCTTTTGGTAATAGTATCGTTAAGAAAGATAAAAACAAGCACTTTTGTGCAAAACTATCGTGTAAATTAGAGATTATATTCCAGGCGTCTGATATAACATTAGGTTTGAAAACATGTTATGATAAATATTGCCGTACTGACATTGTTTATGTAAATTTAGTTTGTGCCGGTCAAATGTTGATATTTTCATGTATTATTTGTGTGGAAACAACGATTACCAGCTCAAATTTCTTCTTATAACCGCAGCGGCAGAAATCTTTCGTTCCGCATTACCCTGAGCAACCGTTATAGAAACCTGTACGCTTCTAACCTTTGTTTCAGAATTTTCTACAAACGTCTGCTTTGTAAAAGTCATAGCGGTAACATTGTCACAGAGCACATAGCTACTGCCGGACACATTATCAATCAGATAAAGCTTGTTGTCTGTATTGTTATATTGATAAGTTATATCATCAACTCCGTTAGCTCTAAATAAACTGCATTCGTTGACCGGCGAAAAGGGATCAACAGTATCTGCCGTGCGAAGCTCACTTGTTATCCGAAGCAGGGCCTGCCGGGCACTGTTGATAGCCTTAAACATATCTTCGTTTTCCCGATAATTTATGATCGAGGCGTTAATGGCAACGGCAATAGAAGCCAGTAACATACTGGCTATTGCCAAAGCAATAAGGAGTTCCGCAATCGTAAAGCCACCGCCGTGTGCTTTCTTGCTGAAGCAATATCGGGGCATTGATATCCGTAACCGGCAGTTCGTTTTTAGTGTGTCGTATTTTGTATGTCTCATTTTGAACCCCCCTTAAAGTCTTTTAGTATCGGGCCCTGAGCCATCTGGCCGAGCTGATTTCCTTTGTGTTCAAAAAGACCTTTACACTTACTCGAACAAAGGGACTTAAATGGTTACCTACAACCTGCTCAAAATCCGACGCACTGACATTTTCGACTGCAATCTGCTGGCTGTATGCACCAAGATCGGCCAAAGAATTTCTGTCGGCACTGATGGGCGGAGAGAAAACCGCACCATGAAAATCATCCAAATCGTCATAATTGGCGAGTGTCTCTAACGTCTCCGGGCCGAATGTGGCAGTGCCGGTGTTTGGGTCGATTACCTCAAGAACGGTGCTAAGCTCCCTAATCTGTTCAATGAGAAATTCCGCGGTTGACAACTCCACCCCGGCACCGTTGGCTTGTGTGAATGCACCATTGGCTGAAACCAGGGAAACAATTGCAAGACCGACTAACAGTATTGCAATTAACACCTCGATAAGTGTGAAGCCGTCTCTGCATCTTGTGTTTTTCATCTCGCACCTCCAATCACATTGATACCATTCCCGGTTGCAGCACACATGATGAATTTATTTGCCCATAACGACACTGGACATCTTAAATATCGGGAGAATAATACTCATCGCAATAAAGCCGACTAAAACACCCATCACAACTATCATTATGGGCTCTATCATTGAAGTTACTGCTTTGATAACAGTTCTAAGCTCTCTTGCGTAGTACTCGGAAACATCTTTTAACACATCGCTCATAGTACCTGAATCTTCGCCGCTTTTTACCATTTGAATCACATTGCTTGGCATTAGATTATACTGGCTCAGGCTGGATGCGATTTTCTTGCCTTGACGAACCTCCTCATAAACGCCGAGCCACATCTCTTTGTAAAGAATATTTCCCGCTATTTGTGCTGTTATCGAAATTGTATTTAGTATCGGTACTCCGGCTTTTGTCAACACGCCCATCGTGTGCAGGCTTCGTGTTATATAAAGACTTCGGCAAAGTGTTTTTATAAGAGGCAATACCAATTTGGCCTTGTCCCACCACCGGCGCCCGCCCTCGGTGCCAATAAAATACCAGAAACCCCAGAATGCAGCGCCTATACCCGGTATAATAAAATACCAGTATCCTCGCATAATCGCGCTCGTAGCCATTAATCCTTTCGTTGGTCCCGGCAACAGGTGCTCCTTGCCTGCAAAGATGGTCGTAAACCGCGGAAGGACAAAACACAACAGGAAAATTGTAACTGTCACGGCCATAACGGCTATGATGACCGGATAAACCATAGCACCCCGAACTTGAGAGCGGGTTTCAGCTTCCGAATCAAGATACTCAGATAATTTTTCCAGCATTTTACTGAGCGAGCCGCTGACTTCTGCTGCTGCCACCATATTTATATAAAGTTCACTGAATATAGTAGGATACACAGCAAGAGCCTGGGAAAAACTCTCTCCGGATTCGATTCTATTTTTCAGGTCAACAATGATGACCTTGAATTTTTCTTTATTATTTTGTTCGGCAATTGACTCAAGCGAGTCCTGAAGACTTATCCCCGCCCGGATCATAATGGAAATCTGTTTTGTAAAATTCAGAATATCTTTTCTGTTAGGCCCGCCCTCAACTTTGAAATTCTTTATCATTTCCCACGTGTTTTGCTGTTTTTTCATGGGACTTACCAGTGCAGAATCCGGCTCCCGAATGAAATTGGACTGCTCCCCTGACTTCTGGCTACCTTCGGACCTGGACGATTTACCTCGAGTCGCAACCGCAGTTGCGCCTTTATTTTTCTTTGAGAATTCTTCAAACATAAGTATATACCTTATCTTTTTCTTTTTGCTTTTGCCGATCCCGGTGCCTGAACCATTTCAACATCTCTTGGCACAAGGGTCTTTTCCATCTTTGCAGGATTACTTGAGCGCATCACCGCTTCGTCTCTGTCGATATAACCCTTGGAATACATTTCGGCTATGCTGTAATCCAGGTTTTGCATACCCAGTCTTCTCGAAGTTTCGATAATATTCGGTATCTCGTAGATCCTGTTTTCACGAATACAGTTCCTCACAGCGGAGGTGCACAGCAATATCTCAGTACAGGGCACCATACCCGGCTCATCTACGCGTTTAAATAATGTTTGAGAGATAACAGCCTGGAGCGTATTAGCCAACATTGTTCGAATCTGGTTCTGCTGGGCCGCGGAATAAACATCAATGATACGTTCAATTGTCTGCGAGGAATTAATCGTATGCAGTGTACTGAATACAAGGTGTCCCGTCTCTGCAGCCGTCATTGTGAAGCTGATGGTTTCCAGGTCTCTCATTTCGCCGACCATTATGATATCGGGATCTTGTCGCAGGACATGCTTGAGACCAGAGGCAAAATTCGGACAGTCGGCACCTATTTCACGCTGTTCTATCATACACTCTTTGTTCTCTAAGGCGTATTCTACGGGGTCTTCCAGAGTCATGATACGTTTTCTGTACTTTGCATTTATCGAACCTATCATCGCCGCAAGTGTCGTACTTTTTCCGGAGCCGGTATGGCCGGTCACAAGCACCAAACCTCGCGGCAGGTCTGTCAGCTCTTTAACTATCGGCAGAAGATGCAAATCCTCTATCATGGGTATCTCATTCGGAATCACTCTAAAGGAAATTGCCATTGTTTCACGCTGAAAATGGGCATTAACACGAAAGCGGTGACCATCTTCCAGATATGTTGAGAAATCGAGGTCTTTATTTTGTTTAAATTCTTTGAATCTGTCCGCATCAACCATCGAACTAATCATTTCTTCTACGTCTTTTGCAGTGACTTCAGGGAAATCCATATCTATCAGTTCCGTATTCTTTCGCAATATTGGTGGTATTCCAACGTTAATATGAACGTCACTTGCCCCGTTCTCTATCGCTTTCGCTAATATAGTCTTTATATCTGTCATATTATGCTTCCTTCCAAATAACTCGTATCATAACTTTTGCTATTTACTTGTCATTTTCGACAAAAACCTCGTCCTCTTTTATCCCATACACTTCAGT
>JACNGQ010000047.1 GCA_014384025.1 Planctomycetota bacterium | reverse complement strand
ATACCAGCTCACCATAATTTTGGCGACTCAGTTGCACTTATGAGTTGAATCCGCTATTCTAAAAGTTACCTCTCCCGGAAGCCGAAAAACAATCCAATTTAAATGTGTTATCGGATTATGTACACGGTGCTTGATTCAAACAGAAAACACAGATTTTGTGGGGATGTTTTCAATACTATGAACATGAAGAAAAAGCAATGTCAGACCTGATGATGTTTATCATGGCCGGCGCGATAAGATTCTTGGCAAATGTGCTGAACTGATAATAAGAAACAATTCTTGAAAGAAAGAAATATACTAATAAAATAATTGGAACAGGAGATGAGATCATCTCCTGATATAAAGCTAAATTTATCTCATTATTGCTGAAGACATAACAAAGCAAATGCAGATTGTCATAATTCAAAGAATATTTTGAGATTATGTTAGAATCAAAAGACGAAAAAGCTTTTCAGGAAGGGGCAAAGAAGAAGTTTCAAGATACAGTTTGCTCCCTGCTGTTTTCGATTATTTTTTTGTCTTTTTATTTTATTTATTTACTATTGTGGATAAAACCGGAACTAATCTACCAGGCTCAGGAACCTGTCTTTTTCTTCGATAAATATTTCGTAAATGAATTGTTCAGCTATCCCGGCGGTGTAAACGAGCTTATATCCTGTTTCCTTTCACAGTTTTTTTATTATTCATGGACAGGGGCATTGTTGCTTGTTCTTATCTTCGCATTCGTTGCCTGGAACACAAAGCTGTTCATTAAGTCAATCCGGCCAAATCCACAGATTCATTATCTGCATTGGTTACCAACGGTTATTCTTCTGGTCTTACATAGTAACTACAGATTTCCACTTATACTAACGCTGGGGCTGCTCTGGATTTTAATCGGTGTCAATATCTATGTCCGCCTCGCTCCTTCAAATAATAGCCTGAGATTTTTATCATACATCATTATTCACGCAATCTTATATTATATAACTGCCGGCCAGGTTTTTATTTTTTCAATCGTAATCATACTCTATGACGCTTTATATCATCGCCGGATTTTACTGCCTTTACTTTATATCGTTTTTGCAGGATTGCTGCCTTATATAGGCGCCTCGACTTTATTCGTTCTACATATTCAAGACGCCTATGTGATGCACTTAACATCATATAATACCTACAGGTTGACATGGCTGTCCTTGTCGTTGTACGCATTTTTTCCACTTGTTCTTCTGCTGGCCGGCTTTGAAAAGAAATACGTCAGGAATTCTCAAAAGAGCTCAAACAATCTTTTTGGCAGGTTATTGTCCGGCCGCTCTGTTCCAATACGACTGATTCAGGGCGTTTTGTTCCTCGTTCTCATTATAATAGCGGTCCGGCATTCATATGACAAAAATGGAAAAGCTTTCCTAATGATCGATCGCTATGCGAGATTCGAAGAATGGGAAAAAGTGCTCGATATCGCACAAAAGGGTCTTCCGATTAGCAATATCGTTCAATGTCAGGTTAATAGAGCACTTTATCATACCGGCAATCTAAGTGATAAAATGTTCAGTATGATCCAGCTTTTCGGCAGCGACAGCCTTTTCATGGCTGAGAATATGCGCAGCCATTTTGCACTTCAACACAGCGATGTATTCTTCGATCTCGGTCTTATAAATGAATCGGAACACTGGGCTTATGAAGCTATAACCGTCAACGGAGACACAGCATGGAATCTGCAGCGCCTTGTAATGATATATCTGATGGAAGAAAAGCGAGAAATCGCGGAAAAATATTTGGCGATGCTGCAAAAAACCATCTGGCATAAGGCTTGGGCAAAACAATATCATACGTACCTTTCCGACAGTGAGGATTTTTGGGCGCATCCGCAAATTCAATATCTGAAAAGCACTATGCCGCAGTCCGATTTCCTTGTTTCGCCTACTGAACCGGAACTATGTCTGGAGAAGCTTTTAGAGAATACGAAGAATAAAATGGCATTTGAATATTTTATGGCGTATTGCCTGTTGGAAGGGCAGGTTGGTCGTTTTATTAAGCACCTTCACCGGTTGAATTTTTTTGACTATCCTAAAATTCCACGACATTTTGAAGAGGCTATTCTTATCTACGACCAGCTTACTGGTGGCAAGAGCATTACTTTGCCGGGTAAAGACATATCAGAGGAAACAATCAGGAAGTTCGATGATTTCAATAGGATTATGGCAAAACATAACAAGAATAAAGAAGCAGCACGTGGAGAACTCAACAAATATAGAGATACTTACTGGTTTTATGGCTTATACTATTTCAAACCTTAGGAGTGATTATATGCCTCAATTGAAAGTTTTCACTCTATTACATCTTGTCTGTATTGTGGCGCTGATAGCATGCCCGGGCTGCACCAGCAGGAAGCCGAATCCTGAAGATTGTAAATCCATCGATAGACAGCCGGCCATACTTCCTGATTATACCGATATAATCCTCCCTCCCAATATTGCACCTGCCAACTTTATCATAAAAGAAAAGGGCAAGGCGTATTATGTTCAAATTTCATCTGCAAAAGGCCGCGATATTGAAATATTCAGCAAATCACCTAACATCAAAATTCCCATAAAACCCTGGGAAAATTTGCTAAAGCAGAATCGAGAACAGCCCTTGCTTATAACTATTTTCGTCAACGATAAGAAGAACAAATGGAGCCGTTACGCTGACATTGAGAACAAAATTGCAAAAGAAGAAATCAATACGCATTTGGTTTACCGGCTTATGAAACCCCTGTATCAATATTGGAACAAGCTGGGCATATATCAACGCGATTTAAGAAGTTATGACGAAAGGCCCATTGTATTGAACGGCACAATGGGAAAAAATTGTGTCAATTGTCATTCTTTTCATAACTACAATCCGGACAGAATGGTATTTCATATGCGGGCCGGAGCAGTTGGGACGTCAATGGTACTTGCTTATGATAACGAAATCCACAAGGTGGATACATCAACATCATTTAATCACGCTACATCATACAGGTCATGGCACCCGAACGGAAAAGTAATTGCTTTTGCTTTTAATACCGTAAAGCAGATTTTTCATGCCCGGGGTAAAAATCTCGACGTTTACGACAGAGTCTCCGACCTTCTCCTTTATAACGTTCAAACCAATACAATCACTACATCACCGAAAATATCGACCTCCGAACGTATGGAGACATATCCCGAATGGTCGCCTGATGGCAAATACCTGTACTTTTGCAGTTCGCCCGGGCTGGATATTTATGACAAGGACGAAGAACCCTTAAAAAAAATGAAATATGATTTGATGCGCATCTCATACAATTTGGAAAAAGATACATGGGGCCAGATTGAACCGGTCCTGAAGGCAAGTGAATTGGGCTTGAGTGTTGCTCATCCGAAACCCTCACCTGATGGGAAACACATCTTGTTCTGCATGTCGCAGTACAGTTATTTTCCACTCTATATGCCGGATTCAGATTTGTATATTCTTGATACTCAAACAAAAGAGTTTCGTAAAGCCGAAAATATTAACAGCGGCCGGGCGGAAAGTTATCACTGTTGGTCCAGCAATGGTCGTTGGATTGTTTTCAGCAGTAAACGCCAGGATGGAATATGCACACATCCTTATTTCAGCTATTTTGATTCTAACGGAAATTTCAGCAAACCGTTTCTATTGCCGCAGGAAGACCCGGAATATCATCAATCGCGTGTTGTTGTCTATAATATACCGGAATTTGTTAGCGGACCCGTCAAAATACCGCCGAAAAAGTTCATAAAGGCCGCCTGGTCCAAACAGATCATCAAAGCCAAACTAGACCCTAAGGTAGAAAAAAAATCAGATATTCAAACTGAAGAAACACCTTATAAAACCAGTCCTTAACATTGTGAGGATAATGTACTTCGGTTCGAATAATCATTGGGACCATGCCGTTGGCTCCCGGTCCCAACGGTGCTTCTCAAGTTCAATCATCAAAGAAGGGCTTAATGGTCCTGCATCACTCGTAGCCATGTTCATCTCTACATGTTTTGCCTTGCGCATCCCGGCTATTATCGTGCTCACAGTTGGCTCGCCGAGAATGAAACGCAGCGCCGTTTCCGGCATAGTCATACCGTCCGGTATCAACGGTTTGAGCATGTCCGCATGTTCTACGCTTGAGTTCAGGTTTTCAGGGACGAAGTAGGTGTTGCGCCAATCGCCATCCGGCCAGCGGCTGTTTTTCGTTAGTGTGCCTGTTAATGTGCCTTCGTCGAATGGTACCCGTGCGATGACTCCTACGTTTTGCTCTCGGCAAGCAGGAAAGAGTTCATCTTTAGGATTTTGATCGAAGATATTGTAGATGACTTGCACGGCATCGATTAAGCCGCTCTTGACTGCCTTTACCCCGTTCCAGGGTTCCCAGCGGTTAATACTAATCCCAATAGCGCCAAACAGCCCCTGGGTCTTAAGCTCGCTCATTTTTCCGAACCAGCGATCATCTTCCAGCCACAAATCTTCCCATGTATGGAGCTGCATCAAATCGAAGGAATCCAGGTCGGCGTTCTTGAGACTTTTCTCAACGTACTCCTGAATATGTTCGGGAGGAAAGCAATCTTCAAGCGAATATTCACGCTTACTTGGCCATTTGAAGTTTTTGGGCGGTATCTTAGTTGCAGTATAGAGCTTCTTATCGTTATTAGCTCGCAGAAGTTCGCCGAGCAAACTTTCACTCTTACCCTCACCATATCCCCAGGCTGTATCAAAAAAATTACATCCGAGATCAACAGCGTGCTGCATAGAACGCAGCGATTCCTCATCGTTAGAGCCGGTCCATCCTGCCATACCCCACATTCCATATCCGATCTCACTAATCTGCCAGTTTGTACGTCCGAGTTTTCGATATTTCATATTAAATACCCTTTTTCTTTTTTATTTGCCTCAATGTGCTGCCAGTTTAGTCACTACGGATATAAGCATACAGGAGCTTCTCTGTGTCTCGTTAATCGTTCTCATAATCAACGCTATTGTATCTAATAAATCCCCTCAAGCATTATCTCTTTTTGAATTTCTTTGCAGAAAACGTAAAAACGTTTAAAAATATCTATATGTGAAACGATACTCCTGATCTATGAAATAGGTATAAAACTAACGGAGGCCGTCATGTCATCATCGAACCGTCGTGACTTCATGAAGAAGTCGGCAATAACTGTAGGAGCCATGGTTGCTGCACCAATCGTGAAAAGTGGATTTGCGCAAAACAGGCCAAAGGCCGCTTATAGAAATTCTATTTGACCAATTAGGAGTCAATCGCAATAATATTGTCATCCTCGCATGTTTTTAGCGGGGATCCAGTATCAATAATCAATCGAAGAAGCTGCCCCTAACACCAGTTCATATAGTCGCGCGGAGCAATCCGCCTCATGAAGAGACTCTTGTCCGCGGCCTCATCGTTGGTGATTTTCATGTTCTTCGAATCCCAGAGCAGCGTCCGCCCTGGATTCAGCAGAGCGATATCGCCCAGCACTATTATTTCAGACAACGGTCCCGCGTATTCGAAATTCGACATCGCCGTATCTTCGCCCTTACACGCCAGGGTCCAGTTGTCGAAATGTGTCCTGCCCTTACACCGCAAAGCTGCCTCGGGCGGTCTTGGCGTCTCCTTCATCACGCTCTCGGGAATGATCCGCCCGCCCTGACTATGACTGCCCGCCATTATCGAGGCATGTTCCCCCACCATCACCGACCCGCTCGTTATCTCCGTGCGCCCGGCTTCCAGGTGTTTCGGCCAGGGAAACTCTATATCCTCTCCAAGATAATACTTCATCGTTACAGGCGGCATTTTCCCTCTCGCTCCGAATTCCCACGTAATAACCCCCGACCTCGGCAGTGACCCCGGATAAGCCGGCGTATTGACCTCGGCCCTCACGCTCAAAGGCACACGCAAATCCAGAGCGTAATACGCAGGGTCAAGTATATGAGCGGCCATATCTCCGACCGCTCCGCTGAAGTGGCTGTATCGTATCCACTCGCGATTCATATAGCTCGTGCTGAACGGAATCTCTTCGGCCCGATTCAGATACAGGTTCCAATCCAGCGTCTCCGGCACGATGCTCCCCTTCACCACCGGTTTGTCGATCCAGTAATTCTTCCTCGAATACGCGTTCACTTCTCGTATCGGCCCGACCGAGCCCGCCTGGCCCCAGTCCCTCAGCATAGCCGAGCTTAAGCCCGAATGCCCCTGGTTCCCCATCTGCGTCACCAGCTCCTTATGCTTCTTCGCCTCTTCGGTCAGAAGACGAACTTCGTTAACTGTGTGACACAGCGGCTTCTGGCAATAGACGTGCTTGCCGTGCCTCATAGCATACACCGAAATCGCGTAATGCGAATGCTCCGGCGTCGCAATCAGAACCGCGTCGATGTCCTTGCCGATCTTGTCGAACATCACCCGGTAATCAGTCCACAGCTTGATTCCCTGAAGGCTTTCTTTTCCCGCAATGGCCTTCCTGTGCCATGCCTTATCGACATCACACAGGGCTATCACATTATTGCTCCTCGTCAGATACTCTGCATTGCCCGAGCCTTGCATCCCGACCCCTATACAGGCAATATTGAGCTTACTGTTCGGCGATGCCCCCGCCTTAAGAATATTAAACGGCGCCGCAACCATTGCCGACCCGGCCAAAGCGCCTTTCAAAAAATCCCTGCGTCTTATTGATTTCATGATATAAACCTCCGTTCTTAACAGGATTTCAAAAACTTCAACACCACACTATTTTAGTCACGCACACAATATAAGGGTGCCTCTAAAAATTGCTTTTGTCACGAGAAGGTGCGAAATTTTCTCCAGCTTTGGAGGAAGGTCTAAATCGCCGCAGGCATAGCCAAAGCTATGTCGAGGACAAATTTTGGCCTGACAACACTGCTGGTGGAGATTGCAGCCGTTCGCAGTAAAAATGAATTTTTAGAGGTGCCTATTATACTACATAAAGCCCGTAACTGCAACTTCGTTTTATCCATATTCCTCATACCGGGTGTCGGGGGCAATACGAAACGTCATCCTGAGCGCAGTCGAAGGATCTATTTAAAATAGTTATCATTCTGAACGTAGTGAAGAATCTCAAACCCAATAGTCAATAGTAAATAATCATTAGTAAATAGAAAGGGTTTACCCCCTGGAGCCACTAACCGTGGCTTACAACAGAGGGCCGGGGGCGAATGGCATGAAGATAAGCCTCGGAGTTCATTTTCGGCGTCTCTCCTTCATCAGA
>JACNGQ010000216.1 GCA_014384025.1 Planctomycetota bacterium | reverse complement strand
GCAAATCGAACGCTTGCGGGATGAGATTCGCGAGCACGATTATCTCTATTATGTGTCCAATCAGCCGAAAATAAGCGACCGACAATATGATGAATATTTTGCCGAGTTGAAGGCATTGGAACAGGAGAATCCGCAATTTATCACACTTGATTCGCCTACTCAGCGTGTTTCCGGACGGCCCCTTGAAGGTTTTGCCACTGTCAGGCACGCAATACGAATGCTGAGTATGGACAATACCTATAACGCCGCTGAGCTTAGGGCTTTTGACGAGAGGGTGCGCAAACAGCTTGAGGGGATGGATTACGATTATGTGGTAGAGCTGAAAATAGACGGTCTTGCTATAAGTCTTCGCTATGAAGACGGTGTTCTTATTACGGCGGCTACTCGCGGTGATGGTCGGATGGGCGATGACGTTACCGCTAATGTGCGAACAATAAAAGCTGTTCCGTTGGTATTAAGAGGTGGTAATATTCCTGCCGTGCTCGAAGTTCGCGGTGAAGTATATATGCCCACAAGTGCTTTTACCGAGCTAAACAAACTTCGCACTGAAGCAGGTGAGCCGGCCTTTGCCAATCCTCGAAATGCCGCGGCAGGCTCTTTGAAACTTCTGGATGCGAAGATCACCGCGGCACGGAATCTTTCGTTCTTTGCCTATGCCATGGGCGAGCTGTCTGAGCCATTAGCTGAAAATCACTACCAAACACTACAGAAATTCAAAGAACTTGGTTTGCCAGTTAATCCTCATATCAAAAAAGCCAAAGACATCGATAAAGTGATAGATATTTGCCTGGCTTCGAGCGAAAAACGATTGAAGCTGGATTACCAGATTGACGGGATGGTGATAAAGATTAACCATTTCGACCAGCGAGATATATTAGGCGCAACCGGCAGGGCACCTCGGTGGTGCATATCATATAAATTCGCCGCTGAGCAAGCTGAGACCATTGTTGAATCAATCGACGTACAGGTTGGAAAAAGCGGCATTTTAACACCTGTAGCAAATCTTAAGCCGGTACAATTATCAGGGACAACTGTTAAACGCGCAAGCCTTCATAATTTCGATGAATTAAATCGGCTTGGTGTCCGTAGCGGCGATACCGTAATAATTGAAAAGGCCGGCGAGATAATACCGCAGGTGATAGAAGTAAAGAAAGAATTAAGACCTGTCGGCACAAAGCCCTTCGAATTTCCTAAAGAATGTCCGAGTTGTGGTTCGGAGGTAGCCAAAGATGAAGAGGGCGTTTATATCCGTTGCCTCAATCCTGATTGTTCGGGGCAATTGAAAGAACGCCTGAAATATTTTGCCGGACGTGGGCAGATGGATATAGGAAATCTCGGCACGGCTTTAATCGAACAACTGGTCGAGGCCGGGCTGGTAAAGAATTTTGCAGACCTTTACAAATTAGAGAAGCAGGACTTGATTGAACTTGAGCGGATGGCTGAAAAAAGTGCTACAAATGTGGTAGAGGCGTTAGATAAAAGTAAGAAACAGCCATTATGGCGTTTCATTGCAGCCCTGGGAATTCGACATATCGGTGGGCAGTCCGCTCAAATCTTAGCTGAGCATTTTGGTTCACTTGATAAGCTTATGAACGCAACACAGCAAGAGCTTGCGGATATAGACCAAATCGGACCGACAATGGCAGAAAGTGTATTTAAATATTTTCGCGACTCAAAGAACAAGTTAGTGATTGATGAGTTATTGGCTGCGGGGATGAAGTCAGAGCAGCCGAAGACCCGGCGTTCTGATAAATTAGCAGGCAAAACGATTGTGGTTACAGGCACTTTGGAAAATTTCACACGCCAGCAAATAGAGAAGGCGATAAGACAGGCGGGAGCAAAATCGTCATCGAGTGTAAGTAAGAAAACCGATTTTGTATTGGCCGGCAGCAATCCGGGAAGCAAACTTGATAAGGCGAGAAAGCTTGGCGTTAAAGTGATAGATGAAAAACAATTTCTGGAGTTGTTGTGAATCAAAATGAAAGACTGATGAGGTCTGCTTTGGCGTTGGCGCAGCGTGGTATCGGTTCTGTGGAGCCGAATCCGGCCGTTGGTGCTGTTATTATAAAAGGCAATCGGATTATCGGCAAAGGCTGGCACAAAAAGTTTGGCGGCCCCCATGCGGAAATAAACGCGATGGAAGATTGCACTATCTTGGGCATAGATCCACGTGGCGCCGCGATGTACGTTACGCTTGAGCCGTGCTCTCATCAAGGTAAGACCGGCCCCTGCACACAGGCCATAATCGCCGCCGGGTTGGCAAAAGTTTTCGTAGCAATGATTGACCCATCTGAACACGCCGGAGGGAAAGGTATAGAGCAGTTGCGTAATGCTGGAATTGAAGTGCAGACAGGCATCTGCGAAACCGAAGCCAAATTGCTGAACGCTCCTTTTATTAAATTTACCGCCACCGGCAGGTGCTGGGTAACGTTGAAATGGGCGCAAAGTATTGACGGCAAATTGGCCATAACCGAGCCGCCGCCGTCAGGAATCGGTTGGATTTCCGGCGAGCAAAGTAGAAAAGATGTACACAAATTACGCCGGCGTGCAGGCGGTATATTGGTGGGCATAAATACAGTAATAACCGATGACCCGCTGTTGACAGTCAGACCGAGCAAAGGTAAAGAACTCACAAGGATCGTTTTAGACAACCATCTTAGAGTCCCCTTGGATTGTAAACTGATTAAGACGGCTAAGAAACATCCCCTGATGATATACACCAGAGAAGGTTCAGTTCAGGCGAATCCGGAAATTGCAGAAAAGATTACAAAAAAGGGGGCAGAGGTACTTACTTATCAGGTTACGCAGGGCCGATCCAACCTGCATTGTCTGCTCGATGAATTGAGTAAACGCGGCATTGTTCACTTACTTGTCGAGGGCGGGCCGAGGGTATTGACTTCGTTTCTAAAAGAAGGGCTTGCCGATGAAGTTGTCGTTTATATCGCACCGAGGATATTAGGGGCGCAGGGCAGCGCTGATATAACCGGGCCGATGGCTGAATTAACGCAGGCTATCGGACTGCATCACGTTGATATCAAACGCTTCGGCGAAGATGTTCGCCTGTCCGGCTTGACGGCAAAAGTGCTTTAGTGAAATTTCAATCTCATTCTGAACAATAGTTTCATGGTTTACATAATTTGGAAATGCAGCGGATGAACAAAAGAGATGTGGTCAAGCTGGCGATTGAGGGGTGCAGAGTTCCATATGTTCCCTGGCACTGCGGCTTTACCGTCGAGGCTGCTGATAAGCTGCGAAGGCATTTTGGCCGGGATGATCTGGAGCGGGACTTGGACAATCATTTTGTCAAATTAGGCAGCGATACAGGTTTTTTTACTGATATTGGCAATGAGCGCTTTCGTGATGTTTTCGGAGTTGCGTGGGACCGCAGCGTCGATAAAGATATCGGTATTGTTGAAGGGTGTCTTTTGCCGGAGCCCACACTTGACGGATACGAATTTCCTGACCCGCTTGACAGGCGTATTTTTGAGGATATTCCCGAGAAGCTCTCTTTGTACGAGGATTGCTTCCGGGTATTTAAAATTGGATTCTCGCTGTACGAGCGGGCCTGGACTCTGCGGGGTATGGAGAACCTGATGATGGATTTTCTCACAGTCCCGGACTTCGTCCATGAGCTGTTGGAACAAATAGCTGATTATAACATCGCCCAGATAACAGAAGCCTTAAAATATGATATAGACGCGATTTATTTAGGTGATGACTGGGGCCAGCAGAGAGGCCTTCAGATGGGGCCTAACCTCTGGCGGGAATTTATCCAGCCGCAGTTGAAACGGATGTATTCGGTTGCTCGGGATGCGGGCAAGTACGTGATTATCCATTCGTGCGGCAAGGTGGATGAGCTTTTTGACGATTTGATTGAAATAGGGCTTAATTGTTTCAATCCGTTTCAGCCGGAGGTTATGGACGTCTTTGGCCTTATGGAAAGGTACAAGGGACGGCTTGCATTTCACGGGGGCCTCTCGACGCAGCAAATCCTGCCATACGGCTCAGTCGAAGATGTTAAGAATGCAGCGGACAAACTGTTAAAAGCCGGCAAAAACGGAGGCTATATTTTCGCACCCGCCCACGCCGTCGAGGGCGATGTACCCCTGGAAAATATGCTGGCCTTTATAGATGCCCTCCACACCCAGAGCGGTTACAAACCAAGATAATTTTAGTTCGTACCTCATATTGTATGCGGAGCAACCTCTCACTGGATATTGTCTCGACAAATATGAAGTATCTCGTAAATGAAATCCTTAATTCTTTCGAGCCAGCCGAAATCACCAAAAATATCAATCAGTATTGCAACAATAAGACCACCAATAATAATAACAACAAGATGCCATGTTTTCTTGAATAGCCAGCCGGGTATCTTCTTTATTATCCTCCAGCATTTGGCCCGAGCAGTATCCGGCTCTGTTTCTGCTGGCTTTTTTCTGGCAAGGTCAGCTTCCACGTAATCAAGGGCTATTTTGATGATAAATTGTCTATCGACACAAAGCTTTTCTATAGTAGCCCATACGCTTTTAGCCAACTGTTTAGCCTCACTGTTATTATGAATTGGGATGTATCCCTCATCACGCATTTTGTCGTGAATGGTAGCAAGCGAAAAGTAATAATATGCAAGTGCTTCATCAATTTTTGGCCTTGGCACTACATCAGGGATGTCTTTGTCGTGGGTTAAGACAGATAGAAATCCTGCTAAAGGTTCGGGGGGCATTTGATTAGCTCCTCGTTTCCTTGCCTCTGAGTAGGCCGCCTGTTTCTTACCAAGGTCACAGCTATGATGCTCAAAGCATGTTCGGTTTTCCGAAATTGCGACAAGTTTCGCCACATCATCAGCTATGTCTAATAGGAATTTTTCATATTCTGGATTATCCATTTTCAAACATCCTTGTTTGAACAAATAAGCAGCTTAGTTAGTAATTTCGAGCCTCAATTTTGGCTTATATCATAAGATGTATGTGTCTAAATAGCAAAGATTTACCCGTTTTTCCTTGCTTTTCAACTCCCGAATTACTAAAATCAAGAGCAGTAATTACACAATCTTGTCATAAAACGTTCAACGATTTCTGTATAAATTTCGAATTCGGTAAATTCGTATTCTGAAAATCTCTGGTGGGCAATTTCTAATTTGTAATTCATAATGGCCGAGGCAAATAAAAGTCATCTTGAACTTTATATTCATCAAGCCCAGGAGCGTGTTCTCAAAGGAGGCGATTGGCTCAGTGAATATCTGTCACTCATGCACGATTTGGCCTTAGCAGGCTCTACACCTATAGAATTGAATGAGATTGCGAGTTTGTGGGCTGCAATCTACCGAAAAAAAGTCGAAGAGATATATCCTCAACATAAGAATCTTAAACTTGTTACAGGTAACCAATATGGAATAGCCTCTGACGACGAAAAAGAAAGCATGGTTAAACAATTGTTTATACACAAATTGATTCATGCACACATACGTCACAAGAGAAGCAAAGCAATTGCCGAATGGATTATCATTCTAATCGGCGCAACATTCTGCGTACTCCTTTTTGTGTATATCGACGAAATAGATAACCTGCCAACTTGGATTCAACTTGTTGCTGTTGTCGTCTTGTTTCCAATTCTTATGTTCTTAGGAGCATTCGCTTTTAGCGCTCAAGTTATAGCCGCTGAAAAAATCGATGGGTTGCTAAAGGCAGTAAAGAGTTTTGTAGGATCAACCTTGACACAGAGGTCTAATAAGAAAGAAGAAAAGTAATATTACTTTTTTCCCCCAAATTGCCGCATTCTTGCTGCTCGGCTTTGATGCGGTGATTTGTCAGGGGTGGTAAATTTCTCGTCTGTGTCCGATTTTGAATATATCAATCAGCGAATCTTTATCTTCAATAGAATAAACTATTCTGTAATCCCCCTGTCGAATGCGATATTGCTCCTGTCCCAAGAGTTTCTTTGAGCCTTGTGGTCTGGGATTTTCGGCAAGTGCATGAATGCGTTTGATGATTCTTTGCAGGTCTTTCTTGGGGAGAGCTTCCAGCTCTTTTGCAGCGGATTTTTTGATAGTTATTCTATATTTTGCCATTTTTTCTGAGCTTCTTCAAAACATCCTCAAACGGCAGGCTGGGCTCTTTCCTGCGCTGCTCGAAAGCCGTCAGGTCAATGGAATCCTCCGCTAAAGAAAATTTAATCGCCTCCTGAACCAGCTCCGACATGGAGTGTTCCGTTTGGGCCGCTTTTATGCGTAATGCGCGATGCAAATCAGAATCCAGATAAACGGTAGTTCTTTTCGTATTAGCTTTCATATTATCACCTCATTAGTAACATCATAACATTATAACGTCTTAATGTCAAGATGTTATTAATATATTTTTCATAATTTGTAGTTTTTTACCGGTCTATCGGGGTGTGAAGATATTTTAAATGCCCTCCGAAGTCCTCGAAACGGGCATTTTTTACTTGATTCACAGTCTCAAAAGGTGTATAATTATTTTATATTTAGCGGCCTGGCGAGCGCTGAAAGGAGAAGGGTGTACAATTCCTTTTAGTCTGCTTTTTATAGGTCCTGTAACGGTATAGAATTGACATAATGTGCGCCTGAAGTGTTCATAAGGATGTGCAGACTTCGGTTTTTATCGGTTCTTATTGATAAATTTTATCACCTTTGCAATGAGCCATATTCGTTTTTTGGGTTAACTTAGCGAAGGCTTGTACCGATATATTAACGGAAATTGTGCGGTATTAAAACGAGGAAAGGAAATCCTGCTTAATGATTTTCTGCCCGTTTTTTTTTACCTGAAGGTGTGAAAGGGTATATACGATGAAAAAAATCCTGACTATCTCGCTTATTTTGCTGGTATTTAGCTCCCTGGGCTGCGAGAGCATGAAGAGTTTCTTTAAGCCGAAGGAGGGCGAGCCGGAATTAAAGCAGCCTGAAAAGTTCTTTTGGGATAGCAGCCACGAACCCATAGCTATAGCTCCAATCAATGCAGTGCCTGCTCCTCTGGGTGGTTTGCCTGTTCGGATAGATGGACCTGTTGTCAGCGAGGGTAGGCAACTGGTAGTTCTCAGTCAGTCCGACATGGCCGTGATCTCGATGACCTATCCATGGCCGGAATGCGGGATTGTTCGATTGGACAAGACCGTGCCGAGAGAAGTCGAACTAAACAGGTCGTTTGATTATTTCATCGCAGTTACAAACCTGACGGAAGCGGTACTGACCGATATTGTGGTAAACGAAGAGCTTTCACGTGGTTTCGAATTCACAAGGTCAAATCCGGCAGCGAGAAAAGATGTGGATAAACTTGTGTGGGAGATAAAATCACTTGGGCCTAAAGCCAGCAAGCGAATTACAGTTTCCGGTGTGGCTTCGAGCGCCGATTCCCTTGAGCATTGCACAACTGTTATTACACCTATCATCCCGGCTTGTGCTCCTATAAGAATCGTTCAACCCAGGTTAGAGCTGGCGAGGGTAGCGCCGGATGAGGCATTACTCTGTGAGGCGATTCCGGTTGTATTCGTGGTGACCAATTCAGGTACAGGATCCGCGCAAAATGTCAGAATCATTGACGAACTTTCCATCGGGCTGCGAACAACCGACGGCAAGAGTAAATTAGTTTTGGATGTAGGTACATTGGCCGAAGGTCAGTCGCGGCAATTCTCGGCTGAACTGCGTGCGGCAAAGGTTGGCAGGTACACCAGCAAAGCAGTGGCCACCTCGGCTACAGGCCTGAGAGCAGAATCAGCAGAAACTACTACGATTGTAAGTCTGCCTGTACTGACAATTGAAAACAACGTCCCAAGAAAACATTATCTCGGTCGAAAGGTAACTTACGAAATAACAGTTGCCAATAAGTCGGATATACCGGCTAAAAATACTATTGTCGAAGATACCGTCCCGAATGGGGCTACCTCTATAGAAGCAGATGAGGGCGCAAAGCTTTCCGGCTCAAAATTGATCTGGGAGTTCGGTACTCTAGCGCCGAATAGCATCAAAAAAGTACGTGTTTCCTATGTCCCGACAGAGCCTGGTATGCAAACGAATAGCGCAACCGTAACTGCATACTGTTCGGAGGCTGTAACTGCTTCTGTGCCGACTGAGGTAACAGGGATTTCCGCAGTGTCGCTGGAAGTCGTTGACGTCGAAGACCCGGTAAAAGTCGGCTCACAAACGACATACGTAATCAGTGTTACGAACCAGGGTTCTGCTGCCGCCACAAATATCCGCATCAATTGTCTTTTGGAAGGTAATGTTCAATATGTTTCCTCAGCGGGCGCAACTGCCGGTTCTTTAGAGGGACAAATGGTGAAGTTCTACCCCTTAAGCAGTCTTGAGCCGAAGGCCAGAGCCGCCTGGCGTGTGGTCGTCGCAGCCGTAAAGCCCGGAGATGTACGCTTCAAAGCCGTTATGAATGTTGACCAGCTTACGCGTCCGGTTGAAGAAACGGAATCTACGAATATTTACGAGTAGTTACGATTTAAAAATATGGCGCCACGGCGTAAATCACGCCGTGGTGCCCTCTTGAAAAATCCCCTTAATTTGCATTCTGGTTCTGCATTTTCTTATCCATCCTCCAATTAAAAATTTGCTGTTTTTTCTTGATTAGTGCTAAAAAGGTGGTTAGATAAATATTATTTATTATACATATCAGCCGGTATTAGTTTTCAGGAGGTTTAATATGCGAGTGATAGAACTTTTGGACAAGTCGGCGATTAATTACGATATTACCGAACACTCACCTGCTTTTACGGCGCAGCAGATGGCCGCTGCCGAGCACGAGCCGGGCAAATACGTAGCAAAACCGGTTATTGTCAAAGCCGACGGTAAATACATCATGTGTGTGCTCTCAGCGTGTTGCAAGATTGATTTAGGTGTCTTGAAAAGTCAAATTGGTGCTAAATCAGTTGATCTGGCCAGGGAAGAGGAAATCGGCGCGATATTTGACGATTGTGAGCTGGGAGCCGAGCCGCCATTCGGCAATCTGTATGACTTGCCTACTATTATGGACAAGGCACTGGAAAAGGACGACCATATAAAGTTCCAGGCCGGCACGCATGACAAAGCGATACGGATGGATATGGTTGATTACCGAAAGCTTGCAGAGCCTAAAGTGCTTGAATTCAGCTATCATATGACGTCGTGATTGCAGCTTCCTGTGGCGAATATAAAAAAAGCCCCCGGATTGTAGAACCCGGGAGCTGAACGCTCTTAGAGTTTGATAGCGAATTTAAGAGGTTTCCTCATCAATCCAGCCGAGAAGCTCCTTCAGATCGTCGAGGGTGATATCGCCCATGTGAGCGATTCGGAAAGTTTGTTCTTTGAGCTTGCCGTAGCCGTTCCCGAAAATCGTATTGTGCTTTTGCTGTATTTTATTGATGGTTTCGGAGACGTTGATACCTCTGGTATTCTTGACCGTTGTAAGTGTATCTGAGGCGTACTTTTCATCGCAGAAGAGGTCATATTTTTCCTTAGCCCAGGCCCTTACAAAATCAGCCATTTGTTGATGTCTTTCCCAGACATTGTCCATACCCTCTTTAAGCAGCTTTTCGCACTGGTAGTTCAAGGCCATAATATGAGGGACATTTGGTGTGGTGGGCGTTTGGTTTTTCGCGGCCATTTTTGCGAAAGCCTGGAAGTCGAAGTAGTAACCTCTGTTGGGAACATTACTGCTTTTTTCCAAAGCTCTATTGCTTACCGCGGCAACAGCCAGGCCCGGCGGAATTGCGAATGCTTTCTGTACCGAGGCTAATACTATGTCCCAGCCAAGCTCGTCGAAATGCAAAGGCAGGCCAACCATCGCACTGACAGCATCGACGAAGACAAGGACATCCGGATATTTTTCCTTCATCATTTTGCTGATTTCATAGACCGGATTTGTCAGCCCGGTACTCGTTTCGTTATAAACGAGGGTAACAGCGGCGTACTTGCCCGTAGCGAGTTTCTCATCAATCATCTCTGGCAAAGTAGGCGTACCCCATTCGACTTTAAGCTCATCTACGTTTTTACCACAGCTCTTGGCCACATCGGCCCATTTATCGCTGAAGGCCCCGCAGCAGGTGGCCAGAACGGTTTCGTCAGGACCAACACAGTTGCGAACAGCGGCTTCCCAGATACCTGAGGCCGAGGACGTGAAGAGAAAAATATTCTGGTCGGTGAAGAGGACTTTTTTGAGCATATCGACTGTTTCACCGTGCAGTTGAGCATACTCTTTGCCACGATGTCCGAGCGTCGGCCGTGCGAGCTGCTGCAGGACGTCTTCGTTGACCTTTACAGGTCCTGGAATGAATAATCTTGGTGGTTTTTTCCAATCTGCCATATCATCTACTCTCTTCTTTCTTTCATTCCCACTCCGCATTGTACTGCGGGATAAACTCCAGAGGGAATTTATATTGTTTTTGTTAATATGTCTCTGCTCTCGCAGAGATGACGTTTTAGTTAGTCTTACAATTTTTGAATCGTTAAGCCTGTAAATATTTTAGGATAAAAGTACGTTGATTTCTGAGGCATTCTTTCCCCTGCTTCCGTTACCAGTTTTAGCTGCTGCATCTTTACGGGATTCATAAAAAAGGCCGCTTGTTTGTTCCCTGAGTCAACCTGAAAGATTGACTCATCGATTGCATTTGGAGTATCTTTCACATATTGAAGATTTTCGCCTTTGGCCAGCCTTTCTTCGTCAATACCCAATATTTTTTCCAGGATTAGCTTATGCAGAATAGATACATCGAGTGTCCTCCATGCCGGGCTCATATCAGGTGCAACCGGATCCATCGCCTGTTTATCTCTCAGGACGGCAACGTAAAAGGCGTTGTTTGCTCCGTAGATACCGAATGCGTTTTCATCTTCATCGTGCCCGGCCTTCATTTGTTCAAGCATCTTTTGCCTTGCATCAATTTTGCTCTCGGGAGAATCAAACTTGAGCTCGGTAAGCTCGAAGTTTTCTTTAAGCTCAGTAATAAGTTTTTCAAAACTGAAGTTTTCGAGATTGCATGCTAGCCGGTGTGTGGCTAAAACTATCAGCCCTTTGTGTGAGATATTGGCAAAGGCCAGCATTTGATACTTAGCTGCCGGGTAGTCGCTTTCTTTGGAATAAGCCAAACCTGTCGTATAACGATGATGTCCGTCTGCGATGACGCAGCTTTTGTCATTCATCATTTTCACAATTTGCTGGATATCTTCTTCGGCGGTTATTGCAAAAAGACGATGACGTACATTTTGTTCATCGATAAAGTCAATAAGCGGCTCGGTTGTGACGGTCTGTTCTATGATTTTGTCTGCGATTTCCTGCTCGTCTTCATAGAGCATAAAGACCAGGCCGAAATCGGCTGTTGTTGCTTTTTTGAGACTGAGTCTGTCGAGCATCGGCTTTTTGAGGATTTGTTCGTGGGGCCTGACGACTTCTCCGAATTCCTCGAGCCTGGCCAAAGCTATAAAGGACAGACGCTGAAATTGTATTCCCCCCAGCTCGAAGTCCTGGACATAAGCATAGATAGTGTCAGTAGCATCCTCCTTTAATGCCCCTTGATTTATCCAGTTATTGAGATAGCCGGCAGCCCTTGTATATTGATTATTGTCGCCGTTATCAGAGGCGTTTGTCTTTCCTTTGATTATACGAACAATATTATGTTCGCTTTTATTATAAAGCTGCTCCTGCTGGGCGTCGCTGATAACGTCATAGGGAGGAGCAATACAACTGCCCAGGTCGCCGACAACCGCCTTATCAAACCTAAATGCCTTGAATGGCTTAATTTGCATATTCATTTCTCGTATTTGAAATCAGGATTAATATATTTAAGACAGCTTGAGATTACAAAAACACAAATAATACTAAAGAAAAGGAGAATTGTCAAATACGATCAGGGCATTTTTAAAAGTGGCTTTGCATGGCAGCATAAGCATTTGGCGAATGGAAATACTTCAAATAATACTATTCTGAAAGGCAAAAAAGGCTCTTGTTTGAAAAAAAATCATAAATTCTTGCTAACGTTCCTGGAATTTGTGAGTCTATAAGGGTAAGGAAGTATTTGTGAATGGTAACCCGAAAACAAACACCGATGGTATTGAACGGCTGGTCAAGGCAAGCCAGACAGGGGATCGTGCTTCGTTTGATGAGCTTGTGGGTTTGTATCAACGGCGGGCGATACAGGTGGCTGTAAGAATGCTGGGTGATGCAGATGAGGCGGCTGAGGCTGTTCAGAATGGGTTTGTGAAGGCTTATCTAAGTATTGATAAATTAAAGGAACCCAAGAGGTTCGAGGCATGGTTTATTCGGATTATTGCCAATACAGCTATCAGTCAGCGAAGAGCCGCCAGAGGCAGGGCGGAAAAAATAAAAATTTCAGGAGACTGTGAGAGCAAGAAAGTTTTTACGCCGGAGCAAAAGGAAGCCGGCAAAGAATTAAAAGAAGAAATACAGCGGGTGATGTTAAAGCTCTCGAAAAAACAGGCACAGGCGATAGCCCTGATTGGAATTGAAGAATTGCCGCGAGATGAAGTCGCCGAGATTATGGGTTGCTCTACAGAGTCGGTAAAGTGGTATGTATTCAAGGCAAGACAAAAGCTTAAGGTATTACTGAAAGATTATCTGGAATGAAAAATGAAAAAGAACAAATAGACCTTCTGCTCAGACAAAATGAGAGCGAACAGTTAGCCGGTGTTAACTGGAACCGATTACAGACATCGATATCGAAAAGGCTGAGCCAGGCCGACCATAGTAAAACCTCAACAATTAAATACAGACGTGTATTTAAGATAGCCGCTGGAATTGCTGCGATTGCGGCAGTTGTGTTTATCGCCGTAATAATAAAAACTGATACGCCGCCGACGGTACGATTTGAGAACGGTGGAAAAGCAATAGTGACATTTATTGAGAGTAAAGGCTCAGCCAAAGTCGAGATACTTGATTCCAATAAACAGGGCAATCAGGGAAAAGACCAATCGACCTGGATTATAATTCGTACAAGTGAACCAAAAGTAGCGGATAATGGGCAAAGCAGAGACGAAAATGACTTTGCATGTTTAATGTAAATATTAATTTTGAAATAAAGGAGACAAAAATGAAGGCGATAAATTTAAGAAAAATGGTTGTTGCAGTCATAATAATAGGTATCGTAACCTGCTATACGCAGGCTGACCAACAACAATTGCTGGACAGTCTCAGCAAAGAACAAGCGGAGTTCGAATTCAAGGATGTTACTATTGCCGAAGCCCTTTACGACATCGGATCGGAGTTGGGAGCGAAGATTGTTTTATCTGATGAGGCGGAATGGAAGTTGCCTAATGGTAGGGCCACAAGATTGTCGGCATCGCTTAATGATGGATCATTGGCTGACAGTTTGACAGAGATGCTGAACGCATTTTTTATGCGTTACGCCGTGGGTGATGATAAAATTACGATATATCCCCGGCAGGAGCTAGAGCATATTCTTGGCAGGCCAAATGCTGAACAACTTGAACTGCTTAAGAAAATCTATTCAATGAAACTGTCATTTGACGGTAGTTTTTCTTTCGAGAATGCCTTGGATCTTATAAGGAGAGCGTTTGATGGAGTCTCTTTTTTACCGTATGACGTACCCCAAAGAATGTCTGAGATATTTAAAATGATGTCAACTGACAAAGGAATTGCGCCTGTATTTTTTACTGTTATATTGGAACAGGTGGGTGATAAGTACAAGACACCAAGGTGGTATCTTTCGGGAATGGATTTTCCTGGTCAGGCCCCTGTGATAAGAATGGTTAATGAAGAGGATTTTCGGGAAGCGAAGCTTGACCAGGTGGTTGATATCTCCTTTGAAGGCAAAAGGATTGATAGGGCTGATGTGATACTTCAAAGGCTTGCCGGATGGACTGGTATGGAACTTGTGATAGCAAAGGAAGAGCCATCATGGCTGGAAGAAGAAATAACTGTTAACATGCAAAATATAAAACTCAAGCAGGCCTTGCTAAATATAGTAAATACTGTAGACGGGGAAACTCATATCGGAGATAATTACATAGAGATAAAAGGACCAGTGCACCTCCAAAAAGTAGCTGCTCCAGCAAAACCTAAAAGTAGTAGTGCCGGTGAAGGTTATGTCGGAAAGATAAGTATTCCCATCGGCGAAGGTGAAGGTAAGTACTTTATTGAATTTATGCTGCGCGAGTCTGATTTGACGGAGGGATTGAAGAAGCTAAGAGAAGATAAGATCAAAGAGATTCTTCGGAAATTCAGCAAGGCCGGTGACAAAGCTACCGAAATAGCGGCTCGTCCGCAATCGTACTCGATTTTAAATTGATAATTAGCCCAAACATTCTGTACAGAAGTGAAATACACGACTTGGATAGTTCAGATTTTGGAAGTTTTACTTTTTAGCCAGATATTCATTAATTGCAGCCGCCGCGATTCGGCCCTGACCCATCGCGAGGATAACGGTAGCGGCGCCGAGGACAATATCTCCGCCTGCATAGACACCTTCCATTGAGGTTTTGCAGTTTTCATCGACAACGATATTGCCCCACTTGTTGAATTCCAGTTCAGGGGTTGTCTGACGAATCAACGGATTTGCACCGTTACCGATGGCCATTATACAGGTATCAAGGTCAATTCTAAATTCTGAGCCTTCTATTGGAATGGGACGTCGCCGGCCGGAATCGTCCGGTTCACCAAGCTCATACTTAAGGCATTCGATAGCAACGACACGGCTGTTTTCATCGCCGATTATTCGTTTAGGACTTTGCAAAATATGAAATTCGATTCCTTCTTCTTTTGCGTGATGGACTTCCTCTATTCGGGCGGGCATTTCCTTTTCGGTTCTTCGATAGACCAGATAGACCTTTTCGGCTCCGAGCCTGAGTGCTGTTCTCGCTGAGTCCATGGCAACATTGCCGCCGCCGATAACAGCAACTTTCTTTGAGAGGGCGATTGGCGTGTCTGCTCCCCTGCCAAAATCGTATGCCTTCATAAGATTTGCACGTGTTAGATATTCGTTGGCGCTATAGACGCCGATAAGGGATTCTCCTTCAATTCCCATAAATCTCGGCAGGCCTGCCCCAACACCGATATAGGCTGCATCAAAGCCGTCCTCGGTTAGCAATTGCTCGAGGGTCCTGGTTCTGCCGACGATGAAATTATAGACGATTTTGACGCCCATTTTGGTCAGGGTATCAATTTCCTCCTGGACAATGGCTTTAGGGAGCCTGAATTCCGGGATTCCGTAAACCATGACGCCGCCCGGCTTATGAAAAGCCTCGAATATTGTAACATCATGGCCTGCCCTTCTGACATCAGCGGCGGTAACAATACCCCCGGGGCCGGAGCCGATTATGGCGATTTTCTTTCCGGTTTCGGCTGCGACGGTCGGGACAGAATCAGAATTTTTATTGAGGTCGGCTACATATCTTTCGAGCCGGCCGATTGAAACGCCTTTTGTAGGATCTTTGAATTTTTTCCCGACAGTGCATGTTTGCTGGCACTGGACCTCCTGTGGACAGACTCGGCCGCATACAGCCGGCAACAAAGAATTTTCCTTTATGATATCCAGGGCTTCCTTATAGTTGCCTTCGGCAATGGCGGTAACGAAGTCTCTTATTCTGATTTGCACAGGACAGCCATTAACACAAGGGGCCTTTTTGCACTGGAGACAGCGCATGGCCTCCAGTCGGGCGTGTGTTTCAGTATAGCCGGTTGCCACTTCGTTGACATTGCCTCTTCTGACGGCGGGGTCCTGTTCGGGCATGTCCTGCTGGGGTATATCGTATCTGTCGCTTGGTTTGAGTTTATCGGTTTTTTGCTTTTCTAAGAGTTGCTGGAGAAGCTGCTGTCTTTCTTTATCTGTCACTGTAAGTGTTTCCTAACAATTATCGAGAAATATCTGTTGTCTTGTAACTGTCAGATATATTCAAGGTTCAATTTGTTCAATTTTACATTGGTGTTCTTTATATTGTTCGAGTGCCTTTTTTTCCTGGTCTTGATAGGCATTCAATCTTTTCATCATCAAATCGAAGTTGACTTTGTGGCCGTCAAATTCCGGCCCGTCAACACAAACGAATTTTGGCTTATTATCAAATTCTATCCGGCAGCCGCCGCACATGCCGGTCCCGTCAACCATGATAGTATTGAGTGATACTTGTGTTGGTATGTCAAACTGCTTTGTTACCTCGCAGCAAAACTTCATCATTATAGCCGGGCCGATAGCAAATACCTGGTCAGGCTTAGCATTGCGCTGGCAGAGTTCTTTCAATGGTTCGGTAACAAGTGCTTTTCGCCCATATGAACCGTCATCGGTTGTGATTATCAATTCGTCGCTTATCTGTGCGAATTCTTCTTCGAGGATGAGCAGCTCTTTATTTTTTGCTCCGAGAATGCTGATGATATTGTTGCCCTCTTCTTTCAGGGCTTTTGCAATGGGCAGCAGGGGGGCATTGCCGATTCCCCCGCCGACACAGACGACGGTACCGAATTTTTCGAGATGTGTCGGCAGGCCCAGGGGCCCTGCGACGTTGGTGATTTCGTCCCCCTCCTGCAAATCAGCTAATTCGGCGGTGGTTTTGCCGAGTCGCTGCCAGATAAGCCGGATAGTGCCCTTTTCCGGGTCGGCGCCGGCTATTGTCAGGGGGATCCGTTCACCGTATTCATTATTTATGCTTATAATCACGAATTGGCCCGGTTTTCTTGCCTGCGCAACCAGCGGTGCCTCAATGTCGGCCATGAAAACGTTCTCTGAAAGCTGTTTTTTAGATAATATTTTGTGCGGCATTTTTGCTTTTTTCAGACTAAGATTACCAAGAACAAGAATTATCGGATAGGCAGGTCTGTTTGTCAAGAATTATTGTGCTCGAAGTAGTGAAAAAGGTCTATTGAGAATTGATATCGCGACTATCCTGCATTTACTCCGGTGAACCAATCAGAGTTTAAGACCGAAGATGCCTTATATTACATTCAAACCTGATTATCAATGAGGGTGTGCTTATTATATTACTCGTGCCAGCGATTTATTTTGAAGCGCACTAACTCGTCATTTACACTTGAATCTCTCAGCGAAGCATCATACATAAAGACACCGGAGTTTCTCATGTCAAAGGTTTTGGATACAACCGCCCCATATACCGTAGCGGAATTGTTCATTATGACATCAGCATTAGGAGCATAGATCGCTCCAAAAAAGTCGGAGCTGTTTTTGAATCGCAATTCTTCACAACTGTCGAGGCCGTATATTTGAAGACTCTTCGGGTCTTCGGTTTCATTGTTAACGGAGCTTGAGTTTTGGCCTTCAAAATCCCCGCCTAAATACAGCGTCAGAGAGGCCCCCGGTTCTATCTGCAGTTCAGCGGAATTACCAAGCGTTATGTCGCCGGTAATATAGAGGGTAACGTCTCCGTCAATGACAACTGTTTCGCTGTTCCCAAGATCAATGCTGCTGTATTTGCCCGAGCTGCTTATCGTTGTATTATTGTTTATATCTCCCCCGGATGGCAGAGAGTCTATCGCTTCCGGTACCGTTATCGGTAGCAGCTCCACTTCTTCGGTCAGAGCTGAAGTCTGACCTGTGATAATTGCACTGCCTCCTAAAACAATAGCAGTATCAGTGTCTCCTCCTACACCCACAGCAACGTCACCCCTTATAATCGCCGAATTTGCCAGGTCCACAGAGCCGTCTGCGGTGCTGTTCGTTCCGACTTTCAGATTTACATCGCTCGCATCGTAATTGTACCAGTCCACTTCGGCCGAGTTATTCAGGTTTATGAATCCCTCTGTGAAGATTGCCGATTCAAATGGTCCCTGTAATTGTAAAGTGCAGCTTACTGTTCTTTGGAACTGGCCGGATGTTCCGGTAGATTGGAGAGTATAAATGCCGGAATCAACTGTAACTGAGTAACTATAAACTGCGTCGCAATTAGGCAGGCTTATTTGTGTTTCAATCGGTAAGGTGCTGTCATTCCATGGCTTGACTTTCAATTGCTCGTTCATTTCAAAGAGGGCCTTTGTCAGCCCGGCGTCAGCGGCGCATCGAGCTGCAATGTCCGAACTGGTTCGTATAGAAATCATGCGGCTGTGTAAACCCAGATTCAACAGTCCCATGCCCATTGAAATCAATAATACAACCAAAAGCATCGCCAGAGGTATGGCAGAGCCACGCTTTTTTGATTGTATAAGCTTTTTCATATTTACCTCCCTTTTCTTGTTACGAGACAATTTAATTGTTCGCTATGGCAGACGTGATAATTGTGTTCGTCTTTACTCCGTCATCGAGTGTAAGTATCATTTGAGCAGAACGACCGGATTGCTTGAAAATGCAACCAGATACGTTGCTGCATACTGTTTCAACCGAGATTGTTTGCTTCGGATTTAATTGGCCGTACTCAACATTCAGGTCACCGCCGGATACATAGAATCGTGCGTAACGGTCAACGACAATAGATGTGTCGTCTGCATAGTAATTAACCTCGATCCAGCTACCGTCGCCGGCTAATGAAAATGTTTCCCCGCTTGCCTTTCGCAATATTGCGTCAAGCTTCCTCCGTGCGACATAGCCGTCTGTAACGACATCGGAGTATATACGATTATACATGTAGTTCCAGCCACGCTGGCCGTCAACTAAGGCCATGCCTATTGCAAGTATGACAAAAATCATAATTCCTATGGCTATTAGAATCTCTATAAGTGTAGAGCCTTGTGTGGATATTAATCTTTTTTTCATTATCGTCTTCTCCCTCACCGTTATAAGGCATAGGTTGTCAGCTTAAAGATTGTATCTGCATCATTAAGGCTGCTCTGTCCCTGCTCTCGCTGCGCCCAGCTTACAATAATATTCAAGGCCCTCAATCCGGCACTAACGTCTTTCCACGATAAAGTTATATAGAAGTTGGCGCTATTTACAGTAGTGGTATAGCTTCCCAGAAGGGTAAAATCCCCAGGTTCGGCAGGGCCGCTGCTTGCTGTGAAGGTCAGATCTGAACCAAAATATGCTACCGGATCATAAGTCTCTATACCTCCGAGTCCCCGCCAATTTTCACAGAGCATCAGTCCGATTCTGGAGGCCGTTATCTTTGCGGCAGCTTTTTTTGCGTCCAAAGCGGAATAATATCTAAAATTGGAAGTTCCTATAAGCGCTGCTAAAAGTATGGTAGTCGCAATCATTAAGCTGGTTATTGAGAATCCGCTGCGACAACGAATTTTGCGTTTTTTTTGGACCATTTTGCGATCCTCACTTTTTAAAAGCACGGCGGTTGAAAAAATGCCGTCTTTATTGCCCCCGAGCAGTTTTTAAGGTATCGAGTATCTGATTATTATCAGGCAACGTACCTGTAAATCTCAAATCCTGATGCTTGTACTATAGTTATCCCGCTATAAGGTTTCAATCGACATAATTTGCCGTTAGGTTTACATGAAAACCATGTCGTTCAACCGGTGTTAATTAATCCAGCAAGCTGTTTGAGCAAACGCCGTACAGTTCCCGTTTTTTGAGGGCTGTAAGCATGATATCAGATGTGTAAGCCTCTTCATCCCCCCACATTCTTCACTGTATTAAAGTATAGCACGAAAAACAGCAAAGACAAATCACTGCAGGTCTTTTCGATATCGTACGATTTCTGGTGAAAATCCGAAGTTGTAGTCTGTGTTTCAAACGGCGGTCTATAGATTGGTCCGATATTTGTATGCCTCAGACTGTATTAATAAGTATTGCGAGGAAAAATGCCTCGATCATTAATATAACACGGCAGCGTCCGGGAACATCATCGAAATATTACCGCAAAAGATGATTCCGCTGATTTGCTCTCTAAGGCCTATGGTCTTCAGAAGATTGAATTTCTTCTTGTTCCTGCCTTAGGGGTGAAACCATTGAACTGACTTTGGAGGCAAATTCGGTAATTGTCAGAGGGGGCGATTTTTGCTGTACCGCCTGGGTGAGATTGTCGTTGTCAGCCTCGGAGGCGATGATGGCTTTTTGCACGGCCTGCTCGGCGGGTTCGTCGGTGAGTGCCCGAAGGTAAATAGATGAGGAGCCCTGCTGCTCGACCCAAACCAGTTTCTCTCGAATCAGTTCCAGAAGTGCAAGGAATAATCCGACCAGTGCAAGGCGATTGTTTCTGGTCTCGAAAACACGCTCGAAAGTCAATGAGCCTTCTGTTTGAAGCCGGTGTAAAATTTCTATCTGATATAAATCAATGGGCGTATCGTCTGTGATATGGCTGATGTCGCGGACTGTCCCGGTGGCCTTGCATACTGAATCAAAGGCTTCAAGCAGGTCCCAGATGCTGACCTGTTCAATATCAACCTCAGGTTCAGCGGTCGGCTTCAAATGCTCGACAATAGTACTCGGACGAGGGAAGCGTTCTTGTTGCTCGTCGGCGGCGGCATTAAGAAGATTAGCGGCGTCCTTGAACTTTTTGTATTCCAGAAGCTGACGGATAAGCTCTGCACGGGGGTCATCCAGGTCATCTTCTCCGAGCAGACCGGACTCAGGATCTGCTTTCGGCAGAAGCATCGCAGATTTTATCTGCATCAATGTTGCCGCCATAACTAAAAAGTCCCCGGCCAGGTCAATATCAAGACTTTTGAGTATTTCAATGTATTGGATGTACTGGTCGGTTATTTTAGAGATGGAAATATCGTAAATGTCCACCTCTTCTTTGCGGACAAGATACAAGAGCAAATCCAGGGGCCCGGCGAATATATCAAGATTTACACGGTAGTCCGCCAATTATTGCTCCTGTTCTTTTTGCGATTCCAAAATCTCTCGCCCCTGCTGTGCCTGGCTTTCTCGAACCTGCAGTTCCGGACCTTCAACGGCTGGCAGTGAAAACATATCTGAAGCATTCTCCCCGGTTGCAACTGCTTCTATTCCATGATCGGCGAGCAATTGCTTGGCCATTTCAGCTTCTATATAACTTGGAAATTGTGCGATTGTAACAAGCTTATCATCCATAATTACTTCCTCAAACCCACAGCCTGGCGGGCCTTTTCGAGTGTTTCGCCAGCCACTGCTTTTGCCCGTTCGGCGCCACTGGCAAGGACCTCTTTGACATAATTGATATTATTTTCAAGCTCGGTTCTTTTCTGTCGGAACGGCTTGAAATAATCCAACATCAGCTCTGCGAGGCGTTTTTTCGCCTCGCCGTAACCCATACTGCCGTTTCGATATTTGTTTTCCCATTCGCCTGATTCCTCCGGTGAGGCGACCAGCCTCAAAAGCGCAAAGACATTGCATTTATCAGGGTCCTTGGGGTCTTCGACCGGCGTGGAATCGGTAACGATTTTCATAATCTTCTTGTTTACGCTTTTTTCGGGCTCGAAGATTTCAATAGTATTTCCGTAACTTTTACTCATCTTTCGACCATCGACACCCGGGACGATAGCTACGGATTCGATGATGTGTTCTTTTGGAACGGCGAACACCTCGCCGTAAGCGTTATTGAACCGGATTGCTATATCGCGGGTAACTTCGATATGCTGTTTCTGGTCGGCGCCCACCGGGACAAGCTCGCTGTTGTAAATGAGGATATCTGCCGCCTGGAGGACCGGATATGCGAACAGGCCGTGATTAGGGCTCAAGCCCTGAGAGACTTTGTCTTTGAAGCTTGTACATCTCTGCAGCAGGCCCATCGGGGTTACACAGGACAGCAGCCAGGTCAGCTCCGTAACCTCAGGCACGTCGGATTGTCGCCAGAAAACGGTTTTTTCGGTATCGAGTCCCAAAGCGATATAATCCATTGCGACCCCAAGAGTATGACCGGCGATCTCGTCTGGCTGTGGATTGCTCGTAAGAGCATGGTAGTCGGCAATGAAATAAAAAGAATCATGCTCCGCCTGCAACTGGAGGTGCTGACGCATGGCCCCGAAAAAGTTGCCTATATGAAGTTTGCCTGATGGCTGTATGCCTGATAGAACCCTCAAAATTAAGCTCCTGTCCCAAAACCCAAAAATATATCACCGGAAACGTAAAACATTCCTGCTAAAAATAACCGGATAGGAAACGCTTGTCAATGATTTAGAATCAAGAATATCGGGAGCCTCTGTAAATCTTTACTTTATTCCTTTTCCCGGTCATCCTCTCTTGTGCCGTGATATGTTCTCAGCACGTACTCAAATTTCTTTGCCGTCCTTGGCTTGAGTTCTAAAGTGAATTTGACGGTATCCATGTCCACCTGCTCGAATTCACCGAAGTCACCGCTTCTGGTCAGCTTCCAGTAAGATGTGTTAAAGTTGCGCTTAATCTCGACCTTAACGCCAATGTCGCGGGTATTTTTGACTTCGATGTTAAATGTGTGTATTTCGTCCCAGCCGGATACATCACCTCGCCTGTCGAATTCATAATTATCTGTCTCGAAGTCCATCAGCTTGGGCTTAACAACAATGTCGGCAACCGCACCGAGGTTAAGCTCTACATCCTCATCCACAGGAATATACTTAAACGAAGACTGCCCCGTATAAGATAAGTGCCCTTCATCTCCGGCGTTTCTATAAACCTTAAGCATCCCGCCCGGTATTGGAGTTTCGCCTAATTCGTGCTCTTTATCGTTCTTGAAGCTGAGGAATCGAACAACTGAGGCGCCGTAACGTTCTTCTTCGTATTTATAAAGGTTTACGACCGGAACTTCATCAACCTCAAAGCTAAGCAGCCTCTTCGACCAGCCGGTCGGGATCGTCTCCTTGCCCTCAATCGTATAAAGAAAATATTCGCTAAGGCCTTCTTTTATGATTTCCTTTTGTTTAGATGAAGGTGCTTCGGCATCGACAGCGAGACTACTCAGGACCATTACCTTTTTAGCCATCTCCAGTTTTTCTACTAATCCTTCCATTTCTGGTTCTATCACTCCTGGTGTCCCGTAAGGATATTGCCGCCGGGCAAGTTCGGCTATCTCATCGAGGATATGCACTTTGCCGACAATCAGGCGTGTCTGGGCGTTTTCGTAATCTTCACCGCTGTTGTTGGTTACCCGTACATAACCCTGCAGGCGCATCGTCTCTTCATCTTCGGTAAGCGTGCCCATATAAAACGCCCGCCACGAAAGGCCGCTGGTCAGGTACGAAATCTCGACTGGCACTTTGCCGCTTACTCCGCTCTCGATGTTCCACAGTCCCAGATTTCTTACCCTTGGTGGGTAAGTTAAATCCGTGATATCAATTCTGTCCGCGTTGGCCTTGGGCAGCATTTCCAGGCTCGTCGGATCGATAAGTGTATTGGCCCAGGAAAATTGCAGCTTGTTTTTCCCGTCTTTGAGTGTAAGCGCCCTGCTTTCACGCACTAAGGTCATGTCCGCCGAGTTATAAATCGTAAGCTGTACGGTGTCCCGTGTAGGAAGTGTAACCAAATCAACCTTGGCCTGGCCGGCAACACTTGTCACAACGATTATCAGTAATGTAAAAATTATACGTTTCATTTTACTGCCCTCTATGCTGTTGTTTATGGCTTTGTTAATTATCGCCGCCAATCGTCCTCTCTTGTGCCATGGAATGTTCTCAGGACGTACTCAAATTTCTTTACCGACCTTGGTTTGAGTTCTAAAGTAAATTTGACGGTATCCATGTCCACCTGCTCAAATTCACCGAAGTCTCCGCTTCTGGTCAGATTCCAGTATGATGTGTTGAAGTTGCGTTTAATCTCGACCTTAAGACTAATGTCACGGGTATTTTTGACTTCGATGTTAAATGTGCGTATCTCGTCCCAGCCGGAAACGTCACCTCGCCTGTCGAATTCATAATTATCTGTCTCGAAGTCCATCAGCTTGGGCTTAACAACAATGTCGGCAACCGCACCGAGGTTAAGCTCTACATCCTCATCCACAGGAATATACTTAAACGAAGACTGCCCCGTATAAGATAAGTGCCCTTCATCTCCGGCGTTTCTATAAACCTTAAGCATCCCGCCCGGTATTGGAGTTTCGCCTAATTCGTGCTCTTTATCGTTCTTGAAGCTGAGGAATCGAACAACTGAGGCGCCGTAACGTTCTTCTTCGTATTTATAAAGGTTTACGACCGGAACTTCATCAACCTCAAAGCTAAGCAGCCTCTTCGACCAGCCGGTCGGGATCGTCTCCTTGCCCTCAATCGTATAGAGAAAATACTCGCTCAGCCCCTCTTTTGTAATTTCTTTTGGACTGCGCATAACAGATTCTTCTGCTAATGCGAATGATCTTCTTTTATCATCCATCACTCCTCTGCCTCTGGGAGCCGGCATAATTGGCGGTGCAATTCCTTCGCCCGGTCTGCCGTAAGGATATTGTCGCCGGGCAAGCTCTGCAATCTCATCGAGGATATGGACTTTGCCGACAATAAGACGGGTCTGGGCGTTTTCATAATCCTCTCCGCTATTATTGGTTACCCGTACATAACCCTGCAGACGCATCGTCTCTTCATTTTCTGTGAGCGTTCCCATATAAAATGCTCGCCAGCTTAATCCGCTGGTCAGGTAAGAAATCTCAACCGGCACCTTGCCGCTTACACCGCTTTCGATGTTCCACAATCCCAGATTTTGTACCCTTGGCGGATAAGTCAAATCCGCAATATCAATTTTATCAGCATTGGCCTTGGGCAGCATTTCCAGGCTCGTTGGGTCGATAAGTGTATTGGCCCAGGAAAACTGCAGCTTGTTTTGGCCGCCTTTTAATGTCAGCGCCCTGCTTTCACGCACTAAGGTCATATCCGCTGAGTTATAAATCGTAAGCTGCACGGTATCCCGCGTCGGCAGTGTGACCAAATCGACCTTGGCCTGACCGGCACGGGCTATCATAGCGATTATAAATAGTGAAAATATTCTACGTTTCATTTTACAGCTCCTTTATTTTGGAACGGTTCAAGGTCTGGTTATCTTATTACTGGTTGCATCGTAGGCATTGGCGTAGGCATCGGCCTGATATCTACTCCCGGCCGAAGATTACGCCGATTATAGTTCATCGTCAGTTCCTTCGTGGCCGGGCCGTCCCCCGTGCGGGCGGGCAGTGTAATCTCGAATTCAAGCGTGTTGGCGTCCTTTTTCTTGTACGTCATATTGCAGTTTTTCATGTCCCACTGGCCGGGTATGTGCTGTATCATCGTAAGCACCGCGGGGCTGTCCTTGAAATTCTCTATCTTTGCTGTGATGGTTTCATCGGTATCGTAAAGGACCAGTCTCGGAGTTCTGTCGTTGTTGTATCGCTTGTTTATCTGGGTCTCCTCCATTTTCCGTTGTGTAACTACTATGTCCCTGCTGTCCCCGATATAAAGTTCCGTTTTCTCGCCGACCGGCACCATTGAAGTTACATCTTCACCAAGAAAGATGGTGCTCTCGTGCCCGTCATCCTGGAAGATTCGTGCCTTGCCGCCCCAGAGCGAGAATTCGCCTAATCCGCTTTGGGAATTATTCACAATTCTATAGCTTACAGGGATACCGACATTCATGTTTTCTAATTGTTCAGGGTCCCACGGAAGCTTGGCCGCATCGAACGTCCATATCTTCTGAATAGGCACCTTAGGCGCTTTTAGAAACAGCATCTGCTTGGTCTCCTCGTGGTCGATGCCCTGCTCGAACGACTCACCGTAATCCAGAAGCACTCGTGCCTTGTCGAAATCCTCACCGGAGAAATTCCTAAGCACTAAGTAGCTTTTCAAATCTACCGCGGTCTCGGCCTTATCGGCTATTGCTTTATAAGTTATCAGCCTGTCGATATTGCTCAGCAGATAGCTGATTCGAACCTTCTCGGCGTAGTCGCCCTCGCTGCTGATTTCCCAGACAAGGGCCGCCTCATTAGGCGGATAACTTACATTCAGAAGAGTTACGTTCCCGGGGTGGTCGAGCGCCCGAAGCCGGATTGAGTCGGCGTCGATAGACACAGCCTTCCAGGAAAAATCCACCTTGTTAAGCCCTTTTTGAAGCGTCAGGACACGCTCTTCCTCTATCAATGTCGCCCTCGGATTATCCAGGCGAATCACCGTCGCCGCCCGCTCGGGAAGCGCAACTAATTTGATCCTGCCATGAGAGACCGCACTAACCATAAGCAGCAGTACAATTGCCATTACTTTGTTTCTTTTACCGTTCATAATTCAATCTCCTAAAATTTTAATTTTTCAATTATTTCCAGTTAATGTATTTTCCCGCATACCGTGATACGTCGTTACCGTGTATTCAAGCGCCTGCCTGCTTTTGGGTTCAGGTTTTAAGTTAAAGCGAGCATGCGTGGCATCATGTTTTTCATAAGCAGTATCGGACTCGATGATCCAGTACACCGTCCCAAAGCCGCGCGTAATCTCGATTTCTATCGGCAGTTCACGGGTATTGATAATCTCGATTTTCCACGTTCGTATCTCGTCCCAGCCGGCTACGTTGCCCCTCCTGTCGAACATATAATTATCGGTCCTGAAATCCATCAGTTTCGGCTCAACTTTGACCAATCTGGCTGGGCCAAGATTCAGCTCAACTTCCTCATCGACCGGAATATACTTGATATTCGTCCCACCAACGTATGATAAAAGGCCTTCACTGTCCGCCTTGCCGTAAAGTTTTACGTCCCCGTTCGGAATCGGCGTTTCGCCCAGGTTATGCTCTTCATCGTTTGCAAACTTAACGAATCTTATTGTCTGATTACCCCATCGCTCCTCGTCGTATTTATACAAGCTCTCGACTTCAATATCCTTCACATCGAAAGACAGCAGCCTCTTGCCCCACTGGTTCGGTATGGTCTCGGTCCCCTCAATCGAATAAAGAAAATACTCACTGAGCCCTTCTTTCCTGATTTCCTTGCGGCCTAATTTATCGCTGAAAGCAGCGCCAAAACTATCGGCAGCGACGTCATATAAATAGCGATCTCCATCCAACTCTTGCCCTTTTAGCATTCCCCCAACCATCATACCGCCGCCCATGCCGCCCGCCTCGCCTAAGCTGATGGGCCTGTTATAAGGATACTGGCGTTTGGCCAATTCGGCTATCTCATCGAGAATATGAACATTACCGACAATCAGCCGGGTCTGGGCCTCCTCATAATCCTCCCCGCTGTTATTGGCCACTCGCACGTAGCCCTGCAGTTGCATCGTCTTTTCATCTTCTGCGAGAGTTCCCATATAAAACGCCCGCCAGGAAATACCGCTCGTGAAATACGTTATCTCGAACGGTACCTGGCCGCTGACTTCTGAATGGATGAGCCAGCGGCCAAGCTCCCGCAGCCTCGCTGGAAACACCAACTGTTCAATATTAATTTTATCCGCCTCTGCCAGCGGCTCAAGTGACAACGACGTCGGATCAATCAATGTATTGGCCCACATAAACTGCAGCCAGTTCCACCCCCTCTTCATAGTCAAATTCCGCCTCTCCCGCACCAACGTCATATCAGCGGAATTGTAAATCGTAAGCTGCACCTTGTCCCGCCTCGGCAGAGTAACTAATTCTATCGCACTTGCCGGTGCAAAGGGCGGCTGCTCGGATATCGCATCATCCGAAGCTTTATCCATCGCAACATACGTATCAGCCTTCTCCTTAGGCGCCATCGCAAGTGTTGCCTTCCTTGACATATCATTTTTTTGCAAAGCCCTGGCCTGTGTACTCTCCGGCTTGCTTGCTACTTCCATTTCCGTCATCGGTGCAATTGACTGGCCGCTTCGTAGTTCCATTTTATCCACCGTTGGCATCGGCTCTTGAGCAATTTCCCGTTGCTTTGTCCCATCCTTGCCCATCTGATTAGCAACCAGCACCAATCCTACTACCAGCACAGCCGCTGCCGAACTCATCCACAAAGGCTTCTTAAACCAGGCAATTGTTTTCACTACAGGTCTTCTCACCTGCTCGGTAACACGTGTAATCAAATCCTCGGAAATCTCTGCCTTCTCACCCAGCAAATCCAAAGCCGCATATTTACGCTGCAGTTTCTCCAGATTCCCCCGGCATTGGCCGCAGCCTTCCAGATGTTCGGCCGCCTCCTTCATCTGTGCATCCGAGGCCAGTTTGAACTGGTATTCGATAAGCTCTTTTTCTGTAAGATGATGTTTCATTTTACTACCCCTGAACATCAGGTAATTTTTGCCCTAAGGTCTTCAGTGCCCTGAACATTTGTGTTTTCACCGTGCCGACGGAGCAGCCTAAAACCTTCGCCACTTCCGGGTAACTAAGCTGCTGATAATAGGCCAGCACAAGCGTTGCCCGCTGCCTCGAAGGCAGTGACATCACGGCCTCTCTCACCTGCTGGACCTGCTCGGCCTTCGCCGCCTCCTGCGATGGCTCATACGAATCGTCCGCCAGCGCAACGCTGCTCAGCTCTTCGCTGTCGGCGTCATTGCAATCGAATTTCTGATTCAGCGATAACATTCGTATCCCTTTGCCCCTCCGCATACCATCGATAGCCGCATTTGTCGCAATCGTAAAAAGCCAGCTCTTAAATTGACTGCCTCGAAATGTATGGGCTTTTTCATGTACACGCTTAAAGGTCTCCTGAAAAAGGTCCTCAGCTTCATGGCGATTCCTGCTCATTCGCGTTAAATATCCCAGCAAACCGTCCCCGTATCGGCGTACAAGCTCACCAAACGCCTTCGGGTCGCCCTTACAATGGGCTTCAACCAAACTTTTATCGGTGCTTTCCATTGAGGCCATATTACTCCAGCTATCTGTATAAACGGCTATCGTAGCTTATCGGTTGACAAATAATGAAGTAATTTTTATGGAAAAATATGGCTTTTCCAATGCTGTGTATCGGGAAGGGAGCCTCCGCTTACATTAATAGCCGACCTGCCGCCATTTTCCCCCGGCAAATCGATATGACTTATAAATCCGCTGGTGATTTATTTCGGTTCGGGAACCGGCTTGTCCATCGCCCAGAACACCGCGTTGATAAGCATCTTGCGAAACTCCGCATTCTTAAAGTCGTCCGGATGTCCCAATGATGAATAAAAAACTCGTGACCTTTTGTAAATGTTGGTCCATGCCACCGGCTCAGGTTCCTTATCGGGAATCGTGCCAATCAGCAGCCTTGTCGTTGATTCTTCCAGCGGGCGTACCTCATAAAGCGAGCCATCGCTTGTAATCGGCAGTTCCACGCCGGCCAGTATCGGATGATTTTTGGCCTTGGCCGCCGGCGTAACAGTGCATTTCGGTCCGTTGCCGTGATGGCCGTGATAATTCCCCCCTAATACCTCCGGGTCGAGCTTTGCCCATTCGGCGTAACCTGCCGGCGCATTGCCGCGGGTATCGAACGAGTGACTGGCCGTCCGCAATCCTATTAGCGGCCTGCCGCTTTCCATATAGTCACGAAAATACTTCATCTGCTCGGCAGGCAGCGCCCTGCGCCGTGCGAACAGCACCGCTAAATCCGCATTACTCAGCGCCTCCATACCCGGAACGTAGTGTCGCCCGGGGTCATCTTTATCTGTGCTGCCCTGTAGCACCTCGCAGTACAGCCCGTATTTTGTCTTAAGCTCATTGGCAAATTCCGGAAGCGTCTCCGCAGATCCATATTCACTTTCAGCCGCAATAAAAACCACTCGCGGCCGCTTGTCATTCTTAAAACAAAACGCAGGCCGCCCCGTTATCACCGTCGAAGTAATGGTCGGGCACACATACTTTTCAATATGCTCGACAACAAGGTCCGTCCCCGTAAAGTGATTAACAAATGGCCGCATCCGCGAGTTGTACATCGTATCAGTCATATCGCGCATCAGCACAACGTTCTTGCCGTACCTCGCCATATTCCGCAGCCCGAACGGCCGCCCGAGCACGCACATATTGGTATGCACACCCATAATGATAACGTTCTCGATACCCCGCTGCTCTAACAGGTTCCATATTTCCACGCCCGAATCGCTTATAGCGTCCTGATTGCTAATCTCGATTGCTCCTACCTGCTTGCTCCATGCCGTACGCTGCTTGCACTGCGGCTCACAATCACAGCCCCCGTCCGAATGGTCGATGGGGTATCCCAACGTCTCTTCATTGTCATCAATCCAGTTACGCCATTTACTTATATCGCCGGGCAGGTTCGCCGCCTTTGGTGCTGCCTGTGCTCGTTTACGCGCCGGATGGTTCTCGTAAAAATCGACCGTCCCGCTCGGTGCGTGAATTATCAGCATATCTTGATTACGCGCCCTGCGAACAATCCTGTTCATCCGCGGAGCAAGCTCCCCGACCCTGCTCGTCGCCCCCTTGCACCAGTGCTGGTCCCACATATCGCAGATAATAATAGCCGTCTGCTCAGGCTCCCATTCCATCTTCTTTCGCACCACCCTGAATCGACCCGTCCCATCCGATACTGCCTCGCGGGCCCGTGCATCGAATACCAGCTTCTTCTCTGACCCGCGCGCACCCTCAGCCTGCATTACCGGATATAAGCAAACTAATAAACCTGATAATAGCACGCAAACAAAAGTGAATTTCACAAATCGATGCCTCTTCATAAAAATGCCTCCTTCAACTTCAGTAGTGTATCTGCTCGATAAAAAGACCGTCTGTCATTTCGACCGAAGCCCCCGCGTTTTCTTGCGATAGCAAGAGCGGGGGCGAAGTGGAGAAATCTGGTTACAATAAAATTTTCTCAATTCGCTCGAAATTTATGTTTCGAAACAGCCTCTAAATTACTTCGTAATATGTTATCAAAGAATCGACCAAAATACAACCTTATTACACACTTGAATATGATTTGTAACTATTGGTCAGATGAATGTCATTCCTGCGAAAGCAGGAATCCAGGATGATTGAAATACTAAACTCCGCATCAATTGTAGAATTACAACTTTTAAATTAAATGTAACCGCGTTTCCGCCTATTTCCATCTTAGCTGCTGGATTTCTTCCTTTGTGCGAATGAATTTTACAGTGCCATCGTTTAAGAGAACGCAGCCGCCCTTTGGCTCATGATTATCGAAAGTAAACAGCTCCGACCCGCCGTGCTGATTCCAACCAGCTTTAGTCTCGAACAAAAGCACCATATCCGATGGAGAATCCACTTTACAATTAGGATTCATCGCATAATGGCATTTGCCATGGTCCGAGCCAGGGCATTTGTATTGCTTCGAGAAATACTGGTCACTCTTTTTTGTTACACGATAAATTCCTAATATAGAATCACACCATTTCTTAGGCACCGGATATAAATTCTTGCGCCTCCTTAAAAAGCCAGACTTTGTGACTTTCCTATACAAACGAAAGCGGTTCCAGAGATGTTTTAGATTAGCTGCACACTTCACTCGCAAGTCAATCTGATATATATATGGTGTAATCAAACTCAGACTTCTAAACTCATTTGGATTCCTAAACTTGTAGTTTCCTTTAGCTACAACGTAATAATTATTGTATATCGGGAAGGATAATATTATATCATCATTCTTATAGCAGGTTACATTGGCCACTGTTTTCTGACAGACATTTACAGCAGCTCGTTTCATGTTTTTTACGTCACTGGCAAGTGCTTTTATATCGCTTGGATCTTCAACAACAATTGTTTTCCCCGTATGCAAAAGTTTCTTTTCAGATGGACTCAAGAGCATTTTTTCTTCAGCATATGGGAAGAAATATTCGAGCATTGAAGGTTTATACATGATCTCCACTCGTGTTGAAGGAGTCAAATCAGGTGGGAGGGGTTCTGATCGATCTTCTTTCTCTGTGTATGGAATGTGTAGGTTATCTACTGTAACGTGTAAGATCCGCTCACCTGTGAAAGCCCGTTCTGTATAAGGTATTAAGACTTCATTATCTCGAGACCTTAAGAGTTCATTGAGTTTGTTAAAGCCTACGAGACCTCCAAACCAACCACTGACAGTATCGGGATAGTATCCATCAGTGGGGGGTATTTTACGTGGATTTTTCTCATCTTCTTCAATGATACGACGAACCATTTCAGGCAGGTCTCCCATATAATAGCCGATTTCGAAAGCTAGACGTGTCGCGTATTCAAGGCCTTGTATTTTTTGATTGCTCGCAAATTCATATTTGGGATGGACAGGTAAAACAAGGGAAATCGATTCTATCTGTGTTTCTCCGTTGCGCATTACAACATACCGACCTGAGGCAATATCGCCACCTATGGAAAATGGTACATCAAAACGTCTGCGCATGAGAAGAGTGCGTTCATCTTTGTCCATGAAAACATCAACGCTAGCATCAGTAATTCCAAATCCTAATAAAATCCATATATCCTGTCCAGAATTATTTCTTATTTCATAGTCCAATTTCAAGTTCTTATCGTTTACTTCCAGCTTAGTGATCGTGATTTTTGGAGTGTTGGCTTTATCATCAGCTTTGGTTTGTGCCTGTGTTTCTGGCAGGATAACGACAGACAACGCCACGGCCAGAATTATTGTTCTATACATCTCTAATCCTCTCAAATTCAATCCGCAAATACTCTCTCTGTGTATAGCTGACCCGGTACTTAGTATTTACTATTCATTTGAAAATACCTTTTATTTCGGGAACAAACGAACGAATACAACGCCATGCCTTGGTACTTTGGCTTGGAACTGATTTTTATAAATACCTAAATCTTTTTGGCGCCAGAGGTCGCGGACCCGCTGCGGGCCCATGATACCGAGGTCCTCCCATGAGACTGCAATTTCAGTCTGGATTTCGGCGGTATTGAACAGGCCGAGGGCCTTTGAGCCGTCTTCCAAATCCTTGGCCATAATGAAGTAGTCCTCGGTCTCTTCGATAATAGGGGCTTGGATTCCGAGTGGGTCCTGGTTAATCTCGATGACATCTGTGTTGCAAAGGATATTGAGCGTAAACTCATCGAGCTTTTCCATATCGCCTGAGAATATCAAAGGGGCCGCCATCAGGCACCACATCGACATATAAGAATACTGCTCGTTGGGCGTTAGGGTGGTCAGTGTCCCCACTGCCTGCTTGTGGGCATTTCCGACCCAGCCGATAAGGATATAATCCGGATCGTTCCATTCACCCGGTTTGGCATATTCCCAATGCCGTGCATTACTAAGGCCGATGTGATAAAATCCCGGCAGCTCGGCCCCTCTTGCAAGGCCTAAATCGCCCGTTGTCCGCCAGCAGTTTCCTTCTACCGACCCGGCCCATTCCCATACGTCGCCCATACCGTACTGGCAGAGATTATAGACGATGTCACGGTCGAGATTTACGAGGATATCGCCCATCTTGCGATAAGGCTTCTGCATCCGTTCGAGACCTTCGCCGTCCGCCACCCGGCCGTACGAGCACCAGTCATATTTCAAAAAGTCGAATTCCCACTCGGCGAACTTTTCCGCATCAATCTTCTCATGCTGATAAGTGCCCGTGTACCTCTGGCAGGTTGTCGGCCCCGGCGATGTATAAAGCCCGGCCTTGAGTCCTTTATAATGGATATAATCTGCCAGCGCCTTCATATCGGGAAAATATGCGTTGGAATTAATAGCGCCGTCGCCGTCTCGAATTTCCCCCGCCCTCTTCGGGTCTTCGTCGTTCGGCTCAACCATCCAGCAGTCGTCGATATTGACGTACTGATAGCCGAAGTCCGCCATCCCTGAATCAATCATTGCATCGGCTGCCCTCCGCATGTGCCCGTCTGTTACCCGGGCATAATGAATATACCAGCTATTCCACCCCATCGGCGGTGTCAGTGCCAATGAGTCGCTTACGACAATTGTGAAAGCCTGCTGCATTGAGCCCCGGCTATTGGCGGCTTTGAGTTTAACAGCATATTCACCTCGCTGCTCAGGAGCGGTGCCTCTGATAATACCGGTATCTGAATCTAAATATAAAGTCTGGGGCAGATTCTCCGCACTGAAATTAATCGGTCTTGTGCCGGTACAGGGAATGCGGTAAATGAACGGGCTGCCCGCTCGGCAGCCATAGACCTTCGGCCCGTTTATACGCGGCAGCGGGCCGGGTTTGGGTGTAAGGATTACCTTTTTCTCATTTATCACCGGCGCATCAATCGCCACAGGATCTTTTCCTGCTACGATGAAAGCCGCCTGTGCCCAGTCGGCGTGGTCGCTGTTGGTGCTGTCTCCCGCTGCATCGACTACCAGCTTAATTATTTTGCAGCCGGCCAGGTCCACATCGACTTCCCGTGCTTTTTCACCGGCCTTGATAACGCCGCTGTCATATAAACGCTTCCCATCTGCGTATATCTTGAAACGCACGCTCCCTGTTTTGCCGACAACTTCATCATCGACGCCAACATAAGCGGAGAATCTCCGGCAGGCTCCTTTCAAATCAACATGCATAACGCTGTTGGCATGTGTCCCTACGCCGTTTTCGAACTGAATGCCGCCGATTCGTAGCGGCTTGCTCTGAATAGATTTGTCCTTCTGAGGTGTGCTCCAGCCGGACGTCATCTTTTCCAGATCCAGTGATGACAGCCAAACCGTCCGCTCAGGTTGACTCGATTTGACGAACGAGCTGCAGCCGCACAGACCTGCGATTAAAACGATACAAATTACAAGTTGGATAAAGACTAATACAGTGTTTTGTTGACGGTTTCTAATCATCGCTTTTCTCCTTAAAATATGTTTTGTGGTTTTCTAAAAAGAGCACAGTGTTCTATAGCAAAGCCAGCCAGCCGCCATCGACATATATGATTTGCCCCGTGATAAAATCACCCGCTTTTGAAGCCAACATAACAGCCGTCCCCGCGAGGTCTTCAGGCTTTCCCCATCGCCCGAGTGGAGTCTTTGAAAGGACCCACTTATTAAATTCGTCGTTAGTCCAGAGCGGCTCAGTGAGTTCTGTCGCTATATAGCCGGGCCCGATGGCGTTTACGTTGATATCGTATTTTGCCCACTCCACTGCCAATGTTCTCGTCAGTGAAAGCAGGCCGCCCTTGCTGCTTGCATACGCCGCGGTTGTCGGCCTTCCGCCGTGACATGTAAGCGAGCCGATATTGATAATCCTGCCGCCTTTTTCAACCAGCCTTCGATTCCGGCAGAAGGCCTGAGAGATCACGAACGTGGCCGTAAGATTCACCTCGATAACATGGTTCCAGGTCTCAAGGTCAACATCTTCGCTCGGCCCGCGAATGGTCGTACCTGCGCAATTAACGAGAATATCTATGCCGTTTTTTTCAGCGGCGATATTCTCAAAAAGGGCCTCTATCCCTTTTATATTTCCCATATCA
>JACNGQ010000327.1 GCA_014384025.1 Planctomycetota bacterium | reverse complement strand
GTTCAGCTTTGCAGGTATCCAAAACCGACTAAATATAAGCAGCGGTGCCCGTATTGTTGTTATCGAAATATTTGCGAAAAAAGTATTTAAGAGTTTTTTGATTAAAAATTAATATGTTAACTAAACTCCGGAAGGGAGGTGAATCGCAATAATGAGGGGTTTAAATGGCAAAACCGCGCAATTATCGGTCTCTGAAAAATGTTCTAACAAGACGGTATCACAGATAAATCCGGCCAAATAAGATTGAAGAAAGGATTCCACTAAAACAAGGATTGAAACAAAACCACAATTAGTATGAGGCTGAAAAAGCCTAAAAACAAAGAACCCTCTGAATTCGAGAACGCTTTCCAGTCTCACCACACAGCTGAAAAAACGACTGATGAGCCACTTATTCGGGTTATGGCCCTTCACGCCCTTGCCTATTGTGAGCGATAGCGAAGTAATCTTTTAGTGAAGAGGTTGCTTCGTCTCTTTGCTCCTCGCAATGACATCGTGAGATCCTTGCGAAACTCGGGATCATAGGGTCGTTTTACGTTCGCCACAATCTGTGTCGTCCTTTTTGGCTTCAATCAACTTCCCGGCCATATTTGTCGCGAATATAATAATGAAATTTTATGGTAAGACCTTGGTGAATTGAGTATAAAGGAGTTTTTTACTACATTATATGAAAAATGATACATACTAAAATAGATACAAGAAGTATATCCATCCTGGGCGTGTGTATGCTTGTCTTATCGCTGTTTTTACATGACAGTGCTAATGCTGAGGGCGTACCAGATAGTAACTCCGTGAGCGCAGTGGATAAAGACACTATCTCATATCGGACGGAATTTACTGATCTAAAAGACAAGAACCTTACGTCGATTTTCAAGGCTACGTCCCAGTTAATCGCTCTTAATGATCATCCGCCGCCCACACTGGTCGCGCTGGAACGACGCGTCCGGACCGACCTTGACACGTTTCAAAAAGTATTGCGCTCGGAGGGCTATTACGATGGGAAGTTGACCTATCGCATCGAGGCAAAACAACGACCAGTCCAAGTCTTCATTGATGTCGACACAGGGCCGAGATACCATACCAAACAATACTTGATCGAGTATGTTGGGCCAGGCTCAGATACCGGCGGGCTCCCCCGGGAATCTGTAGACGTCGGGTTGTCGTTGGGAAACCCGGCTCGCACGCAACTCATAGTAGATGCGCAGAAAAGATTGCTTCAAACGCTGGCCGGAATTGGCCATCCCCTGGCAATAATCATCGATCAAAAGGTAGTCGTGGATCATGGCGACAATAGCATGTCGGTCAAGATTCAGATTGAGCCCGGTGAAACGGCCCGATTTGGTTCCTTAATTGTAGAAGAGACAACGGATATCGATACAGACTATATCAAAAGTTTCGTGCCCTGGAACAAAGGCGATATTTTCGATCGAAGAAAGGTAAATAAATTGCGTGACCTGCTGTTGGGTACGGGTCTGTTTGCGACGGTGGCCATTGAACGTCCCAATCAACTCAACCAGGAGGGAATGCTGCCAGTCACTATTCGGGTGAGCAAGCGAAAACACCGTTCTATCGGGTTGGCCGGTCGATGGTCCACCGACGAAGGATTCGCTGTGGAAGCCTTCTGGGAACATCGAAATCTGCTGGGACGACAGGAACGACTTACCCTGGCAACGGAAATCGGGGAGATCAAGCAGGAATTTGACGCGAGTTTCGTGAAGCCCAACTTCTTGCACCAACATCAGAACCTGCTGGTTAACGGGGCATTGGCACACGAGGATACCCCTGCCTACAAGGGACCGCTGACCCGGTACTTTGGAGGATTGGAAAGACCCATTAACAAAGAGTGGAGAATACTTGCCGGGTTTCCTGTTGAATTTAGCAACCTTTCTGATTTACAGGGTACCCGGGATTTCTTTCTTTTTGGTCTTGACATACAGGGAAACCGCGATACATCCAATGACCGGCTCGACCCATCAGAGGGTACCCGTATACGGCTGTCGCTCAGGCCGTATAGCGGAAAGGGAGAAGGGGCAGGCGACACGATTTTCCTTATTAGCGAAATGTCGGGAACCGGATACTATGCGCCGGACGAAGGCAGGCGTTTCATCTTTGCCGGCAGGGCTAAACTCGGCTCCATCGTGGGTGAAGAAACCAGTACATTACCAGCCAATAAACGATTTTATGCCGGTGGCGGTGCCTCCATCCGTGGTTATGAATTCCAATCCGTAGGGCCGCTGGATCCAGATAAGACGCCTCTCGGCGGTCGTTCGCTGTTTGAAATCGGCACCGAACTTCGCATAAAGCTAACTGACACTATTGGCGGTGTTATATTTCTTGAGGGAGGGAATGTCTATGACGACGAATTTCCGGACATCTCCAGCGATCTACAGTGGGCGGCTGGGGTTGGTGTCCGGTATTTCACAGCGGTCGGTCCAATGCGACTGGATTTCGGTTTCCCGCTCAACTCCCGTAAGGGCATCGATGATTCTATGCAGTTCTACATCAGCATTGGTCAGGCATTTTAAATGATATTTCCGTGGACCAAAATACTGCGTTTGGGAGCGCTTTCCTTCGCCGTTGTGATAGGCGCAGGATGTGTGCTCTTGTTGTCGGCCTATGCGCTCCTTCAGACCGATGCGGGTCGAGCCCGTCTGGTGGACTTTCTGAATAAAAAAATGGGCACACCCGGTGGAATGGAGATTATTATCCATCGTCTGGACGGTGATCTTTTTCACCACATCGAGATCGAGAGGCTGACTGTGCGCGACAAGGACGGCGAATGGCTTCGATTAAGTACCGTTGCGATAGACTGGCAGCCTTCTGCATTGCTTGACGGCGTTTTTCTCATCACAAATCTAAATCTTTCTAGATTTAATATGACCCGAACCCCTGTGCAGGAAGATGAACGCATCCCGGTGAAATTTTACTGGCCTCGTCTGCCGCTGCGTATCGCCATCGACAGCTTCTCATTAGAAGACGCATCATTAGAAAAACCTGTTCTGGGCGAGGCCGTCGCGTTTCGAGCGTTCGGTAATACAACGGTCGAGGTACATGGCATTGTACATACAAAGGTAGATGTAGAGCGCACGGACGGTGTGCCTGGTCACGCCCAACTCGACGCAAAATTCCAACCGAAATCAAACTGTCTCGGTGTTCAGTTTTCCATGAATGAGCCCGTAGGTGGGACATTGGCCCGAGCTCTCGACCTTGCTGGCCTACCTTCGTTGTCTATCCAAGCCAGTGGTGACGGATCACTCGACGACTGGCACGGGGTCTTACGGATCCGGGCAGAAGATCTTGCTTCTCTGGACATGCAACTCGCTCTGGATGTCGTGAATAAATCGACGTTGAAGGTAGACGGGCACGCCGATGTTTCACGAGTCTTCGATGAACCGTTGCGGTCAATTTTGGCGGATAAACTCACACTTGATGGGTCAATGGATTTCACGAACAAGGGCGTCGCTCTTCGTCAGGTCGACATCTCGAATGAACTTGGGACTGTGGGCGTTTCCGGAGAACTCGAAGGTCGAGATGCTGATCTAAAGCTCACTATCACACTAACCCAGCAGGGTATCGACTGCGTGAATGCCTATGTCACGCCTCTTTCCACCAGCGGGATCCATCTCGATGCTAAATTGACAGGACCATTACAGCAGCCCAATATCTCGGTTGATGTGATTGCCGACTCGCTGGTGGTGGATACTATATCAATAGGGAGATTCGAGGGTGTATTCGAGATCGATTTTCAGCGGCAGTATCACCGGCCTGACGCGAATCCCTTTATTCGTGCGAATTGTGTATTGACCGGTAAACTCGACGGCTTCTCCTTGGGTAATGCTGACTTAGACAGGTTATTGGGTCCGCAGGTGTCTGTGGGCAGCAACCTGGTTTTGGGTCCCGATGATGAGTGGACGATTCGAGATGTTATCATAAAAAGTAAGGCAGGTACCCTCTCCGGGGGTTTATCAATCATCCCAGATTCTCATAGCCTCGACGGGCATTATCGGCTGAAAGTCCCTCGACTTGCTGATTTCTCTGACACGGTAGGATTGTCCCTCTCAGGCCAACTGGATATCAAAGGCGACATTGGCGGAACACTCGCCGACCCCTCCCTGTCGGCACAGATATCTTCACCGGCCCTGACCATCGATGGTATCTATCTGGGTACCCTGGAGGCGTGTCTTGAGGCAGTCAGGCTCGCGGAGAAACCCCATGGGCATGTGTCCATGTCACTCTGCGACGGCCGTTTCAGGAACGTCCGGGCTGCGACAAACTTTGCCTTCCTCGACACAGCAAAACTCGAGTTGAACAAATTTGTAGTCGAATCAAGGGGAACAAAAGTCACCGGTGGCTTAATGGTTCCGTTGAAAGGCGGACCTGTGACTGGTTCTCTGGCTGGACAGTTATCCTCTCTGGCGGCATGGTCGGATTGGTTCGGCCGGGAGGTGTCAGGAACGGCGGCCCTTGCGCTCCATTTGAGTGGCAAGGGTGGGTCGCAAAACGCCGAGATGACACTAAACGCTAACGATCTGGCAATGGCTGTAAAGGAGGACAAAACAGTAGATTTCGCAACGATCAATGTGTCAACACGAGTTACGGACTTGCTGGGTATCCCAAAGGGCTGGATCAAGTTTGAAGCGCAAGATGTAAAATTCCTTGATGCGCGTTTTCCTACGTTGTCTTTCTACGGGGACCTCGATGGTCTTACACATGTTACCATCAGGACAGGGATCACGGGTAATCTGCATGGACCATTCAGACTCGATCTTACCGGTGACTATTCACGAGAGGGGCAGGACATCGAATTTATTCTCTCCAGACTCGATGCTTTGGTGACGGGACAGACTATTGAACTTGAAAAACCTGCCCGTTTAACGCTGGGCCCTGACCGAATGGCGTTCACAGACCTAACGTTGTGCGTTGCGAATGGGCAGATTTCGGCCAATGGGCGCATTACTGGAGACAATATCGAAGGGACACTCGATGTGACGAATTTCCCATTGGCCGCAGCCAAGATCGTTGCACCAGGTGCTGATGTGTCCGGCATACTCTCGGGTCATATACAGATCTCGGGATCCCGAACATCACCGTCTGGCCAGTTTAACCTTAAGGTAGTGGATATGCGCCCGACGACTACCATCATCCATGACGTCCCGTCTTTTGCAGGGTACGCGAAGGGTAAATGGAGTGATGGCCATTTGCAGTTGACCGGTGAAATCAACTGCCTTGCGGAGACAAACGTAAGCCTGGAAGCAAACCTGCCCTTGAGGCTCAAACCGGAATCGCTGGCGCTTCATTTACCTCAGGACGCGCCGATTGATGGAAAGGTGACCTGGAGAGGGGAACTTGAACCCATTTGGGATCTACTGACTACGAACGAAGACCGTTTTGCGGGTCATGGCGACCTTGTGCTGGATCTTGGCGGGACATTGAACGCATTCCGTGTAAGAGGTCATTTCGACCTGACTCAGGGCCAGTACCAAAACATCATCACAGGCACCACGTTTTCGAACGTTGAATTGAGGATCGATGGCGATCGCGACCAACTGATGCTCAAGAAGTTGGTGGCCAGCGACGGTAGTGATGGGCGCATTCAGGGTCATGGGGCCATCGACCTTAATCTGGCAGAGGATTTCCCCATGGATGTGCAGTTGGATTTCAACGACACGTTACTCGTAGCGCGAGACGATTTGAAGGTGCGGGCAAGCGGCAACCTTGCGCTAAAAGGATCCCTGCGCGACATCCTTCTAAACGGAAAAGTAGTCACCAAAGAAGTAGAGTTGAGTCTCGTCAATAATCTGCGCCAGGGATTCGTTGAACTGGACGTCGAGGAAATCAACCGACCGGACGGACAGCCTAAAAAAAGCCAATCAAAGGCCAGCGGGTCTGGTCCGGGATTTGTGGGGCTGGATCTAATAATTTCCGTACCGGGCAAAGCATTTGTTCGGGGTTCGGGGCTGGATTCCGAGTGTAAAGGAGAGCTAAAGGTGACGGGTACGATGGATGCGCCTATTGTTAAGGGCGTTTTTGAACCGGTACGCGGCCATTTTTCCTTGATGGGTAAGTCCTTTGAGCTTAAGCGCGGATCCGTTAGATTTGCAGGTACGCAGGATTTCGATCCCATTCTCAATCTCGCGGCGGAGTACAAGGCTACGGGACTCACGGCCATAATCATGCTTACCGGTTCGGTTTCTCAGCCAAAGATCGAACTCACCTCGCTACCGCCCATGCCGCAGTCGGAGATCGGAGCACGAGTGCTGTTCGGAAAAGATGCCAAGGACATTACACCCGCGCAGAGTCTCCAACTCGCCTCTGCCATTGCAACGTTAAGTGGGTCAGGAGGAGCAGGGGGCATTCTGGATGCCACGCGTCGCACTTTGGGCATCGACGTGTTCAAGTTCGGCGAAGCTGATAGTGATTCCACCGAAACTACAGTAAGCGTCGGGAAATACGTGGCCGAAGGGGTGTATGTCGAAGTAGAGCAAGGTACAAAGGGGGACTTGGGAACCTCTGCCACCGTAGAAGTCGAGTTACTTCCCAATGTCAAGATGGAGGGTGGTACGAACCAAAGGGGGGGCAGCAAGGTGGGAGTGAGGTTGAGATGGGATTATTGACCTGCTGGAAACCGCAAACAGTTACTTTGAAAGCATATTTTATGAAAAATTCGATCTTAACAGGGTTGGTGCCACGGGTCACTCTCATTAAAACCAGCTCCTTTTAGTGAAATAGAACCATTTGATTGCCGTGAATGGTCAATAAAAGTGGTTCTTTCTTTACTTCCCCTTGAGAGTCAAAAGATATTTCTCCTTCAACTCCTTTGAAGCCGTGAAGTTTAAACAAGGCCATCTGGACATCCCTTCTTGTGCGTATCTCATCCCCTGCCAGGACCTTTTCTAACAGTCTAACAGTATCATAGCCGCAAGCTGCTAAAAGCCCTGGATCAGAATCAAAATTCGATTTATAATTTTCCACAAATTCTTTGACACCGGGGAACCCTGATTTTTCAAAGAAACCCGAAGTGAAAATGGCGCCCTGGATATAATTTTTCGCCAATTCTATTAGTTGGGGAGATTGCCAGAGGCTTGTTCCCATTAATAGAACATTCAAGACGTCGTGATAGGTCAACTGGGGAGCAATCATCGCCACTCTTTGGAAGTTGTCGGGCACAAAAATGGCATCAAAGTCTATAATAGGTTCGGGTTCCTCAGGAAATATTTCGTTTTCTTCTTCCTCTATGCT